>CAZUZD010000046.1:0-3193 GCA_964624465.1 uncultured Isosphaeraceae bacterium
TGATCGCGTCGGCGCCGGCGTCGACCAGGGCGCGGGCCCCCTCGGCGGTGGCGACGTTGCCGGCCACCACGTCGAGGTCCCGCTCGCGCTTGATCCGCTTGACCGTCTCGATCACGTTCTGCGTGTGCCCGTGCGCCGAGTCGACCACGACCACGTCGACGTCGGCCTCGATCAGCGAGGCGATCCGGTCGTAGTCGTGCACCCCCACCGCCGCCCCCACCCGGAGCCGGCCCCGCGCGTCCTTGCAGGCGAGGGGGTAGCGGTGCATCTTGTCGATGTCCTTGATCGTGATCAGGCCCTTCAATCGGTACTGATCGTCGACCAGGAGCAGTTTCTCCACCTTATTTTGGGTGAGGATCCGATCCGCCTCCTCCAGGCTGGTGCTGGCGGTGGCCGTGATCAGCTTCTCCTTGGTCATCACCTCCTCGACCCGCATGTCGTCGGATTCGAGGAACCGCAGGTCGCGGCGGGTGAGGATGCCCTTGAGGATGCCGTCGACGGTGATCGGCACGCCCGAGATGTTGTGCCCCTGCATGATCTCGCGGGCCTGGCCCACGGTCGCGTCCGGCGGCAGGGTGATCGGGTCGACGATGATGCCGTTCTCGGACCGCTTGACCTTGTCGACCTCGCGGGTCTGGTCCTCGATCGACATGTTCTTGTGGATGATCCCGATCCCGCCCTCCTGGGCGAGCGCGATGGCCAGCTCGGCCTCGGTGACGGTGTCCATCGGGGCCGAGAGCAGCGGGATGTTCAGCGGGATCCTGGCCGTGAGGCGGGTGCGGACGTCGACGTCGCGCGGCAGGATCTCGGAATAGGCGGGCTCGAGCAGGACATCATCGAACGTGATGCCCTGATAGGCGATGCGATCTTGCACGGGAAAAGCTCCGAACCCTGCGAGAGGGGACAGAAGGGAGCGGGTCCAGGGTGCCTTTCCCCGAATATTAGACCCTTCGGGCCCCCAGCCGGCAAGGTCAACCGCCCCAAGCCGGCCCCGTCCGATGCCCCGCACCCGGTCCACCCGGCACCCCGTGGTCCCCCATCCGGGGAGCCCGGACGGAGCGCCGGGGCGCCCCTCGACGGACCCCTCGAGGGGCGCCGCCGCACGGCTTCTATCCCGGAGGGTCCGGCCGGTTGAGTCCCGGAAGGTCCGCTGTGCGGACCGTCCCCGGATTGGTCCGCACCGCGGACCCTCCGGGGCTGGGGACCATGGCCCGACCGCGACAGGCGCCGCCTCAAAGGGGAGGGAGCGGGCCCTGGCCTTCGAAGGGGCTCGCTCCGAAGAACAGCCACGAGGCCAGATCCCTGAGCCGCATGCATGCCTGCCGGTAATACTCCTCGTCCCCGGTCCGGCCCCGGTCCGGATGCCCCACCCAATCCGCCGCCGTTTGCTCCAGGAACCAGAATCCGCAGGCGATCCAGCGCTCGATGCGGTCGCTGCCTTCGTGCTCGACGGCGCACTGCTCCATTACGCGGATCAGCCGCGAGAACGCTGGCCGGTCCCACTCCAGCTCGACGCGGAGCCTGAGCAGAAACGTGCCCTCCTCGGCGTCGAATTCGCGGCGCAGAATCGCCAGATGCTCGGTCATCGCCCGCCTTCCATGGTCCTGGAATGCTTCGGTCGGTCCTCGATTCGGACGCCAGGTCGTTTCGAGCGTCCTTGTGGACCGGGCGGTTCCAGGGCTCCCCCGACCGCGCCTTGAGTTGCGCCCTCGGGTTCGCTCAGTCCCGTAGGGGCCGCTGTGCGGACCGATCCGAACTCGGTCCGCACAGCGGCCCCTACGGGACCAGCTCCGCGGATTGCAGGCACCGCGCCGGGTGGCCCGGCCGGTCCCGCTACAGCGCCTCGTGGTAGTCGGTCCGCTCCCGGGGGCGGAGAGATTCGAGGAACGCCGGCAGGCTGTCCGCCAGCGGCCAGTCCTCGGCCGTCTCGTGGTCCAGGAACACGACCGCGCCGGCCCGGTCGCCGGTCAGCACCAGGCAGACGTAGTTGCTCGACCCGTCCGTGCCGATCGGCAGCAGCGGCGGGTCCAGCTCCAGCTCGTACAGGTGCTCCAGGTCATTCTGGAGGTCGTCCCAGGCGCAGTGCAGCGGCCAGATGCGCAGCTCCTCGAACGCCTCGACCTCGACCGTCCCGATCGCCAGGTCGCGGAGCGGGAAGAAGCCCATGACGACATCCTCCTGCGCCTCGCCGTCCTCCATGCGGAGCGTGAAGGCGTCGGGCTCGGGCTGGCCGCCGTTGTGCTCCAGCAGGAAGTCGCGGTAGGCGGCCGGCAGGGGATGGCCGATGTGGGCCTCGAACGCCGCGATCTGCGCCGCGGTGGTCGGGCCGGCGGGGCTGGGGTTCACGATCCTGGCCATCGCAGGCTCCGAGGGTGGGCTCCGCCCGGGTCGGATCCGTCGCGACGCGTCAGGCCGCGCCGCCGGGCGGAGCCTTCGCCGAGAGCTTGCGGAGCATGGTCACGTTCCGCATCGTCACCGTCAACGGGATGGCCCGCCCCACCCTGGGCCAGGCGACCTGCGAGTCGGTGATCTTGCCGCGGCAGAGCCAGTACAGCTCGCGGCCGTGGGACCGGAGCTGGTCGAAGTCGCCGCTGAAGCCGGCCAGCGTCGCGGCCGCGTCGGGATCGAGCGCCTGGCGGAGCATGCCGACGTGCAGCGTGGCCGGGGCCTCGAGCGCGGCCGGGTCGAACGGCTGCGCGGCGATCAGGGCGGCCAGCTCGGCCGGGGTGCGCAGGAAGGTGTCGACGGCGTAGCCGAGCTCGGTGGCGAGCCTGGCCTCGATCCTCGCCTCGAGCGCGGCGGCCGGCTCGGTCGCGGGGGCGTCGAAGAGCAGGTTGCCGCTGGCGATGAACGACTCGACCCGGGTGAAGCCGAGCGCCTCGAAGAGCCCGCGGAGCCGTTCCATCGTGACCCGGTGGCCGCCGACGTTGATGCCCTTCAGGAAGGCGATGTGGCGGGTGGTCGCGACCGTCCTGGCCATCGGAACCTCCGTGCGAGTGCGGCGTGCGACCCTGGCGGCGCCGGCAGGCCGGCGCCGCCAGGGCGTTCTGATCGACCCGTATGGCCGTGGCCTCAGCGGGTGTTCTTGGCGGTGGTCCCTTCCCAGTCGTCGGTGCGGAACGGGGTCAGGGGCAGGCCGTTGCGGCTGTACAGGTTGCAGACCGGGTTGTCGGCCCAGGCGTAGCGCACCGAG
>CAZUZD010000046.1:3203-23162 GCA_964624465.1 uncultured Isosphaeraceae bacterium
ACGCCGTCGGCCCAGACCTCGACCTGGTTCGGGCCGACGATCCTGGCCTGAGCCTTCACGAACTTCTTGTCCTCGCCGGCGATGCTGAAGCCGATCGGCTGGTCGACGTCGAAGCTGTAGAGGCCGGGGCCGACGTGGTCGAAGGTGAGCACGACCTTGCCGTCCTTGATCTCCTTGGACTTGTAGCGCGGGCTGTGGTGCGGCACGTCGATGCCGTAGTCCTTGGCCAGCGCCCAGCGGGCGAGGCGCTTGGCGACGTCCTGCTTGTTCCGCGGGTGGATGTCGCGGCCCTCGCCGATGTCGATGATCACGGCCTCGCCGACGTTCGGCAGGCGGTCCATGGTCATCGTCTGCGCCTCGCGCAGCTCGGCCCAGGCGCTGTCGCCGGGCTCGGGCTTCTCGGCCATGAAGTCGGCGAGCTGGACGTAGTAGAACGGGAAGTCGCCGATGCCCCACTCGTCGCGCCAGCTCTGGATCATGAGCGGGAACAGGTCGCGGTACTGGTAGGCGCGGCCGGCATTGCTCTCGCCCTGGTACCAGATGGCGCCCCGGATGCCGTAGCCGATGTGGTTCTTGAGCACGCCGTTGTAGATGTTCGCCGGGCGGGCGTTGCCGTTCATGTTGCCGTCGGGGTTGCCGCCGGGCTGGGGCGGGGCGGGCTTGCCCTCGGCCTTGGCCTTCTCGGCGGCCGTCTTCCACTCGGCCAGCTTCGCCTCGTAGTCGGCCTTGGCCTTCGGGTACGCGTCCTCGATCTCCTTCCAGCGGGCCATGAGGTCAGCGTACTTGGCGTCGCGCTCGAGGATGTCGCGGCGGATCCAGGCCTCGGCGGCCGAGCCACCCCAGGCGTTGTCGATCAGGCCCACCGGCACGTCGAGCGCCTGGTGCAGCAGGCGGCCGAAGAAGAAGCCGACGGCCGAGAAGCCCTTGACGGTCTGGGGCGTGCAGGCTTCCCACTTGCCGCGGAAGTTGTCCCGCGGCTCCTGGGTGCCGACCTGCGGGACCGAGATCAGGCGGATCATCGGGTACTTCGCGGTCAGGCTCTCCAGGTCGGGATCGTTGGCAATCTGCACGTCCCACTGCATGTTCGACTGGCCGGAGCAGATCCAGACCTCGCCGACGAGGACGTCGTCGAAGACCAGGGTCGTGTCCTCGCCCTTGATCGACATCGTGTGCGGGCCGCCGGCCGGCATCGGGTCGAGCAGCACCGACCACATGCCGCTGCGATCGGCCTGCGTCGTCTTGGTCTGGCCGGCGATCTGCACCGTGACCGGCTCGCCGGGCTCGGCGCGGCCCCAGACCTTGTCCTTCAGGTCGCGCTGCAGGACCATGTGCGAGCCGAAGATGTTCGGCACGGTGACGTCGGCCTGGGCGACCGTCGTGGTCGCCGCGACGGCCAGCGCCATCGCGGCCCAGGGCCGCAGGCGGGCGGCAGGGAAGCGTCTCATCGGTGGTGTGCCTCGCAAGGACGGTGGGGGCAGACTCGGGCGGGCGTCGCGAATCCAGGCCGACCCCGGACTGGTCGCGAACGCGGGTCAGTGTAGCGGAGCCCCACCGGCCACGCCACGACGCACCCCGACCCCGGCCTCAGCGGGCCTCGGGCACGATCGGGGCCCCGTCGGTCCCGGCGAACCGCAGCGCGAAGCCCCAGCCGCCGCCGGCCTGCTGGCTCTGCACCAGGATCTCGTTGCGACCCTCGCGGAGCCGCACCGTCGCCGTGGCGCCGTCGGGCGGGGTCACCCGGATGCCGGGCCGGTCGAGCACGAGTGCGCCGTTGAGCCAGACCCGCACGCCGTCGTCGCCGCCGACCAGCAGCCGCGCCTCGCGGTCGCGGTCGACCTCCAGCTCGCCGAGCGCGAAGGCCGTCACGCCCTCGGCCGGCCCGAACACCCGGCCCAGGTCGGCCGAGTCGAGCGCGCCCTCGGAGTCGCGGGGCGGCGCCTGCACGGGCCGGGCCTGGAGGGAGTCCCGGATCGCGGCCAGCTCGGCCTCGGTCGGGGCCGGGGCGGCCGTGTCGGGCAGGGGCGTCGGCCGCTCCGGCAGCCGCCAGCGGGAGACGAACCAGTCGGGGTTCCGGGCCTTCGACTCGTCGAGGCTGACCTCGCGGCGCCCGCGGTCGTAGGCCAGGATCGTCAGCGGGCCCGGCTCCGGGTGCGCGGCGCGGAGGTTCTCCAGCGGGATCGTCAGCCGGGTCGGCCCGTCGGCGAACGTCCGCACGACGCCGTGGCGGACCTCGTCGACGCCGACGCTCGTCAGCAGCGCCTCCAGCCCGCCGGGGGCCTCGACCTCGAGCGCCCGCCGCTCCCAGTCGATCCGCAGCCGGGGCCGGTCGGCGGCCGGGACCTCGACGGCGTCGGGCGCGAACCAGGGGCTGCGGGCCAGCCGCGCGGCCATGTAGGGGCTGAAGGTCGCCGTCTGCTCGGGCGCGATCGGCGCCGGGCCCTCGGGCCGCGGGTCCGCCGGCAGGAAGCTCAGCCGCAGGTGGTCGAACCCCCGCGACATGATGCAGCGCGGGTCGGACGCATGCGGCAGGCCGAAGGTGTGCCCCATCTCGTGGAGCACCGCGCCCAGGGTCGTCGACGCCAGCGTGTTCAGCGTCGGCAGGCCGACGTCGTGGTACACCTTCGAGCGGTCGACCGGCGTCGCGTCCGAGAACGCCCGCCCCACGTCGGCCGGCGACCCCGGCCAGCAGAACAGGAACAGGTTCGAGAACAGCCCCTGTCCCCCCCCGCCAAGCGCCGTGTGCGCCTGGGCCTGCTTCGTCATGGGGTCGTAGCCCGAGAAGCCCATGATCACCATGTTCTTGGCGCGATCCATGCGGAACTTCCGCCCGATCCAGCCGTAGAGCCGGCCGTAGAGCGCATCGCCCGACTGGGCGCGGAGCGCGTCGCCGGCCTCGGGATAGCGCTCGGTATGCACGACCACGTCGTCCTGCTCGTCGAGCTCGAGCGCGAACGTGAGCCGACCGTGGCCCTGCTCGCGCATCGCCTCGGCCGTGAAGGTCTGGAGCAGCTTCGCCGCCGTGCCGAGCCGCTGCCGGTAGTTCTGCGGGTCGTCGTGGTTCTGGGTGAGGTAGTCGGTGTGGCCGTCGCGGTCGGTGACGTACACGACCTTGACCTGATACGGCGTCGTCATCGGCTTGTAATTCAGCGTCAGCTCGCGCCGCTGCTCGCCCGCGACCAGGCTCAGCCGATTGGCCCCCGGCTTCAGCTCCACCAGCGCCGTGAACCGCCCGAGCGCCACCGCCCCCCGTGTGACCCCCTCCGCCCCCGGCCGGCCCGCGTTCGTCACCTCCAGCGGCCCCTCCCCCTCGACCGTGCCCCGGATCAGCGCCAGCGGATACCGCAGCGTCTCGCCCCCGGCGAGGTTCTCGACCCGGATCTCGGCCCGCGCCGTGGCCGCCAGGGCCATCAGCAGGCCGATGCCGACGATCCCGACTCGACCCGTCATGGCAGGACTCCAGCCCGTGACCTACGGTGAACTCCAGGGGCCGCGCCCCGCGATCAGTCCCGGGCCTCCAGGATAGCGCCCCGGCCCCCGGCTGTCAGCGGACTCGCGATGCGCCTGCCTCCGTGTGGTCGTCCTCGGAGCTGCCACGTACAATGATCTTGATGGGTCGTCGGGCCCCGGAGCCGTTGCCTTGAACCGGGCCCACTGGCAGCGCCTGGCCGACGAGCGATTGCTCGACGCCGCGACTCTCCTGGCCGCCGG
The DNA here is from genome assembly GCA_964624465.1 of uncultured Isosphaeraceae bacterium. Taxonomy (GTDB): domain Bacteria; phylum Planctomycetota; class Planctomycetia; order Isosphaerales; family Isosphaeraceae; genus CAZUZD01. The sequence goes on from CAZUZD010000046.1 coordinate 6,912, forward strand.
CCGCTGGACGGCGGCGTACTACCTGGCGGGCTCTGCGGTGGAGTGCGGCCTGAAGTCGTGCGTGCTGCGGCACCTGGAGCTCAGCGGGGAACTGTTCGCGGACCGGAGGTATCTGAAAGACCTGGGGGAGTGCTGGACGCATGACGTGCCAAAGCTGGTGCGGCTCGCCGGTCTGACGCAGGTCCTGGCCGGAGCTTCGCTCACCAACGCGGTCTTCGCCGGTTCCTGGGGGATCGTCGAGCAGTGGCGGGAGACGAGCCGCTACGCCTGGAGGACCGAGGCCGAAGCCCGCACCCTGGTCGAGGCGATGACCCAAGACCCGGATGGAGTCCTGCCATGGATTCGATTGCACTGGTGACCGACCGGGTGGCGGAAGGGCGAGCGCTGCTGATCGAGCTGATGCGCCGGCGCTTCGCTCTGGTGTCGGCCGCCTGGATCAAGAGTGGCGTGGACGAGCGCTGGCGGTTGCACCTCGTGTCCCCGGTGGTCGAGGAGCAGGGCCCGATCCAGGCTTACAGCCAGGTCTTCGAGGCGCTCGCGACGCGGGTCGCCCCGTCCCTTTCCACCTTCGACCTCACGCTCATCAGCCCCGCATCGTCACTGGCCGTCGACCTCAAGCTCGTTCAGAAACGCGAGGCTGCGGTCGCCCCGGCCTGGGTCCAGAACCGCAGGTTCGGAAACCTCCCGGTGGACGAGGCCTACCTTTATCCGCCGCCCGAACTGCTCTTGCCGGCTCCCCGCCTCGTCCAGCACTTCGACTACCACCGCCAGGGGGCCGAGGACCGTTGGCTCCGCAGCCTCCGCTCCGATGAGGTTCAGCTGATGGAGGGGGTCGACGTCAGCGGCGCGGTCGCGTACTCGGCCGCTCACTGGGCCGGCGAGCGATCTGAGGGAATCTCGCAGGCGACGGTCACCGTCCTCACGGGCGTTCCGCCCGAGTTGGTCTGGTCAGGGGCCCTCCGCAACCCGGCCCTGAGGGATGAGCTGATGCAGCAGGCCCGCACCCAGGCCGACGCCCTGTTCCGCTCCCGGCATCCCGTGGCGGTGATCGAGGTCGCGCCGGAGCCCGCGTCCGAACCGGTGTGACGGGGCGGGGTCCTGAACTGAAACGAGCCCCGGGGGCGCGACGGGCGCCCCCGGGGCTCCTGGAATCCGGGGAGGGTCGAGCCCGCCCGGCTCTCGGCCCGGTCGCTCGCTCAGGCGACGGTCAGCACCTTGTGCTGGATCGAGAACCGACGGCCGCGGGGGCTCTTGAAGTCGAAGTAGCCGAGGCCGAGGTTGCCGGCCAGGGCGATGTGCTGCGGCTGGCGGACGTCGAAGCCCTCGCGCTGGAACGGGTCTGCGGCCAGGCGGCCGACCTGGGCGACGCCCGGCACGTTCATCTCCTTGCGCTTGGCGTCGATGATCTCCCACTCGACGTGGTCCATCGCCACGGGGTCGGTGGCGAAGAGCAGGGCATTGTAGTCCCAGGCCCACTCGGCGTTGTTGCCAAACGGACCGCCCTGCCACACCCCGCGCATGCCGTCCATGATCTGGAGCACGCACTTCGAGCGGATGATCGGGTGCCGGGCCACGGCGGGGATGAAGATGTTGCAGGCGTTGGTCCAGGGCGTCGAGTGCGACCGCTCGACGTTGTTCGTCAGGCCGTGGCTCATGTTCTTGAGCGCGCCGGTGACGCCGGCCGAGCCGTGGTCCTTGAGGACGGGCAGGCAGACGATCTTGTTCAGGCGCTTCGTCACCAGCTTGCCCAGGTGCGAGCGATAGGCCCGCTCGTCCTTGGGATCGTTGCCGGCCGAGACGAGGTCGAGGTGGACGAACTCGTCGGGGTCGTAGCCGGCGACCGGGTCGCGGCTCTCCTCGTCGAACTTGACGTCGAGCTGGCTCTTGACGCTGTTGGGCGACAGGCCGCCGAAGGTGACGCCGGCGGGCAGGATCTTGTCGTAGCCGGCGGCCAGGAACTCGCCCTGGTAGCGGTCGAAGACGACGATCTCCGAGAGCTTCACGCCGGCCGACTGCAAGCCGTCGATGACCTCGAGGATCAGCTCGGGCGAGGTCGGGCACTGGGGGTGGCCGTTGGGCACGACCTTGATGCCGACGGCGTCGCCGGGCTCGAAGAACCGGCGCCAGGCCTCGGTGGGGGTGTCGCAGCCGACCAGCTCGGTCAGGCCCTTGCCCAGGGTCTGCTTGATCGCGGCGCGGTCCTTCTTGCCGCCGACGATCAGCCCCTGGTGGCGGGCCTCGATGACCTTGCCGGGCCACGGGCCGGGCACACCCAGCGCGGTGCCCTTCGGATCACCGAGCCCCGCGACCTCGCCGGCCCCCTTGGGGTCCTGGGCCGAGACGTAGCCCGGCGCCAGGGCCGGCAGGGTGGCGGCCATCGCGGCGGCGCTGGCGATGAACTGGCGGCGATCGAGGCCCCCGCCGCCGCACGCATAACGCTTCTGCATGACGATTGTCTCCGATCCGCGCTGGTCTCGGATCCACCCGGATCGGCCCGGTCCCCGGCCCGTCGGGCGCGGGCGCCAGGGCGGAGCGGCGCAGGGGGTGTCCACGGACCGGCGTCGGCAGGCGTGAGGGTCGACCCACGAGTGGGGTGAGGAAGAGGTTCCAGGATTGTAACGGTCATCGGCAGAACCGGCACTACCGTCCAGCTTCTTCCCCGCGCAGGACCGGACTGGAGGGAGGCGACGGCGCCCGGGGGCCGCTAGAGTAAGGGGCGTCGCGGCGGCCGGGGTCGGCCGGATCGGACCGGATCGGAGCGGTGGCCGCCGCCATCAGGACCGGGTGCGCCCCCACACCAAGGGGGGCAGGGGAGCGGTGCGGATGCCATTGCCGAAGCCATTGCCGGGGTCGAGACGGGCCGGTCGGGTGCTGCTGACGCTCGGGGCCCTCGGGGTCGCGGGCCTGAGCCTGGCCGCGGCCGCGCGCCAGGACAAGCCGAAGCTCGGGTACAAGGACACCCCGATGCTGCCCGGCGGCAAGTACCACGTGCACGACGGCGACCGCCCGATGCCGCCGGTGATCACGCCGCCGACGCCCAGCACCCAGGACGCCCCCGGCAAGCCCCCCTCCGACGCCGTGGTCCTGTTCGACGGCACGAACAGCGACGCCTGGCGCAGCGAGCGCGGCGGGCCGGCCGAGTGGAAGGTCGAGGACGGCTCGCTGATCACCGGCGGCGGCAAGGGCTCGATCCTCACCAAGGGCGAGTTCGGCGACTGCCAGCTCCACGTCGAGTTCGCCACCCCGACCCCGCCGACCAGCAGCGATCAGGGTCGCGGCAACAGCGGCGTCATGCTCTTCGGCCGCTACGAGATCCAGGTGCTCGACAGCTACGAGAACCTGACCTATCCCGATGGTCAGGCCAGCGCCATCTACGGCCAGTACCCGCCCCTGGTCAACGCCTCGCGGCCGCCGGGGCAGTGGCAGTCGTACGACATCCTCTTCACCGCGCCCCGGTTCAAGGCCGACGGCACGGTGGAGTCGCCCGCCTACGCCACCGTGCTGCACAACGGCGTGGTGGTGCACAACCACACGGCGCTGATCGGCCCGATGACCTTCCGCGGCCTGCCGAAGTACCAGGCCCACGGCCCCAAGGGCCCGATCCTGCTGCAGGACCACGGCAACCCGGTCCGCTACCGCAACCTCTGGGTCCGTGAGCTCAAGCCCTACGACCAGCCGTGACGCCGGGTCCCGGGCCATCGCGAACCAGGATCGAAAACTTCTTGAAGTGAGTCGACGTCGGGGGCAGGATATCCATTCTCTGCCGCCCGGCGTGGCTCGATCCCCGCACCGCGCCTGGCGAACCGGACCTGGAGTCGCCCACGATGCGCGTGTTGAACCGGACCACCGGCGCCGCCGGACTCGTCCTCGGCCTTGGCCTGCTGGTCGGTGGCCTGGCCGGATCGAGTCCGGCCGCGAGGCCCGCGCTCGCCGGGGCCCAGGACGGCCCCGCCCCGGCGGCGGCCCAGGTCCGGTCGACCTCCAGCGTCCTGCCGGTCCCGTCGGCGCCGTTCCAGGGCACGATCAACCTGCGGGCGCAGGACTCCACCTCCGACTTCCCCCGGCCGGTGCAGGCGCCGAAGGGCGCGCCCAACGTGGTGGTCGTGCTGCTCGACGACGTCGGCTTCGGAGCCAGCAGCACCTTCGGTGGGCCATGCCAGACGCCCACCCTGGAGCGGCTGGCCCGGGGCGGGCTGAAGTACAACCAGTTCCACACCACGGCGCTGTGCAGTCCGACCCGGGCCGCCTTGATCACCGGCCGGAACCACCACTCGGCCCACACCGGCGTGATCATGGAGGCCGGCACCGGCTTCCCCGGCTACGACACGGTGATGCAGAAGGACACGGCCACGGTCGCCGAGGTCCTCAAGCAGAGCGGCTGGAACACCGCCTGGTTCGGCAAGAACCACAACGTGCCCGACTGGCAGTCGAGCCAGGCCGGCCCGTTCGACCTCTGGCCCACCGGCCTGGGGTTCGAGCACTTCTATGGCTTCATCGGCGGCGACACCAGCCAGTGGCGCCCGGCGGTCATCGAGGGTACCAGGCCGGTCGAGCCATACCTCGGCAAGCCCGACTACAACTTCGATTACGACATGGCCGACCAGGCGATCCGCTGGATCCAGATGCAGCAGGCCGTCGCCCAGGACCGCCCCTTCTTCTGCTACTACGCCCCGGGTGCCACCCACGCGCCGCACCACCCCAGAAAGGAGTGGGTCGACAAGTACAAGGGCCGGTTCGACGCCGGCTGGGACGCGATCCGCGAGCAGATCCTGGCGCGTCAGAAGCAGCTCGGCGTCGTGCCGCCCGACACCAGGCTCGTGCCGCTGGCCCCCGGAATACCCGCCTGGGACACGCTGAGTGCCGAGCAGAAGAAGGTGTATGCCCGGATGATGGAGGTGTACGCCGGCTACCTGGAGCAGACCGATTACAACGTCGGACGCGTGCTGAAGGCGATCGACGACGTGGGCCAGACCGACAACACGATCGTCGTGTACATCGTCGGCGACAACGGCGCCAGCGCCGAGGGCAGCGCCCAGGGCCTGCTCAACGAGATGACCTTCTTCAACGGCGTGAAGGAGGACCTGGCCGAGGTCCTCAAGCGGGCCGACGAGATCGGCGGCCCCACGACCTACAACCACTATCCCATCGGCTGGGCGCACGCCATGTGCACCCCGTTCCAGTGGACCAAGCAGGTCGCCAGCCACTTCGGCGGCACCCGCAACGGCATGGTCATCTCGTGGCCGAAGGGGATCGCCGCGCGGGGTGAACTGCGTACCCAGTGGCACCACGTCATCGACATCGTGCCCACCCTCTACGAGGTCTGCGGCGTCACCCCGCCGACGACCGTCAACGGCGTGGCCCAGAAGCCGATCGAGGGTGTCAGCCTGGCCTACACCTTCGCCGACGCCCAGGCGAAGAGCCGGCGCACGACCCAGTACTTCGAGATGCTCGGCAACCGGGCGATCTACCACGACGGCTGGGTCGCCTGCACCACGCCCCCGCTGCCCCCCTGGGACCCCGGCAACACCGACGCCGACCCGATCCGCGGCTACCAGTGGGAGCTGTACCACACCGACCGCGACTTCTCGCAGGCCGAGAACCTGGCGGCGCAGCAGCCCGAGAAGCTCCAGGAGCTGCAACTGCTGTTCTACACCGAGGCGGCGCGCTCCAACGTGCTGCCGATCGACACCAGCAAGACCAGCCGGCTCGACCCGGCCATCCGCCCGAGCCTCACCCGGGGCCGCACCCGGTTCCCGTACGTCGCCGGCCAGACCCGCATCCCCGAGGGGGCCAGCCCCGACCTCAAGAACCGCTCGTTCCGCATCACCGCCGACGTCGAGGTGCCGGCCGGCGCCAGCGGCATGATCTACACCCAGGGCGGCCTGTTCGCCGGCCTGGCCCTGTACCTGGAGCAGGGCAAGCCCGTGTTCCACTACAACTTCGTCGATGTGGCGCACTACGAGGTGGCCGCGCCGCAGCCCCTGGCCCCCGGCAAGCACCGGCTCCGGCTCGACTTCGCCTACGACGGCGGCGGCATCGGCAAGGGCGCCACCGCCACCCTCGCCGTCGACGGCCAGGAGGTGGCCCGCGGCCGCATCGAGCGGACGATCCCGCTGCGGGTAACCCTCGACGAGACCACCGACATCGGCGAGGACACCGGCACCGCCGTCAATCGCCGCTACGACGTCCCGTTCCGGTTCCCGGGGACCCTCGAGGGCGTCACCGTCGAGCTCCGGTGATCGATCCCGTCGGGTCGGGCCGTCTACCGCGACCGGCTCCATCGAGTATGCTGGAGCTGCGGAGCGGGCGCCGTCGCAAGGGGCCCCGGCGGCGCCCTCCCGGCGCCCCGGGCCGAGCCGGCCGGCGCCGGCCCTCCGGTGTGGTCGAGTGTGCGTGTCGGGTTGAACCGCGTGCCGAGTCCCCCAGCCTCCAGGTGCAACATGGCCAAGGGCAACAACAGCCAGAAGAAGGAAGCCAAGAAGCCGAAGAAGGAAGCCGCCAAGACCGCGGCGGTCAAGGACACCAAGAAGAAGTGACGCCCTCGCCGGGAGCCCGCCCCGGCTCGCCGCCGCGCCGACGGGCCCGACCCGCCCCCGAGCCGCTCCTCCCACCCCCGGGAGGGCGGCTCTTTTTGCTGGCCCCCGCGGCCACCACGTCGCCTCTGGCCCGGCGCGCTGGCCGTCCCTGAAAGCGCCGCTGCCCCGGGGGGAAAGGCCCCCGGGGCAGCGTGAGGTCAATCGGATCGGGACCCCGAGGGGGGGCTCAGCGGGTCACTTGCCGCTGGAGACGGCGGCGGCGACGGCCTTGACCAGGGGCTGGTCGGAGAGCTCGAAGCCGAGGATCGTGCCGTCGCGGCCGATCAGGAAGTTGGCCGGGATGTCGGTGACGCCGTAGGCGCGGGCCAGGTCGCTGCCGCCGGTGCCGTTGAGGATGCTCGGCCAGGCGACGCCGTGGTCGATCAGGAACCGCCGCACGCTGGCCAGCACCCGGTTGGCGTCGCCGGCACCCTCGCGGAGGCTGTCGAGGTTCACGCCGATGACCTCGAAGCCCTGGTCCTTGTACTTCTCGTGCAGCGCGTTGAGCCGGAGCATCTGCGGGCCGCAGGGGGGGCACCAGGTCGCCCAGAAGTCGATCAGCACGACCTTGCCGGCGTAGTCGGCCAGCTTGATCGTCTTGCCGTCGACGTCGACGCCGGTGGCGGCCGGGGCCGGCTTGCCGAGCATCTGCACCCGCGCCAGCCGCTCGCTGAAGTGGGCCTTCACGGCGGGGGTCTGGGCGTTGGCGACGATCAACTGGCAGAGCTTGCCGGCGTAGTCGTAGCGGCCGCCCTGCACCAGGCGCTGGAAGTACGCCTCGCCCAGGCTCAGGGCCGTCTCGGGCCCGACGGCCGGCCGGCCGCTGCCCTCGGCCTGGCGCTCGACGAGGAACTTGCGGAGGCTCTCGAACGAGTCGTCATAGCGGCCGCTGTCGGCCTCGGCCATGACGTTCACCAGCTGCGCCAGGTTGTGCACGTCGGCGGCCATGTCGGTCGAGCCGATGACCTTCTCGGCGGCGGGCTCGGCGGCCCGGTACAGGCCCCGCGAGATCGCCAGGTTGAAGATCAGGCGGTAGGTGGCGCTGGCGGCGTCGCCCTGCTCGCCGGCAGCGATCTGGGTCAGCGACTCCACATGCTGCTTCTCGACGTCGCGGAGCCGCTCGGCGTAGAAGGCGTTGGCCGCGTCGCGGTTCTCGAACTTGGGCGCCTGGGCCGCGGCCGGCTGCTGGGCCGCCGCCGGGTGGGTCGCGGCCGGGGCCAGGGTCATCGTGAGCATCAGCGCGGCGCCGCCGAGGGCCGCCGCGAGCTGGTGACGCGTCATGATCGGGGGCTCCGCTACAGGTCGGTTCGGGGGAGAGAGGCCGGGGCGACGACGGCCCCGTCCGGTCGTCCGCCGGCGGTGGGCCGGGCGGCGGACCACGTCAGATCCAGGCCAGCGCCAGGGCAGACGCCCGACGACCGGCCCGGGACCCCGGGTCGCTTCCCCTTGAAGGTAACGCGCCTGCGGCGCGGACGCACGGGGGAACCGGGCCCGATCGGGCGCTCGGTCCGGATCGGGGGCGAACCGTCGCCGGCCGCCATCGTAGAATGCCGGGGACCGTCCCCTGCGGCCCCGCGTTGCCGAGCGTCCGCGCCCCGTCCGGTCCCCCCCTCCGGGAGTCCTGCCGCGATGGTCAAGATCCCCGCCCAGTGGGCCCAGTGGCTCCGGACCCGGGCCCCGATCCGCCCCGAGGACTTCGTCGGCGCCGACCCGACCCGCAACGAGCAGGCGGTGCGCGCCGGCTTCGCCGCCAAGGCCAAGGCCCACCTGCGGCAGGTGCCGATCGCCGGCGAGGTGACGGCGCTGTACTTCTGCATGCTCGACCGCACCACCCCCACCTGGGTCAAGGCGTCGGCCGCCGCGGCGCTGGCGTACTTCATCCTGCCGATCGACCTGGTCCCCGACCTGCTCGTCGGCGTCGGCCTGGTCGACGACCTCAGCGTCCTGAGCGCCGCCCTGGCCGCCCTCTCCGCCTACATCACCCCCGAGCACCGCGCCCGCGCCCGGGCCTGGCTCCACGACGAGCAGATCGTCATCGACGTCACCCCGCCCGGCCCCCGCTGACCGGCCCCCGGGGCCGCGACGGACTCCAGGTTGCTGGCGTGGCCGCAGCCCGGGCACCCCGACGGTTTCCCTCCCGTAGGTTGGATGAGCGGAGCGAAATCCGACGGCCTGGGGCACGGGACGGCTCGGGACCCGCCGCCGGAGCCGGTTCGGCTGGCCGACAGGCGAGCGCCTCCGAGACCGTCGGATTTCGCTCCGCTCATCCAACCTACGGGGCCGTCGGCGGGAAAATCGCTTGACGCGAAATTGGATGGCGCATAAACTGATTTCGGGTCGAGGATCAAGCGGACGAGGAGGGCGGGGCGATGTCGGGTGGTCGGTTGCAGCGGGAGCTCAAGAAGCGGCGGCCGTTCGAGCGGCCGGAGCCGGAGGCGATCCTGTCGATCGCCCGCACGGCGGACCGATTCGGCCTGTGCTGCGCCCGGCTGTTCCGCGCGTACGGGCTCACGGCGTCGCAGTACAACGTGCTGCGGATCCTCCGCGGCGAGGGCCGGCCGCTGCCGATCCTCGAGGTCGCCGAGCGCATGGTCGCCGCCGTGCCCGGCATCACCGGGCTGGTCGACCGCCTCGAAGGCCTGGGCCTGATCGCCCGCGAGCGCTCGACCGAGGACCGCCGGGTCGTCTACGTGGCGATCACCCCCGCCGGCCTGGAGCGGCTGGCGCAGATCGACGGGCCCGAGCAGGAGCTGCACCGCCGCCTGATCGGGCACCTCAGCCCCGACGAGCTCCGCGAGCTGATCCGCCTGCTCGACAAGGCCCGCGCGCCCCTCGAGGACGCCGGCGCCCCGTGAGCCGGCCGTTTTTTTCGGCAGATGGTTGATTCGTCAACAGTTCTTGTGTCAGGTGAAGGGAGGGCCGAGCGATGATCCGGGTGCGGCGGTCGGGGGAGCGTGGGCATTTCGACCACGGCTGGCTGGACACGTTCCACACGTTCTCGTTCGGGCACTACGTGGACCGGGCGCAGATGGGGTTCCGGGCGCTGCGGGTGATCAACGAGGACCGGGTGGCGCCGGGGCAGGGGTTCGGGACGCACGGGCATGCGGACATGGAGATCGTGACCTACGTGCTCTCGGGCGCACTGACGCACCGCGACAGCCTGGGCTCGGGGGCGGCCCTGCGCCCCGGCGAGCTGCAGCACATGACGGCCGGCACCGGCATCACGCACAGCGAGTTCAACGACTCGCCGACCGAGCCGGTGCATCTGTACCAGATCTGGCTCCGCCCCGAGCGCCCGGGGCTGGAGCCCTCGTACGACCAGCGCGCGTTCCCCGAGGCCGAGCGCCACAACCGGCTGCGGCCGGTGGCCACGCCCGACGGCCGCGACGGGGCGCTCCGGATCCGCCAGGATGCCGCGCTCTACCTGGCGACGCTCGACCCCGGCTGCGAGGTCACGCACGCCCCGGCCCCCGGCCGCCACGCCTGGCTCCAGGTGCTCCGGGGCGCCGTGAGCCTCAACGGCGAGCCGCTGATGGCCGGCGACGGCGCGGCCGTGAGCGACGAGTCCCTGCTGACGATCCGGGCGGATGGTCCGTCCGAGATCCTGCTCTTCGACCTGGCCTGAACCGGGCCGCGAACCCAGGGGAACCGAACCGATGCCTGCCACGCTGCAAGGGGTGCTCGCCGTGCTCGGCCGCACCCTGCTGAGCGCCATCTTCCTGCTCTCGGCGCTGGGCAACAAGATCCCGAACTACCGGGCCGTCGCCGAGGTGATGGGCGGCGAGGGGGTCCCGGCGCCCCAGGTGCTGCTGGCCGGGGCGATCGCGTTTTTGATCGTCGGGGGCCTGTCGCTGATCCTGGGGTTCCACGCCCGCATCGGCGCCACGCTGCTGCTGATCTTCCTGGTGCTGGCGACCTACTACTTCCACGACTTCTGGACCGTCGCCGACCCGAAGGCGCAGCAGGAGCAGAGCATCCAGTTCTTCAAGAACCTGGCGCTGATGGGCGCCATGATCCTGGTCATCGCCAACGGCGTCGGGCCCTGGAGCCTCGACGCCAGGCGGGCTCGGGCCGCGACGCCGGCCGCCGGGCTCTGACCCGCGCCGCGGCGCCGGGGCCAATCCCCGGGGGGCGGGCTCCCGGCCCGCCCGCCGGTTCACTCCACACACGCTCACGCCACTCACCACGCGGAGGCCGATTCATGAAGATCCAGGTCGTGTTCTACAGCATGTACAGTCACGTCTATCAGATGGCCGAGGCGATCGCCGAGGGCGCCCGCGGGGTCGAGGGGGCCGAGGTGTCCCTGTTCCAGGTGCCCGAGCTGGTGCCCGAGGCGGCCCTGGAGAAGAGCGGCGCGGCGGCGGCGCGGGCGAGCTTCGCGCACGTGCCGATCATCGAGCCCGAGCAGCTCGCCGAGGCCGACGCGATCATTTTTGGTACCCCCACCCGGTTCGGGAACATGGCCGCGCAGATGCGCCAGTTCCTCGACCGCACGACCAGCCTCTGGCTCCGCGGGGCCCTGATCGGCAAGGTCGGCAGCGTCTTCGCCAGCACGGCCAGCCAGCACGGCGGCCAGGAGACGACCATCACCAGCTTCCACACCACCCTGCTGCACCACGGCATGATCCTCGTCGGCGTGCCATACTCCGAGCCGAGGCTCGTGCAGATGGCCGAGATCAGCGGCGGCACCCCCTACGGCGCCACCACCCTGGCCGGCGCCGACGGCAAGCGCCAGCCCAGCGCCATCGAGCTCGACATCGCCCGGTTCCAGGGCCGCCACGTCGCCGCGATCACCCGCCGCCTCGTCACCCGCCGCCTCGTCACCCCCCGCTGAGCCCCGCCCGGGCCGCGCCCACCCATCGCCGTCCGTTAATTCCCACAAAACCAGTGGGGATGATGAAAATTGCCTTGACGGGGGTGGTGGGCGGGGCCGATGATGATCGTCGACAGCGGCCCGAGTGGCGTGAGGAGGAGGCGAGGATGAAACCGTTCCTGGCGGCCGGCGACGTGCTGATCAACCCGGCCTTGCTGGCCTTTGCGCTGGTGGAGACGGACTCGGAGGGGCCCCGGGTGCACCTGGGGTTCAGCGGCGCGGGCGGGGCGATGCGCGAGCTGCGGCTGGGGGGCCTGGAGGCCCGCTCGGTGATCCGATGGCTCCGCAGCCACGCCGAGTTCCTCGACGCCGGCCCCGCGCCGCTGCGCGCCCCCGAGCCGCACCGGCCCGTCCTGGCCGACCGCCCGCCGGCCCCGCCCCTCGTCCCGACCCCCACCCCCGGCCGCTCGCGACAGGGCGGCTTCGCCTGTTGCCCCTGATCGATCTCGCCTCCGGGGCGTCAGCGGCCCCGGTCCCTGTCGGCATGACCCGAGCGCAGCGTGGCCACGCCGACGATTCGGGGGCCTCCGAACGCCGGGCCCGTAAGACTGGAGACCCGGGCACATCGATTCGTCGGGGGGGTGCGCGGGGGGTCGGCCGCCCGGGCGGGGGGGGGGGCCGCGGGCGCGCCCCGCCGCAGGGCGGGTGGGGGGGGGGGGCCACCCGGGGCGGCGGGGGACGCTCCGCTGATCCGCCCGACACGGAGGCCCATCCGCCGCGGCGCCCGGGTCCCGCCGGGGGTCACTTGGCGGAGCGGCGCTTCTCGACCTTGCGGCGGAAGTTCTTGTAGCGCTGCTGCTCGAAGATGCTGTACAGGTCGTCGCGGACGCCGGGCCTGGTCAGGTCCTGGCCCTTCTTGACGACGGCGATGTAGCCGACGCACATCTCGTTCTCGACCTTGTGCCCGACCTTCACATCCTTGGGCGGATGGTTGGGGTTGCGGGCGTGGTCGGAGTTGTCGAAGTGGCCGATGACCTTGACGATCGTGCCCTTGGGCAGGGTCACCGGCTCCTCGAAGAAGTACATGCTCTGCCAGGCGGGGTCCCAGTCGGGGATCGAGATCAGGTCGCGCTCGGTGTTGTCGGGCAGGGTGGCGGTGATCCGCATCGAGCGCCCGAGGTTGTGCATGTGGGGGGCGACGGCGTAGGCCTCGACGTCGACGGGCACGAACCAGGTGCCGCGGACCTCGACGTCCTTCTCGCCGGCGGGCAGGCGGAACTCGTAGTTCGAGGCGTCGTTCCAGTGCAGCGACTGCCGGATCGGCGCCTTGTGGAAGTACAGGCCGATGCGGGTGCGGTCGGTCTCGGGCTTGCCGCTGGGGTGGTAGTGGATCTGGAGCACGACGTCGGCGCCCCGGGGGATGATCAGGCCCACGCCCTCGGGCAGGTGGGTGGGGCGACTGCCGGTGTTCCAGAACCCCAGCTCGCCGTAGACCTCGACGCCGGGGCCGGCGAACGAGGTGTAGCCCAGGCCGGGGTCGGCCGCGTCGAGCTGGCGGGCGGCGCCCTTGGTGTCGAGGAACGTGCTGATGTGGTGCACGACCTTGTGGTTGCCCGGCAGGAACTCGATGGCGCCGACGGCGACCTCGGAGGCCAGGCTGGTCGGGATCACGAAGCAGCGGTAGAGGTCGGGCCCGGTCGCCGGCACGGTGAACGGCTCGCTGGCCTCGAGCACCAGGTCGGGCGTGCCGAGCCGCCAGCCGTCGGGGTGGACCTGCGGCATGGGCGCGGCCGTGGCGGCGGCGGCGGGCACGCCCTCGGGCGCCCCGGCATCGGCCCAGGCCCGCAGGGTGGCGATCTGCTCGGGGGTGAGCGAGCGGTCGTGCTGGAGCCGGGGCCCGACACCGGGCGCGGGCTTCCAGGGCGGCATCTGCCGCTCCTCGGTGACCGTGGCGATGTCACCGGCCCGCTTGCGGGCCTGCTCGTACGTCTCGAGCGCGAACGGACCGACCTCACCGGGGCGGTGGCACTCGCGGCACTTCGCCTGCAGGATCCCGCTCACGGCGCCATGATAGGTGGGGGGCGGCGTCGGCGCCGCGACCCGGTCTGCCGGGCCGGCGGCCACCGGATTGGCGGCCCGGCCGGGGGCCTGCGCCCGGGCCGGGGGGACCGGGATGGGCGTCACGACCACGGGCTTCCGGCTCGCGACGCGCGGCGGCTTCGGGCCGCGATCGGCCTGGGCCAGCGCGGCCGGCGTGCCGGCCGCCAGCAGCGTCAGGACCACGGCGAGGAGCCGGGCCACATGCCCCGAGCGGGGGCCCCGGGCGCCCGTCCCCCGGAGTCGGGGCGCGGGCACGGGCGGGGGGAGGACGATCGGGATGGCGCGGCGATGCCTCATGCCGGCGGATCCTCAAGTGCGACACGGCCCGAGGGGGGGACTGGGGTCGTGACCCGGTGCGCCGCGGAGCCTGCGGGCGAGCCAGGGCCGGTGCCAACAGAGCCTTCCAGGAGCGTGGGCCGCAATCCCGAGGGCCGGAGGCGCGAGCACCGGGGCACGGCGCGGGCGCACGGCGATCAGGGTTGCGGAGGGCACGCGACGCGACCGCGCTACGGATGCAGCGGGGGTCGCGCCTGGGAGGGCCGACACCGCAATCCATTCAAGGCGGAATCCGGTCAGTTCGGTTCGTAAGAGCGGAGTGCAGAGGGCGGGAGGATCCGCCATGCCGGAGCGAGGGCGTCGGGAGGGTCGAGCGACCGCGAGAAACCTGGCCCCTCGCAAGGAGGGAGCCGGGGGGGCGGGACGACCTTGCCGGACGCTGGCCCAGGAAGGGCCTGGAGGGGCAAGAGACGTCGAACTGTAGCAACGCCCGGGGGGCTCTACAAGGGTCGGTTCCGAAAACCGTCAAAGTTCAACAAACTCCAGCGGTGTTTGTGCGACACCGCGGGCACGTCTGCCGCCAGCTCGAATCGGAACCAGGAGGAGCGGCCGGCCCCCGGGACACCGCGCGGAATGCGACGGGGCCGGGCGACCGGGGCCCCGGCTGGGGCACCGCGATCGCCCGGCCCCGTGGAGCTGGGCGGGCGGGCGGCCGGGGCCGCTCAGCGATTCGGGTTGGCGTTGGGCGCGGGGGCGTCGGCCGGGGCGGCGGCGGCGTCGACCGGGGGCGTGCTCAAGTGGTCGAGGCTGCGGTCGAAGCCGTTGAGGAACGCCAGCAGCTGGGCGCGGCCCTTGATGTCGCGGCGGTTGCCGAGCAGGTCGAGCGCCGGCTGGCCGTAGGCCCGCAGCGCCTTGCGGGCGTTGACCAGGTCATAGACGCTGACCTGGCCCGACGACCGGAACGCGCCGGCGGCCTTGCTGACGGCGGCGTCGACCGCCTGCCGGCGGGTGCCGTGGGCGCCGCCGCTGGGGGCGCTCTCGGGCCAGAGGACCTCGCCGTTGGCGCTCACGAACTGGCCGATTGGCGCCGGCGGGTCGTTGGTGTCGCGGGCCAGCTCGTACGACTTGCGGTTCTGGTTGGCGACATTGTACTTCTCCTGCGCCAGCTCCATCGAGAGCCGCTGGTTCTGCAGCGCCGTGTTGTACGCCTGCTGCTCCATCAGGTTGGCCGACTGGAAGGCCTGCGTGGAGAAGGCGTTCATGGCGTTGTAGCGCGCGTTGTTCATCATGAACGTCTGGTCGCGGAGCAGCGCCGCGTCGTAGACGGTCATGCCACCGGGCATGCCGCCTCCGAACTCGCCCCAGCCGCCGCCCCAGCCGCCGCCGCCGTAGCCCCCGAAGCCGCCGCCATAGCCGCCGAAGCCGTAGCCATAGCCCCAGCCCTGGGCCTGGGCCCGGGGGCCGCCGGCCAGGGCCAGCCCCAGCGTGATCGTGGCCAGGGTCGCGAGGCGGCGAAGCGGTGTGGACCGGATCATGGGACGTGTCCCTCCCAGCATGGCGACGGGGCGCAGGGTGTCGGAGTGGATGGAGTGGTGGGGCCGGGGGCCCCGATCGCGCGGTTCCGTTCGGTGTCGATCGGCTCGGCCGCGTGACACCCGGCAAGGCTTGCAGTGGTTCAGAAGTCGGCCAGGGCGGCGTGCTCGGTGTCGAAGCACGGCACGTACCGGCCCAGGCCGATGATGTTGGCGCCGATCTGGACGTCGCGGTGCAGGCCGCAGAGCCGCAGGGCGCCGCCGGCCTCCTGCAGGCTCTTGCCCAGGCCGAAGAGCACGGCGAAGGCGGTGCTGCAGAGGTACTCGGTGTCGCTGAGGTCCAGCAGCACCTTGCGGGTGGTGCCGGCGTCGATCGCCTGCTGGACCGCCGCGCCGAAGTCCTGGGCGGCGCTGGGCTGCCGGAGCTCGCGCACCTGCACCTCGAAGACCGCCACGTCGCCCGCCTGGCGGAGCCGGAAGTAGGGGGATTCGGTGGGGTGGGCCATGGGTCGGTTCGCTCGTCTCGGCGTCGGAAGGGCGTCAGTGCAGCAGTCGCGGGCCGCCGCCCCGCCGCGGTCCGGGCCGTGATCGCCCGGGCCCGTCGCGGGCCTCGGCCGATCCTCGCCCGACCGTCCCGCCGAGGCGCGACCGTCCCCTTTCAAGGTATCCGGACCCGGATCGCCCCGCAACCGGTTCGGCCGGGCCCGCCGCGCCGCGGGAGCCTGCCGCTGGCCGCCGCCGCCGACTACACTGATCGGGGCGGGTCCGGCACCGACGGAATCGGGGAAGGGCGGGGCGATCGTGGGGCAGGGCGACACCAACGGCAACGCCGGCCGGCTGCTGCGGTTCGACGACCGTCGCGGCCCCGGTCCTCATCCCGATCCGGATCCCGGGGCCCTGGGGCCCCGGCGCTCGGGCCGACGGTTCGTGCTCGCCGCGGCCCTGGCGCTGCTGG
>CAZUZD010000046.1:23172-26467 GCA_964624465.1 uncultured Isosphaeraceae bacterium
CCAGCTCGCCCTGGCGGCCTTCGGCGCCGCCGAGGTCGCACCCGCCGTGCAGCCCCTGGCCGCGACCGTGCCGCCGGGCATCGAGCCGGCCGCGTGGGCCGAGCTGGTCGACCGCGTGCGGGCCCTGCTCGTGCGGCTGACCGCCTCGGGCGCGCTGACCCGGCCCCGGATGGAGGTGCTCCGCGACGAGCTGCGCCAGCGCGTGGCCGGGGCCACCCCCGAGACGGCCGCCGTCGTGCTGGGCGACCTCTGGTCCGACCTCGAGGACCGCGCCGGCCCCGTGCTGACGGCCGACCGCCCCTACCGCCTGGCCGCCACCCTGCACCCGCTCGCCCGCCTGTGCCCGCCCGACGGGTCGGCGTCCGGGTGGGCCCTGACCGTGCTCCAGGCCCGCGCCCGGCTCGTCGACCTCGCCCGCCCCGGCCACCTCGACCCCGCCGCCCGCGACGTCCTGGCCGCCGCCCTGACCCGTCGCCTGGCCCGCACCACCCCCGCCACCGCCCGCGCCGACCTGGCCGCCCTCGACGCCCTGCTCCCCCCCGACCCGTCCCGGGTCGGCGGCGGCGCGGACACCGCTCCGGCCCCATGAGCTCGAGGCACCCGCTGGCCCGGGCCACGAGCCGGCGTCCGATCGACCCGCGGGTGTCCCGGCCGTCGGAGCGGGCTCAGGCCACGCGCACCAGGCGGCGCACGAGTCCGGAGACTGCGGGGAAGCGGCCGGCGACCTGCTTGGCGCCGCGGGCCAGGGCGATCGCGTGGGGCCCGAGTCCTTCGTAGGGCGTCAGGCGGGCCTGCGCCTCGTGGGAACGCCGCTCATGCTCGAGGAGCTGGGCCTCGACGTGGTCCAGCCGGCTCCGCAACGCGGCCAGGGGATACAGCTCGAAGTTGTCGGTCGCGTTGACCGGGCTCGCCAGGCGCGGGAGCAGCGCCGCGTCCTCGGATCGGACGTAGTAGCTGTTGATCCCGTCGTGGGTGGCCCAGTGGTACGAGGCCCGCTCGAAGATCGCGGCCCACCACTGGGGATCGGTCCCCTCGACGACGACGACGCGGGGCCGCCAGCGCTCCAGGGCGGCCCCTTCCAGGACCGCGACGTCGTGCCCCTCGGCGTCGATCTTGAGGAAGTCGATCGTCCGGCCGACATGATCCTGGAAGATCTGCGACAGCGGCAGGACCGGCACGTCCCGCCGCCGCAGGGCCGTCGGATCGGCGCCGAACATCTCGACGAAGTACCCGGGGTGGACCGACCAGCACGGCGAGCCGTCGCACTCGTAGAACGGCAGCTCGCCCCAGCCGTTCGAGGCGGCGAGGTTGAGGTTCAGGTCGCGCGGGCGCTCGGCGGTCAGGAGCGCGTGGGACGCGGGGTTCGGCTCGAGGTTGATGCCCGACCAGCCCAGGTCGTAGAAGAACTTCGTGACCGAGTCCGCCGTCGGGTGGCCGGCCCCGACGTCGACGTAGAACCCGTCGGTGACGTCCGGGAACAGCCGCCGCAGCAGGACGTCCTCGAAGTTCTGCGCGTAGGAAACCATCTGCCTCGGCATGGGAATCCTTCCCCAGGGTTGTCCGAGTCTCGCCCGATCCGGATCACCAGAGCAGAGAGCCGCCGGAGGGTCAAGCCGAGATCCGCTCATGAATCAGATGCCTGGTATGAGCCAGGGCTGAGCGGCGCCCGAACCCGACCGACGTCGGGGGCAGGGGCGTTTCGGCTTGCTACCGCCCGTCGGCGAGAGGACAATGAGTGTGTTCAAGATCAGCATTTGTTTCGAAATTCGCCGCCGCGGACGCCGGTCGTCCCGTCCAGAAAGATCCGTTGCATGTCGAATTCGGTCCCGGGACGGGCGGGCGATGCGGCGAGCCACCGGCCGGCCTCGTGGTATCAGGTCACGCTGGCCGCCATCGGTGATGCGGTGTTGACCACCGACCCCGACGGCCTGATCACCTACATGAATCCGGTCGCCGAGACGCTCACCGGATGGCCGGCGGCCGAGGCGATGGGCCGACATCTGGAAGCGGTCTTCCGGATCATCAACGAGGAGACGCGGCAGCCCAGCGAGCAGCCGGTGCGGAAGGTCATCGACACGGGCCTCGTGCGCGGCCTGGCCAACCACACGCTGCTCATCGCCAGGGACGGCAGCGAGCTGCCGATCGACGACAGCGCCGCCCCGGTCTGGGGTGACGGTGGTGTGCTGGTCGGCGTGGTCATGGTCTTCCGCGACATCACCGCCCGCCGGCAGACCGAGCACCTGCTCGCATCGGCCCGGGGGTATGCCGAGAGCATCGTCAACACGGTGCGGGAGCCGCTGCTGATCCTGAACGCCGACCTGCACGTCCGGTCGGCGAACCACTCGTTCTACGAGATGTTCCGGGTCGGTCCGGCCGAGACCGAGGGCCGGTTCATCTATGACCTCGGCGACGGGCAGTGGGACATCCCGGCGCTGCGAACCTTGCTGGAGGAGATCATCCCCGAGAACAGCCACTTCGACGACTTCGAGGTCCAGCACGATTTCGAGACCATCGGCCCGAAGACGATGCTGCTCAACGCCCGCCGCTTCCCGCCCGAGGGGAAGTGGGAGCTGATCCTCCTGGCCGTCCAGGACATCACCGAGCGCAAGCAGCTCGAGGTGGAGCGCGAGGGGTTGCTCGCAGACGCCGAGGCGGCCCGCGACCGGGCCGTGCAGGATGCGGCCAAGCTCGTCGACGCCGACCGCCAGAAGAACCAGTTCCTGGCGATGCTCGCCCACGAGCTCCGCAACCCGCTGGCCGCCGTGCAGAGCGCCGTCGAGATCGCCGCGCGAGCGGGCTCGAAGGAGGACCTCGAATGGGGCCGGGACGTCACCGCCCGGCAGGTCGCCAACTTCGCCCACATCATCAACGACCTGCTGGACGTCGCCCGGATCACCGAGGGGAAGATCCAGCTCCACAAGGAGCGCATCGACGCCGGTCCGGTGATCCGCCACGCGTACGAGACCGTGCGGCCAATCGTCGAGTTGCGGAAGCATGAACTGACCCTCTCGTCCTCGTCCACGGACCTGCCGGTCGAGGCCGACTCGACCCGGCTCGAGCAGATCCTGGTGAACCTGCTGACGAACGCGGCCAAGTACACGCCGGCCGGGGGCCGGATCCAGCTGATCACCGGCGTCGAGGGCAGCGAGGTGGTCTTCCGCGTCCGCGACAACGGCATCGGCATCCGGCCCGAGCTGCTCCCGAAGATGTTCGACCTGTTCACCCAGGTCGATCGCTCGCTCGACCGCGCCGAGGGGGGCCTCGGCATCGGCCTGACGCTGGTCCAGCGGCTCGT
>CAZUZD010000047.1:0-262 GCA_964624465.1 uncultured Isosphaeraceae bacterium
AGCTCGAAGGCCTCTGCCCGCTGGACGTTGCCCACGAGGTCGTCGCGGTCAATCGTGAGCGTGGAGTAGTCGCGCCACTTGTCGGGGTAACCGATCTTGGGCGTGAACTTGCCGAGCTTCTCGATGGCCCGCTTCTTGGTCTCGGGGCTCATCCAGTCGAGCGACTCGATGTCACGGCGGTAGGCCTCGATCAGATTGGCCACCAGCGTCTGCATCTTCGCCTTGGCCTCGGGCGGGAAGTTCTTCTCGACGTAGAGCTTGC
>CAZUZD010000047.1:272-26437 GCA_964624465.1 uncultured Isosphaeraceae bacterium
GCCCCCTCGACCGTCTGCACGCCACGCTTCCAGCGCGGGCGGATTTCCTGGGCGCCGGTGAGCGTCTTGCCGTAGAACGCGAAGTTCTCGTCGACGAACGCCTTGCTCAGGTACGGGGCATAGGACCGCAGCACGTTCGCCTTGAGCCAGAGCTTCCAGGCGTCGAGCGAGGCGGTCTTGAGGATCTCGTCGAGCGCGGTGAAGTAGCTCGGCTGGCGGACGACGACCTCGTCGATCCCCTTGGCCCCCATGGCGGCGAAGTAGCTGTCCCAGTCGAAGCCGGGGGTCAGCTCGGCGAGCTGCTTGCGGGTCTTGAGGTTGTAGGTCTTGGTGTCGTCACGGGTGCTGACCCGGTCCCAGTGCGACTTGGCCAGGGTGGTCTCCAGCTCGAAGACGCGCTGGGCAGCCTTGTCGGGATCGGCGACACCGGCCAGGGCGAACATCTTGCCCAGGTAGGCCACGTACGCCTGACGGATCGGGGCGAACTTCTCCTCGCGGTAATACGCCTCATCAGGAAGGCCGAGACCGCTCTGGGTGAGCTGGAGGAGGTAGCGGTCCGACCGCTTGGAGTCGGTGTCGACGAACGCCCCGAAGGGGCTACCCACGCCCAGGCGGGCCATCGCGCCCAGCGCCTTGACCAGGCCGGCCCGGTCGGCGATGGCGTCGACGGCGGCCAGCTCGTCGGCGATCGGCTTGATCCCGAGCGACTCGATCTTCGACTCGTCGAGGAAGCTGGCGTAGAGGTCGCCGACCTTCTGGGCCTCGGAGCCCGGCGGATTGTCGGCCTTCGACGCGGCCTCGATGATCTGGCGGGCGGCCGCCTCGGAGTCGTCGCGGAGCTTGTAGAACGCGCCGTCGGACGAGCGGTCGGCCGGGATCTCGGACGTCTTGAGCCACTTTCCGTTGACGTGCACGAACAGGTCATCCTGCGGCCGCACGCTGGCGTCCACGTAGGTCCTGTCGATGCCCGACTTGAGCGGCTTGCTCGCCGCCCCATTCTGGGCGTGAGCCGTCGTCGCCGAGGCGCCGAGCGCCCCCAGCAGGGCCGCCGTGGTGATGGACCTGACCCGCATCCTCATCCTGTTGCTCTCCTTCGAAGCGAGGAATGCACGCCGCGCCCCGGGGTTGGCCCCGGAGGCCCGGCCGTCGGGTCCGCAGGGACCCGTGCCGACGTGCATTCTCCATTGCATCCGATCCACCCGCGCCTTCGCCAGATCAAGCTGGAGGGATTGTCCGCCACCCCCGACGCGAACGGCGGCGACCCGGGATGCGGGCCGCCGCCGTTCGTCAGGCTTTCCAGCAACCGTCGGGCGTCAGTCGATCGCCTTGATCTTCACGTTGCGGAACTCGACGGCGTCGCCGTGGCCGGCGAACCCGAAGCGACCTTTGGCGTTGTCCTTGCCGGGGTGCGGGGTGTTGGCCATCACCTCCTTCACGTCGGCCAGGTCGCCGTCCAGGATCACGCTGCCGTTGAGCTCGACCCTGATCTTCGAGCCCTTGACGGTCACTTCCTGGAAGTTCCACTGGCCGGTGGGGCGGAGGTAGCCGCGCTTCGCGGCGATCATGCCGTAGGCCGAGCCGTGGTACTGGCGCGGGTCGAGCTTGGCGTACTGCTCGGCGTCGTTGTCGAGGATCTGGAGCTCGCACATGCCGGTGTACGCCGGGTCACCCTGGCCCGGGTAGCGGATGGCCAGGCCGTTGTTGCCGCCGGCGGGCAGGCGGAACTCGACGCGGGCCACGAAGTCGCCATACTCCTTCTCGGTGTGCAGCACGCCGCCCTTGCCGGGCTTGCAGCGGATGGCGCCGTCGGCCACCTCGTAGTTCTCCACCGCGCCGGCCCAGCCCTTGAGCGAGGTGCCGTCGAACAGGGTCGTGAAGCCCTCGTCGGCGCGCTTCGCCAGCACAGAGTTGGCCTCATCGGCCGAGAGCTCGCGGACGAAGACGTTCTTCCACTGGATCTCGCCGCCGTGGGTCTGGAGCTGGATCACGCCCTTGGGGAACAGCGGGGCCGAGCGGTCCCAGAAGTTCTCCATGATCGCGTTGTCGACGACCAGCTTGTCGTTGAGGGTGACGCTGGTGCGGGCGCCCACCTGGCGGATCTTGAACCGGTTCCACTGGCCGAACGGCCGGTCGGCCAGGACGCTGGGGTCCTTGCCGGGGGCACCCGGGCTGTTGTTCCAGAGGCCGCCGGAGCCCTTGTCGGCGCCCAGGTTGTGCTTGCCGCCCTCGACGGTCCAGTCCCAGATCTGGACCTGGGGGGTGCCGCGGAGGTAGATGCCGCTGTCGGCCTGGGCGACGGTCTTGTAGTCGATCAGGAGCTCGATGTCGCCGTATTCCTTGTCGGTGGTCAGGTAGGCGCCGTCGCCGTCGTTGACCAGGGCACCGTCCTTGACGGTCCAGTGCTTCTTGGCGTCGGCGGTCCACTCGGCGATCTGGGCCTCGCGCTTGGCGGGCTCCAGCGCGGCCAGGGTGCGGGGATCGAAGTGCGGCATGCCGTGCCAGCCGGCCAGGTCCTTGCCGTTGAACACCGGCGCGAAGCCCTGGGGCGCCTGGTTGTTGTCCTGGGGCACGAGGGCGGGGGCGGCCGTGGCCACCGCCGCCAGCGAGGCGGCGGCGAGGCCGGCGAACAGACGTCGCGTCATGGGCAGAGGTCCTGGAGGGTGGGGGCGTGGGGTTCGAGCGGTGGGAGCCGAGCGGGCCGGCAGACCTGCGATTTTACCCGCCCCGGACGGCCACGCCAGACGCTGGCGCCCGGGCGCGGGAATCGGCCCCCCCGGGGCCTTGCAACCGCCGTCGCGGCACCCGATCCTGAGGCCAATCGCGGCCGCCGCCCCGAGCGCCGGGAGCCGACGCGCGGCGGCCCGCAGTTCCGGCCAGGGGCCAGTGCCATGACGCAACCGACAGGGAACGCCACACGACGCCAGTTCGGGCGCACGCTCGCCGCCGGGGCCGTCGGGGCCTTCGCGGCGCCGGCCTTCGTGCGGGCCAGGGGCCTGAACGACAAGCTCAACATCGCCGTCATCGGTGTCGGCGGCCGGGGCGCGGGGAACCTGGAGAGCGTCGCCGGCGAGACGATCGTCGCCCTCTGCGACGTCTCCGAGCCCACGCTGGAGCGGGCCGCCGCCGCCCACCCCAAGGCGCGCAAGGAGCGCGACTTCCGCAAGCTCTACGACCACGCCGGCGAGTTCGACGCCGTCGTCGTGAGCACGACCGAGCACACCCACGCCTTCGCCACCCTGCCGGCGCTGCGGCTGCTGAAACACGTCTACTGCGAGAAGCCGCTCACCCACAACGTCTGGGAGGCCCGCATCATCCGCGAGGCGGCGGCCAGGGCGAAGGTCGCCACCCAGATGGGCACGCAGATCCACGCCGGCGACAACTACCGCCGCGTCGTCGAGCTGGTCCGCGCCGGCGCCGTCGGCCCGATCCGCGAGGTCCACGTCTGGGTCGGTCGGGCCTGGGGCCGGCAATCCGAGGAGGACGCGAAGAAGAACGGCGACATCGTCTTCGTCACCGAGCGTCCGACCCAGGTCGACCCGGTGCCCGCCGGCATCGACTGGGACCTCTGGCTGGGCCCCGCGCCCGCCAGGCCGTTCAGCAACGTCTACCTGCCGGGCCCCAAGTGGTATCGATGGTGGGACTTCGGCAACGGCACCATGAGCGACCTCGGCAGCCACTGGATCGACCTGCCGTTCTGGGCCCTCGACCTCGACGCCCCGAAGACCATCGAAGCGTTCGGACCGCCGCCGCACCCCGAGATCGCCCCGGCCTCGATGCGCGCCGAGTACACCTACGGCCCACGCGGCGACCGACCCGGCCTCAAGCTCACCTGGTACCAGGGGTCCGAGAAGCCACAGCCCTGGACCGACAAGGCAATTCCCCAGTGGGACAGCGGCGTGCTGTTCGTCGGCGACAAGGGGATGATCCTCTCGGACTACGGCAAGAACGTGCTGCTACCCGAGGCCGACTTCCGCGACTACCAGCGTCCCGAACCGTCGATTCCGCCCTCGATCGGGCACCACGCCGAGTGGATCCAGGCCTGCAAGACCGGCTCGCCCACCACGTGCCACTTCGGCTATGCGGGACTGCTGACCGAGGCCAACCACCTCGGCAACGTCGCCTACCGGGTCGGCAAGAAGCTGGAATGGGACTCGGCCAACCTCCAGGTCACCAACGCCCCCGAGGCGGCGCAGTACATCCGCCGCACTTACCGTCCGGGCTGGAGCCTGACCTGAGCCTCCGCCCAAGCGGATTCGCGCCGCCGGCGGTGGCCCCCGGGCCGACCGTCGGCGGCGCATCGATCTCACGCCACGAATCGCGTCTCCAGTTCCGCGAGAGCCGCACATGCCCACGCCCGGTGCCCGCCTGCGGGCCGCCTACACCGCCGGCCCGATCATGATCCCCGGCACCTTCAACGCCCTGACCGCCCGGATGGCCGAGCGGCTAGGCTATCAGGCCGCCTACCTCTCGGGCGGCGCGCTCTCGGCGGGCTGGGCCGGGCTACCCGATGTCGGCCTGCTCACTCTGACCGAGTTCGTCGAGCAGGCCGCCATCATCGCCAGGGCCACCGAGCTCCCCCTGGTCTGCGACGCCGACACGGGCTTCGGTGAGGCGATCAACACCGCTCGCACCGTCCGACTCTTCGAGGAAGCCGGCGCCGCGGCGATCCACCTGGAGGACCAGATCCTCCCCAAGCGGTGCGGGCACCTGACGGGCAAGGGCCTGGTCGAGACCGACGCCATGGCCGCCAAGGTCCGCGCCGCCGCCTCCGCCCGGCGCGATCCCGACTTCGTGGTCATCGCCCGCACCGACGCCCGCTCGGTCGAGGGGTTCGACGCCGCCGTGGCCCGGGCCCACGCCTACGTCGCGGCCGGCGCCGACATGATCTTCCCGGAGGCCCTCGAATCCCGCGAGGAATTCGCCCGGTTCGCCGAGCGCGTGCCGGTGCCCCTGCTGGCCAACATGACCGAGTTCGGCCGCGGTCCGCTGCTGGACTTCGATGACCTGGGCGCGCTGGGCTACCGCGCCGTGCTCTACCCGCTGACAGCCTTCCGCTCGGCGATGAAGGCCGCCGAGGAGACCCTGGCCGCCCTGCGTGATCAGGGCTCCCAGCGGTCGCGGCTGGCGAGCATGCAGACCCGGGCCGAGCTCTATGACCTGATCGGCTACGCCGACTGGGAGGCCCGCGACCGCTCCTACTTCGGTGGCACCCCGCCCGCTCCCTGAGATCGTTCGAGCCGGATCCAGCCATCCCGTTCCGTCCCAGCGCCCCCGAGGATGCCCACCCATGTCCGGATCGCCGGCCATTTCTCACCCGTGGACGGCTTCGAGTCCGTCCCGCCCCATCCGGCGGTTCCGGGCCTGCGTCGGCGTCACGTCCCGGCTGGAGGAACGTCAACTTCTGACGGTGGCGATCACCGAGATCAGCCGGCTGACGAGCGTCAGCCTCCTGAATGAGCCGGTGCGTGATGCGATCCCCCTGAGCACTCCGACGCCCGGATCGCCCCAGCAGGGGACCATCGCGACGCTCCAGAGCTACTCGTACGGGAACAGCCTGTCGAAGACCGACATCGGCGGGACCGGACTGGAGGTCCGGTTCACATCGACGAATCCCTCCGAGATTGGCTCGCGGCCAGTGATCGTCCAGGTGGACTGGGGAGATCCGAATCCCTCGCGGTTCAATCCGCTGCAGCAGACGGTCTTCCGGACCTCGACAAGCGCAAGCGGCTCGTGGTCGGATCAGCTCACCCTACCGCACACGTACAACGCCGCTGGCAACTACACGGCGCGCGTCACGCTGACCGAGGTGGCCAGAGCGGGCGATCCCACCCCGGCACCGGCCGTGGCGGTCATTCAGGTCCGGGTCGGAGCCTTCATCGAGGGGAGCCAGGGGTTCTTCTACCGCGGCTCGATGGGCCCGGACACCGTGACACTCGCGCCGGACCCGACGGGCGGGGTTCTCGTGCAGGCCAGCGACTCCCGCAGCGTCGTCACCCTGGCAAGCCGCCTGTACCTCGACACGCTCGACGGCGAGGACCGCGTGATCGCCGATGCGGGCGTTGCCGCCGCGCTGTTCATCGACGCGGGCGGGGGGAACGATCGGGTGGTTTCCGGGTCGGGGGACGATCAGATCCGGGGCGGGCCGGGCGACGACGCGATCGACGGCATGGCCGGGGCCGACGTGATCTTTGCAGGGGCCGGCGCGGATCGGGTCGATGGCGGGGCAGACGCCGACCAGATCGACGGCGGGTCGGGGCCAGATCGGATCCTCGGCGCGGACGGTGACGACCGGATCTTCGGCGACGTCGGCGACGACTGGCTCGACGGGGGGCCGGGCAACGACCTCCTGCTCGGTGGCCTGGGTGCCGATGGGCTCCGCGGCGGTGAGGGGGACGATGTGCTGGCAGGGGACTTCTCCAGCACGCTCCCGGCGGACTTCCCCGCGGAGGCCCTGGTCCGGGGCTGGGCCGACGGCCTGAGGCCTCGCGACCTGTTTCGACTGGCGACGAACCGGGTCCGACTCGGCTCGACCGACCTCACCCCCTTGAGCTTCGCCACCGTGGCGGCCGGGCGGAAGCTCACCCGGCCGCTCGACCTCGGCCCGACCCTCGCGAACGACGCCGCGATCGATCAGCTCGATGGCGAGGCAGGCCGCGATGCGCTCTTCGGCCACTACGGTGGCCCTCCGGCGGCCCGCGACCGGGTTGTGGGCGCCGATCGGACCGATGTCCGTTTCCACCTGACCGACGCCCCGGCCCGCACCGTCCGGGATGTGCGCACCTTCACGGGCTACACGACCAGCTCCGGGGCCGATCTGACGACCAATCCGACCCGTGGCACGTACCTGCTCTACAAGACGGTCCCGGACGGCAACAATCTGCTCGACGGCCTGAACCCGAGCGGCCAGAGCGCCGTCGAGTTCGCCGGCTACTATGGCACGCCGGTCCCGGCGGCGTTCCGGATCCTCAACCTCAACGAATTCAGCAACTACACGCCCCTGCCGGTCTTCTGGGCGGGGTTCAATCGGCCGTTCCTGGCCTACGCCGGCGCGTTCGGCGGTGTCATCCTCGAGGCGTCGGATGTCCACGACCCCAAGAACCTCTTCGATGTCTTCGACGGGTCCGATTCCTCGTTCCGCCGCGAATTCCGGTACCTGACTCGCACCAACGGCCCGGTCCCCGAGCTCTTCGCCGCGCCCTTCCCGACCTACCGCTACGACCCGCTCCGCAAGGCGTACTCACCGATTCGGCCCACGTCCTGATGCTCCACGAGCCCGTTGAATCGGGCCCAGGCGGCGGCTACAGTCGGCGGCGACCGGACGGACCCGGATGGGCCGTCCGCAGCCGTCTTCCCGCTGACCGCGCGAGGTGTTCGATGTCGGTTCGGATCGTCCGTCCTCTGATCCTCCTGGCCGCCCTGGCCCTGGCGTTCGCGCCGGGCCGGATCGTGTGGGCCGAGGCGAGTTCCCCGCCCCAGCGGGTCATCTTCGACACCGACATCTGCGGCGATTGCGACGACGTGCTGGCCCTGGCGATGCTGCACGCGATGCAGTCGCGGGGGGAGTGCGAGCTGCTGGCCGTGACCGTCAGCGCCGACAACGAACTGGCGGGCCCGCTGGTCGACGCGATCAACACCTTTTACGGCCGGGGAACCATCCCGGTCGGCGTGGTTCGGCCCGGCGGGCCGAAGTTCGACAGCAAGTACCTCCTCATGGTCAACCAGCGCGACGGTGGCGCGTTCCGGTATCCGCACCGGCTGACCTCTGGCCACGACGCTCCCGAGGCGGTGAGCCTGCTGCGGAAGACCCTGGCCGCGCAGCCCGACGGCTCCGTGGTCGTGATCCAGGTCGGCTTCTCGACGAACCTGGCCCGCCTGCTCGACTCGAAGCCCGACGCCGCCAGCCCGCTGACCGGCGAGGCGCTGGTGCGGAGCAAGGTCCAGCTCCTCTCGCTCATGGCCGGTGCCTTCCAGCCGATCGACGGCAATGCCGAGTTCACCGAGTACAACGTGGCCCAGGACGTCCCGTCGGCGAAGACGGTCGCCGAGCGCTGGCCGACCCCGAGGATCTGGAGCGGCTTCGAGATCGGCATTGCCCTGCCGTACCCGGCCACGAGCATCGAGCGCGACTATGGCTACGTCGCGCACCATCCGGTCTCCGAGGCGTACATTCGCTACGAGCCGCCGCCGCACAACCGGCCGACCTGGGACCTGACCAGCGTGCTCCAGGCCGTGCGGCCCGATCGCGGCTACTTCGAGCTCTCGCCGGCGGGCACCGTGGCGATCCAGCCCAACGGGGCGAACACCTTCACGCCCCGGGCCGACGGCCGCGATCGGTTCCTGATCCTGCCCGCCGACCGGGCCGATCGCGTGACCGAGGCGCTGGTCGAGCTGAGCAGTCAGCCGCCTGATCAGGGCCCCGGGCGATGATCGGGGCCCGTGAGCCGCACATCGTCGTGGTCGGTTCGATCAACCTCGACCTCGTGACCCGGCTCGCCCGCCTGCCCCGGCCAGGGGAGACCGTTCATGGCCGCGACCTGACGCGTTCCCCCGGCGGCAAGGGGGCGAATCAGGCGGTCGCCGCCGCGCGGCTCGGGGCTCGCTGCTCGATGATCGGTCGGGTCGGCGACGACCCGTTCGGACCGATGCTCCTCGGGGTGCTGTCCGGGGCCGGGGTCGACACCACCGGCGTGCAGGTCACGCCCGACTGCTCCAGCGGCGTGGCCCTGATCGGCGTCGAGGATTCCGGGCAGAACGCCATCACCATCGTCGGTGGTGCCAACGCCCGGCTCGCGCCCGAGGATGTGGAACGGTTCGCCGACACCATCGCCACGGCCGACGCCCTGCTGGTTCAGCTCGAGGTCCCGATGGCGACCGTGCTGACGGCCCTGGCCATCGCGAAGCGGGCGGGCGTGCGGACCGTCTTCGACCCGGCCCCGGCCCCTGCGCCGGGGGAATCGCTGCCGACGGCCAGCCTCGACGTCGACGTGCTGAGCCCGAACCAGTCCGAGGCCGAGGCGATCACCGGCCTCGCCGTGCCGGATTTCGCGGCCGCGGAGATCGCCGCGCGGCGGCTCCTGGAGCTGGGCCCCCGCGCCGTCGCGATCAAGATGGGCGAGCACGGGGCCCTCTGGCTGGATCGCCAGGGACCGGCCCGGCGTAGCCCCACCCGCCGGGTCGAGGTGGTCGACACGACCGCCGCCGGTGACGCGTTCACGGCCGCCCTGGCCGTGGCGCTGGCTCGCGGCGACGACGCGGCCCAGGCCACCCGCTTCGCCTGCGCCGCCGGCACCCTGGCCACCACCCGCGCCGGCGCCCAGACCGCCATGCCGACCCTCGACGAAGTCCAGCGCTCTCTGAGGTCCATGCCATCATGACGACGATTCGCCACCCGATGCGGGCTCACGGCCTCGCCCTCTTCGCCGCCCTGGTCCTCGCCACCGGCTGCGGTGACCAGCCCGCCAGTGGCCCCGGAGCGGCGACCGCGGACGGCAAGGCAAAGCCGCGTGTCGCCCTCATCATGAAGTCGCTGGCCAACGAGTTCTTCTCGACCATGGCCGAGGGCGCCCGGAAGCACCAGGCCGAGCACGCCGCGGATTACGAGCTGATCGTCAACGGCATCAAGGACGAACGGGACCTCGATCGCCAGGTGGCGCTCGTCGACGAGATGATCGCCCAGGGCGTGCAGGCCATCGTGCTGGCCCCGGCCGACTCGAAGGCCCTGGTCTCGGCCTGCAAGCGGGCGGAGCGAGCGGGCATCGTGGTCGTGAACATCGACAACAAGCTCGACGCCGGTGTCCTGGCCGAGCAGGGACTGGCGGTCCCCTTCGTCGGGCCCGACAATCGCGCCGGCGCGAAGCTCGCCGGCGACTTCCTGGCCGCACAGCTCCAGCCCGGCGACGAGGTCGCGATTCTGGAGGGCCTGCCGACCGCCTTCAACGGGCAGCAGCGGCTCCTGGGATTCCGGGACGCCACCGACAACGCGGGCCTCAAGGTCGTCGCCTCGCAGAGCGCCGAGTGGGAGACCGACCGCGCCGACCGGATTGCCGGGGCCATCCTCAACGAGCATCCGGACCTGAAGGCCCTGCTGTGCGCCAATGACAGCATGGCGCTGGGGGCGCTGGCCGCGGTCAAGTCGGCGAACCGCGACGCCAGGGTCAAGATCGTCGGATTTGACGGCATCGAGGCGGTGCGGTCTGCGATCCGCGAGGGGGCCATCCTGGCCAGCGTCGAGCAGCACGGGGACCAGCTCGCCGTCTTCGGGATCGAGTATGCCCTGCAACGGCTCAAGGATGGCTCGACGCCGGAGGACCGCTCCACGCCGGTGGAGCTGATCACGGCCGAGACCCTGAAGTGACGGCCAGCTTGCCCCCGCGTCTCGGCCTCCGCGCCCTGACCAAATCCTATGCCGCGCCCGTGCTCCGCGGGGTGGACCTCGACCTGCTCCCCGGCGAGATCCACGCGCTGATGGGCGCCAACGGCGCCGGCAAGAGCACGCTGGCTCGCCTGGTCTGCGGCGTGGACCGACCCGAATCCGGCGCGATGGCCCTGGACGGCCGGCCCTACCGGCCCCGCGGACGCTCCGAAGCCGAGGCCAGCGGCGTGCGCCTGGTGGCGCAGGAGCCGAGCCTGGTCGGCACGCTCACGGTCGCGGAGAACCTGGCGCTGGGCCACTGGCCGTCGCGGCTGGGCTGGATCGACCGGGCCGCCCTTCGCGACGGCGCACGGTCTGCCCTGACACGGGTCGGCCTGGCGGATCTCGATCCCGAGACGCCGGCCAGCAGCCTGGGAATCGGGCATCAGCAGCTGGTGACGATCGCCGCCGCGCTGGCCAGGCCGTGCCGGGTCCTGTTCCTGGACGAGCCCACCGCCGCGCTCACCGATCCGCAAGTCGATGCCCTGTTCGGCGAGCTGCTTCGGCTGAAGGCCGAGGGCGTGGCGATCGTGTACGTGAGTCATCGGCTCGAAGAACTGCAGCGGATCGCCGACCGGATCAGCGTCCTCCGCGACGGGTCCCTGGTCGCGACCCGACCAGCCGCCGAGCTCTCGCTCGACGAGGCCGTGCGCCTGATGGTCGGCGACGTCGAGGCCCTGGCCAGCGCCCACGGGCCGCGCCCGCGAGGCCCGACGGCGCTGCGGGTGGACGGCCTGAACCGAGGGCTGCTGGTGCGCGACGTGAGCCTGACCGTGCACTCGGGCGAGGTGCTGGGCCTGTCG
The DNA here is from genome assembly GCA_964624465.1 of uncultured Isosphaeraceae bacterium. Classification (GTDB taxonomy): domain Bacteria; phylum Planctomycetota; class Planctomycetia; order Isosphaerales; family Isosphaeraceae; genus CAZUZD01. Next base: position 11,487 of record CAZUZD010000047.1, read on the forward strand.
GGCCTGGTGGGTTCGGGGCGGACCGAGCTGCTGCGGTGCCTCTTCGGAGCCGATCCGGCGACGTCGGGCCGGATCCAGCTCGGGCAGGGGGCCTCCCGACCGCCGTTCCGGCATCCGCGCGCGGCGGTGGCCGCCGGCCTGGGGATGGTGCCCGAGGACCGCAAGCAGGATGGCCTGCTCCTGCCGATGGCCATCGACGTCAACCACAGCCTGGCCCGGCTGGGCCACTTCGCGCGGGGCGGGGTCGGCTGGCTCGACCGCCGGGCCGAGCGCGCGGCCAGCCGGGAGCTGGGGGCCCGCTTGCAACTGGTCGCCCGCTCGATGGAGCAGCCGGTTCAGGAGCTCAGCGGCGGGAACCAGCAGAAGGTCGTGGTCGGCCGCTGGCTGGGTCGGGCGCCCGAGGTGTACCTCCTGGATGAGCCGACCCGCGGCATCGACGTGGGCGCCAAGCAGGTGATCTGGCGGCTGATCGACGAGCTGGCGCGGAGTGGCCGGGCCGTGATCGTGGCCTCAAGCGAGACCGAGGAACTCATGGCCCTGTGCGACCGCATCGCTGTGCTCTCGGCCGGGCGGATCGTCGAGGTCTTCGAACGCGGTCACTGGACGCCCGAGACGCTGCTGGCCGCGGCATTCCGGGAGTATGCCGGTCGATCGGCGACGCAGGAGCAGCGCTCATGAGCCGGGACCGTTCCGAAGCCGCAGAGTCACCCGCGGCCGCCCCGTTCATCGGGTCCGCCGGTGCCCGCTCCCGTTGCGCCGGCCTGGCCGACGTGCTGGTGCTGCTCGGCGTGCTGGCGGTGCTGATCGGGTTCTTCGGCGTCCAGAGCCGCAGCTTCCTGACCGTTCCGACCCTGCGGAACGTGGTCAATCAGATCCCGGACCTCACGGTCGTGGCCGTGGGGATGACGCTGGTCCTCATCGGCGGCGGCATCGACCTCTCGGTGGGTTCGGTGCTCGCCCTGGCCGGTTCGGTGCTCGGGTTCCTGGCGAAGGATGCCGGCTGGCCGCTCTGGGCGGCGATCGCGGCGGGCATCGGCGTGGGCGGCCTCTGCGGCGCGATCAGCGGGCTGATCACCGTCCGGGGCGGCATCCCCTCGTTCATCGCCACCCTGGGGATGCTCGAAGTCGCCCGCGGGGCGTCGTCGCTGGTGACCGACTCGAAGACGAAGTACGTCGGCGGCGCCATCGAGGGCCTCGCCGACCCGGTGGCGGGCCTCGGGGTCTCGACCTCGTTCCTCATCGCCATCGGCATCGTGTTGCTGGCCCAGGTGATTTTGAGCCGGACCGTGGCCGGTCGGCTGCTGGTCGCGGTCGGTACCAACGAGCCGGCGGTGCGGCTGGCCGGGCTAGGAACGCGCGGGATCCGCTGGGCCACTTTCCTGGTCTCGGGCCTGCTGGCGGGCCTGGGCGCGGTGTTCCAGGTGGCGCGGATCTCGGCGGCCAACCCGAACGCCGGCACGGGACTGGAGCTCTCGGCGATCGCGGCGGCGGTGATCGGCGGCACGAGCCTGATGGGCGGGCGTGGCTCGGTGATCCGCACCTTCCTGGGCGTGCTGGTGATCGCCGTGCTCCAGACCGGCCTGGCGGCGATCGGGACCTCCGACCCGACGAAGCGGCTGGTCACGGGCGCGGTCATCATCCTGGCCGTGCTGGCCGACGTGCACCGTGCCGGTTGGACTGGCTGGCGGCGCGGACCGGGCCGCGCCGCCGCGTGAGCCCGTTCAGGTGAGGGTCCAGGGCGCCCGGTACTCGTAGTGCCGCAGCGCATTGGCCGGCTCGCTGTTGGTGAACCGCTCGGCCTCCGCGTCCCAGTCGAGCCGCAGGCGAGTGGCCAGGGCCAGGTTCGCCAGGTGGGCAAACGTGGTCGAGCGGTGGCCTTCCTCGATGTCCGCATTCGGCCGGCGGCGGCTCTTGACGCAGTCGAGGAAGTTGCGGGCGTGCGCCTGGTCGGGATCGCCGTCGGTGCCGGTGATCGTCTCGGGCTTGCGACGCGGCTTCGGGTCCTGGAACTGGCCCCCGCGCTCGGGCACGATCCAGGCGTGCTGGAGGTTAGCGTAGAGGGTGCCCAGGGTGCCCCGCAGCTCGATCTCGGCGCCGTCGGGCAGCACCGGGTGTCCGTTCGCCTCGTAGAGGCTGAAGCTCGTGAGCATGCCCGAATCGTGCTCGAAGATGGCCTCGGCCGTGTCGGGGATGGTCCGGTCGTCGTCGACGGCGAACCGACCGCCGAGGGCGACCACCGAGGCCGGGGCCTGCTCGCCGGTCAGCCAGCGGATCAGGTCGAAGTAGTGCACGCCCCAGTTGGCCATCTGCGAGCTGTACGGGCCCCACCAGCGGAACTTGTACGGCAGGATGTTCTCGTTGAACGGCCGGAGCGGCCGGGGGCCGAGCCAGCGGTCCCAGTCGAGGTCGGTCGGCGGCTCGGAGTCGGCGGCGCGGCCGATGCCGCCGGGCGTCATGTTGCTGGCGTAGGCGGCGCGGGCGACGGTCACCTTGCCGATCGCCCCCTGCTGCACCAGCTCCGCGAGCCTCGCGTACAGCGTCGACGAGCGGCGGTGGGTCCCCACCTGCACGACGCGGTCGGTCTCGCGGGCCACCTCGACCATCCGGCGCCCCTCGTGGAGCGTGATCGAGAGCGGCTTCTCGACGTACACGTCCTTGCCGGCGCGGCACGCCTCGGTCATCTGGATCGCGTGCCAGTGGTCGGGCGTGGCGATGACGACGGCGTCGAGGTCCTTCCGCTCCAGGACGCGCCGGTAGTCGGACACGCGCTCGAGATCGCCGGGCACCTCGGGCATCTTCGGGATGCGGCGTTCGAGGTTGCGGAACCGGGGATCGACCGCATCGTACTGCGCGTTGAGGTACGGGGCGTAGACGTCGCAGAGGCTGACGACGCGGGCGTCGGGCTGGGCCAGGAACGCCGCCAGGAGCTGGCAGCCGCGGTTGCCCACGCCGATGAAGCCCAGCCGCACGGTGTCGGCGGGTCCTGGCGGTCGTGTTGCAGCGCGGGCGGGAAGTGCAGCAGCGGCGGCCGTGGCGGCGGTGGCCATCGCGAACGTGCGGCGGTTGACCGGGCGGTGGCGCATGGGCGGCGGACTCCTCGCGCCGCCGGCTCGTCGAGGGGACCATCGGGCCCGGACGGCACCGGCGGAGACGTCTCGGATCGTAGCCGAGCCGGCCGGCGCGGGAAAGCCGCCGGCCCGGCTGCCCGCCTGACAGGCTCCGGGGGGCCCGCTACAATCCCGACAGATCGTGCCTCCGCTCGACCTCCACCCCGGAACCCACCGCGATGCGCCGCGCTCTCCCCCCGGCCCTCGGCCGTCCCGTCGCCGTGCTGCTGGCCCTGGCCTCGCTGGCCCTGGCCGCGCCCGCCCCGCCGCCCGCCGACGGGCCGATCCTCGACAAGACGAAACTGCTCCAGGCGCAGACGTTCTGGGACAACCAGGACTGGGACTGGTACAAGACCCAGATCCCGTTCTTCGAGTGCCCCGACGCCGACATCACCACCACGTACTACTACCGCTGGGAACTGCTCACCAAGCACCTCACCTACGGATCGCCGAAGTCGGGCTACACCTTCACCGAGTTCATCGACCGGCCGTTCTGGTCGGGGGCCTATGGCGCCATCAGCTGCCCGGCCGGCCACCAGCTCTACGAGGCCCGCTGGCTGCGTGATCCCCGCATCGCGCGTGACTTCGCCCGCTACTGGTTCCGCACCCCGGGCGCCCAGCCCCGCAACTACAGCACCTGGCTGGCCGACTCGGTCTGGGCCCTCCAGCAGGTCCACCCGAACGACGACTTCACGAAGGACCTGCTGCCCGACCTGATCCGGAACTACGAGGGGTGGGAGCAGCGTCAGTTCGTGCCCGAGGTCGGCCTGTTCTGGCAGATCGGCCACGACGACGGCATGGAGACGAACATCAACAGCCGTCAGACCAAGGACTGGTTCCGGGGCGCCCCGGGCTACCGGCCCTCGTTCAACGCCTACATGTGGGCCGACGCCCTGGCCATCGCCCGGGCCGCCGACCTGGCCGGCGACGCTGAGACGGCGAAGACCTACCGGGCCAAGGCCGCGGGCCTCAAGGCGAAGCTCCAGGAGAAGCTCTGGGACCCCAAGCGGCAGTTCTTCTTCCCGATGGCCAAGCAGGACGAGGAGAAGGACGGCCACGTCGTCAAGGCCGGCAGCCTGACCTACCAGACCGGGCAGTTCGCCGGCAGCCCGCACGGGCGCGAGGAGATCGGGTTCGTCCCCTGGCAGTTCGGCATGGTCGACCCGGGGAAGGGCTTCGAGGAGGCCTGGAAGTTCCTGATGGACCCCGAGTACTTCTTCGCCGAGTTCGGGCCCACCGTCACCGAGCGCCACGATCCGCTGTTCCTGATCTCCAAGAACTGCTGCGTGTGGAGCGGTCAGTCGTGGCCGTACGCCACCACCCAGACACTCAAGGCGCTGGCAAACCTGCTCCAGCAGGGCGACCCGAAGTCGATCACGCGTGCCGACTACCTGAAGCTGCTGAACATCTTCGCCAGGACCCACCGTAAGGAAGGGAAACCGTACATCGCCGAGGCCGCGCACCCCGACACCGGCTCGTGGGAGGGCCACGACGCCTTCAACCACAGCGAGCACTACTTCCACTCGGGATTCGTCGACCTGGTGATCACCGGCCTGGTGGGCATCCAGCCCCGCGACGATGACACCCTGGAGGTCCGGCCGCTGGCCCCTCCGAGCTGGGCCTACTTCGCCCTCGATGACGTGATGGTCCGCGGCCGTCGCGTCAGCGTCGTCTGGGACCGCGACGGCACCCGCTACGGTCGCGGCAAGGGCCTGCGCCTGTTCGCCGAGGGCCGGGAGATCGCTCACTCGGACACGCTCGGCCCGCTGTCCGCACCGCTGCCCGAGGCCCCCAAGGTCAAGCGCGGACCCGAGCTGGCCAACTTCGCCGTGAACAACGACGGCGACTACTTCCCGCGCGTCTCAGCCTCGTACAGCGCCCCGAAGACGCCGGTGACCAAGGCGGTCGACGGCAACCTCTGGTACATCCCCTCGCCCCCGAACCGCTGGACCACCGAGGGCTCGACGACCGACACCGACTGGATCGCCGTCGACTTCGGCACCCCGCGGCGAATCCGCGAAGTGCGGGTCTACCCGCTGGACGATGCAGGGACCAACCTGGCCGCCCCGGCCCGCATCGACCTGGAGACCTGGGACGGCGCCGGCTGGGTGGCGGTGCCCGATCAGACCCGCTCGCCGGAGCCGCCCCAGGGTCATCGCGCCAACGTGATCCGGTTCCCGGAGCAGGACCTGACCCGGATCCGCGTGGTGCTGACGCACGCCCCGGGCAAGCGCTCGGGCCTGACCGAGCTGGAGGCCTGGGGCGACGCCGGCCAGTCCCTCGACGCGGCACCGCCGCCCGAGGGGAACCTGGCGTTCAACCCCGGCGACCGGCCGTTCCCGAAGGCCAGCGCCTCGTTCACCTCGCGGTTCGACCAGGTGGCCCGGGTCAACGACGGCAAGACCAGCTTCACACCGAACCCGAACAACCGATGGACCAGCTTCGAGTCGCCGGAACCCACCGACTGGCTGGAGATCGACCTGGGCGAGCCGAAGTCGATCAGCCGGGCCGAGCTGGCAATCTTTGACGATCGCGGCGGCGTGCAGGCCCCGGCCGATTATCACCTCGAGACCTGGGACGGTACCGCCTGGTTCCCGGTGCTCGACGCCAGCCGCTCCCCGGAGCAGCCGACCGGCGGGGTGTTCAACGAGGTCCGGTTCCGCCCGGTGAAGACGAGCAAGGTCCGGGCCGTGTTCACCCACAAGGGACAGGCCCGCAGCGGCGTCTCCGAGTTCCTGATCTGGTCCGAGTGATCGGGCCGATCCTTTGCAGGGGAGCTCTGATCACGGCGGGGAGGGACCGGGCGATGCGACGATCCTGGCGTCTGCTCCTGACGACGGTGGCCCTGGGCGCACCCGGCATGGCCGCCCGGCCGGCGCTGGCCCAGGCCCCCCCCGCGATCGGCAACCCCGCCTACCTGCCCGCCGGCGGGAGTGGGTTCCTGCCTTACACCCCGGGCCCCGGCGGCGGGCTCGGGGTGATGCCGCCTTCGGCGCCCTTGCCCGCCCGGATGAGCGCACGGCCCACCACGCTGGGGGGCGGGATGTCCGCCGGGGTCACGGCCGGGCCACGGACGTTGCTCCCCGGGTATCGCGGCAGCCTGGGGCTCACCGCCTCCCGGGGCCTGGGCGGGGGTGCGATGCGGCGGTCCACCTCCGGGATGACCGGCCGGGCCATGCCGCGACGGCCGCCGGTCGGCAGCTACCCCTTCCGGCAACCGGCCCCGCTCACGCCGCTGGCTCCCGCCGGGCCGAACATGTCGATGTGATGGCCGCCGCCGGGCGGCCTCGTCAGGGTTTGCCGGCCGCGGGGTCGGGTGAGTCCTCGATCGGTAGCGCCGTCGAGGCTCCCGAATCGTTGGCCGGGGGCTCGGCCGGGACCGGACCGGGCTGGGGGACCGCGTCGGGGCTCCCGAACGGGGCGGCCGAGCTCGAGGCGGGTGGCGTCGGGTCGGCCGGGGTCGCGACGGCGGCCGGCTCGGGGGCGAACTCGCTGAGGGCCGCGCCCACGGCACGCTCCAGGGAGGCGACAGTCTTCCCCAGCTCGGTCTCGGTCTGGGCGATCTGGAGCCGGACCTCGAGCAGCTCGCGCTGGGTGGTCAACAGGCTCAGGTAGTCGACCCCGCCGGTGGCGAAGTCGCTGGCGGTGAGCTTCAGCGCCTGTTCGGCGTTCGGCAGGTTGGTGCGGCGGAGCAGGGCGAGGATCGTCTGCTGCGACCGGGCCCGGGAATACAGACCCTTGATGTCCCGCTGCGCCTGGTTCCGCTCGGCCTCGTAGAGCGCCCGATTGGCGGCGACCCGGGCCCTGGCCTCGCAGACGCCGGCATCGAGCTTCTTGCGATAGATCGGCAGGTTGAACCCGACGAACATGCCGATGTTCGGGACCCCGTTGGCGGTCTCGGGGGTCATGGCGTTCGTCTTCTGCATGTTCTGATAGACCGCGCCCAGCGTGACGCTGGGGTAGTAGCGGTTCTGGGCCAGCGCCACGGCCGCCTCGTCTCGACGGATGGCTTCCAGTCGACCCCGCAGGTCGGGCCGGCTGGCGATGGCGAGCTGGTAGAGACGATCTAGGGGCTCGGCGACTCCACCCGTCCCAGGCGCAGGCAATGCCCCGAGCGGGGCTTCCGGCGAGACGTTCAGCACCCGCGCCAGCTCGGCGCGGGCGTCCTCGAGCACCTGCGTGGTGGCGGCGCGCTCCCGATCGATGTCGGCCAGGGTCGTCTCGGCGCGGAGCAGGTCGACCTGGGTGGCGGTGCCGCTTCGCAGCCGCTCGCCGGCCAGGCGCTGAAAGTCCTCGGCCAGGGCTCGGTTCTCATCGAGCAGGGCCAGCACCTGCTGGTTGAACGCCAGGTCGAGGTACGCGAGCTTGACTGACTCGACCACGTCCAGCTCGGTGGCGGCCAGCTCCATCAGGGCGACCTTCACCTCGGCTTCAGCGGCGCAGCCGCGGAGCCGCAGGGTGCCGAACCAGGGGAACTGCTGGGCGATCAGGGCGTCGTAGGGCATGTACCCCATCAGCGAGTACTGCGGGGCCACCGCCGGGATCGGGAAGATCGTGTTCGAGACGACCGGGTCCTCCAGGGCCGTCACCTGGGGGATCCGATGCCGCAGCGCCAGCACATTGAACCGGGCCGCCCGAACCGTCGGATTGGCGGCCAGCGCCCGACCAATGTACAGGTCCACCGGCTGCGGCCCGGCGAACACCCCAGGATCGACGGCCAGCGCCGCGGCCACCGGCCCCGAGCGGGCGGGGACGTGCGGGGCCTCGGCATGTCCGGCGCGTTGCAGGCCAGGATCAGCCTGGGATGCCAGCCGGCCACTCTCGCGCAGCGCGGACAGGCAGCCCGACCCGGCCAGCAGCCCGAGGCCCCCCAGCGCCAGCGTCGTCCGTCGCCTGGGCTGCCGCATGAGCGATCCCTCGGTTTGTCGCTGCCAGGCGAAACCACGCCACCCTCACGAGCGCCCCGATCGCGCCCGACGGATCCAATGGCGTTATCGTCCGATCCAGCACCAAAACTTGGGCTCATCGCCGGCCGGGCCGCGTTCGGACTGCTGCTCCGGATCGGCCCGGAGGCTGCGGCGCCCGCCGGAAATTGCCAATCGCTTTGAACTTGCCAGGCCCGGGGGGCGAAGTAAGATAGGTCAAGATGACGGCTCGCTCGGGCAAACCGAGTCTGGCCGTCCGCTCGGAATCGGGTCGGACCATGCGTCACACGTCGCCACACACCGGAACGCTCTGGATCGCCCTGGCGATGGCCCTCGTGGCCGTCGGCGGGACCGGTCGGGCCCTGGGTTGCGAGGCGACCGCAGCGGACCGGGCCGCGACCAGTCGATCCTGCTGCGGCGCGCAAAGCCCAGCCGCCTCTTGCTGCTGCCTCCCCGCGGCGTCGGTCCCGACCGGTGCCCGCCAGGCTTCCGGCGAGGCCACCGTGGCGGGCGAGTCGAGCCCGTTCACGGCTGTTCCCCTCCTCGGGAAGGCGGACCACGGCTGCGACTGTCGGGTGAGTGCCCCCAGCACGCCGGCCCCGCAGGCTCCCCTGCCGGGCAATCCCCACCGTTCGGCCGACCCCGGTCGGTTGCTGCCGATCGATGCCGCCTTTCTGACGCTGCCTGGCACACTTCGCCAGGCTGATCGCCCCGCGATGATCGCGGCGGCACCCTCCGAGCGGCCACTGTTCCGCCGCCTCGGCCACCTCCGGTTCTGATCCGGATCGACGCACCTCCGCGCGCCGACCTCACGCAGCCTGACGAGCCCACCGGCTCCCAAAGGCCTGCGCGTTCGGTCTGGCCCCAGGTCCGTCCCCAGCGTGATCCCATCCGAACCGCCAGCGATCGGTCGCCCGGCGGCCCACGTGTGGCCGCCAGGTCCGAGGGAGCCTCTGCCATGACCACCAGTTCCGCAGCGCCGGGAACCGAGCCGACCGGGGCCGAGACGCCCCTGACGCGCTGGCAGAAGTTCCGGATGGTCGTGAAGGTCGTCGAGTTGCGACTGCGGTTCATCGCGCTGATGGCCGCCACGGCGACGCTCTTCGCCTACTGAGACACCCTGTGGAACTACTACGACAAGTGGACCCGCCCGGCCGCCCAGGCCGTGGCCGCGGCCCCCGACGTCGAGTTCTACTGCCCGATGCACCCGAGCATCGTGCGTGACCAGCCGAGCCAGTGCCCGATCTGCGGGATGCCGCTCTCGAAGCGTCAGCGGGGCCAGGTTGAAGCCCTGCCCGAGGGTGTGACGTCCCGAGTCCAGCTGGCCCCGAACCGGATCCGACAGGCCGGCATCCGCACCGTCGAGGCAAGCTACGAGCCGCTCGCCCAGACACTCACCACCGTGGGCAATGTCACGTTCGACGAGCGCCGGCTGGCGCGGATCTCCTCGCGCGTGAAGGGGATGTCGCGGGTCGAGCGGCTGCACGTCAACTTCACTGGGACCGCCGTGAAGGCCGGCGAGCCGCTGGCCGAGCTGTACAGCCCCGAGCTGTACCAGGCCGTGCGCGAGTTGCTCGTGGCCCGGAGCACCAGCCTCAGCCGGCCCCGGAGTTCCCTCGGCCAGGCCACGCTCGGCGACGGGCCCGATCTCGTTGCGCTGGCCCGCGAGAAGCTCGGCCTCTGGGGGCTTTCGGCCGCGCAGATTGATGCGATCCTCGCCAGCGGCAAGTCGGACTACCGCCTGCCGATCCTGGCGCCGATCAGCGGCATCGTCGTCCGCAAGAACATCGTCGAGGGCCAGTACGTCGCCGAGGGCGAGGCGCTCTTCGAGGTGGCGGATCTGGACCGCGTCTGGGTCCGGGCCCAGGTGTACGAGTCCGACCTGGGCCGCGTCCGGGTCGGTCAGACGGTCTCGGCGATGGTCGAGCCGTTCCCCGGCGAGACCTTCGAGGGCACCATCGCCTTCATCGACCCCGTGCTCGATCCCGCGACCCGCACCGTCGGCGTGCGATACGACCTTCCGAACCCCGGGCACCGGCTCCGACCGGGCATGTTCGCCACCGTGAAGCTCTCCACCCCGGTGGCAGACACGCCGACATTCCGAACTCGCCTGGCCGGTGATGGCGAGGCGACCTCCCCGATCCAGACCGCCAGCCTGACCGTCGAGCAGCAGGCGAAGTGCCCGGTGACGGGGGCCAAGCTCGGCACGATGGGCGAGCCGATCGGCGTGGAGCTCGACGGCCGGAAGCTCTGGATGTGCTGCGCCAGCTGCGAGCCGAAGCTCAAGGCCACCCCCGCGAAGTACCTGGCCCGCCTGGCGGGCCCGCCCCAGGGGACCGTGCTGTCGGTGCCGGAATCCGCCGTGATCGACACCGGCACGCAGCAGATCGTCTACGTCGAGACCGATGCCGGCACCTTCGAGGGCCGTCGCGTCGTGCTCGGTCCCGTCAGCGGCGGTCGCTACCCGATCCTCGACGGGCTCTCGGCTGGTGACCGTGTCGCCGACGCCGGCGCCTTCCTGATCGACGCCGAGACCCGGCTGAACCCCGCCGCCGGCGCCGCCTACTTCGGCGGAAGCGGCAGTCCCCGGAAGGAGGCCCCGGCCGCAGCCCCGGCTGCGGCGCATTCGCACTGAAGCGACCCGATGCTCGGCATGGGTCATCCCGGCCAGCGGTGAGGCTCCCGAGCCGAACCGGGCCTGACGCGTCCGGATCGCCCTTCGAGAATTCTTGCCACCGGCGGAATTCGTTGATGCTCACGACACGCTGAAGCACTCACGAGGGAGTACGACGCCATGTTGACCACCTTGAACGCCCGGCATTGGGGACGACTGGCCCTCCTGACCGGCGCCCTGCTCACGATCCCGGCCACGGCCGGCGCCCAGGGCCCCCCGATCTTCTACTACCCGACGGTGGGCACCTACATGACCACCGCAGGCCCCGTGCTCATCCCGGCGCCCGGCTACTACTACAACGTGCCCGCCCAGTACGCGCAGCCCGCGACCCTGACGGCGTCCGCTCGCTACTGGACTCCGGGGCCGACCGCGCCCCCGGTTTACCGGACGCCGGGCTCGAGCGGCGGCATGGGCACCACCCCGTACTTCCAGGCGGGCGGCTCGGGCGCAACGCCCCACTACCTGCACGGTCGTGGCTATGACACGGCCAGTCACCGCTGAGCGTCGATGCCATCCCGGAGGGTGCTGATCCTCGAGGTCGGCACCCGTCCTCGGCCCTCCCTGCGATCCAGAACGATGCTCAGGACCCCGGACGTTCGACCGATCGCGAGGCGGTTGCCATGATCGAGGCCATCATCGAGTGGTCGATCCGCAATCGCCTGCTGGTGATCCTGGCCGCGGCCGTGATCGGCGTGCTGGGCGTGCGCGCCCTGATGACGATGCCGGTCGACGCGATCCCGGACCTGTCCGAGAACCAGGTGATCGTCTTCACCGACTGGATGGGCCGCAGCCCCCAGGAGATCGAGGACCAGGTCACGTACCCGCTCTCGGTGAACCTGCAAGGGCTGGCCGGCGTGAAGGTGGTGCGGTCATCGAGCGAGTTCAACTTCTCGATGATCAACATCATCTTCGACGACTCGGTCGACTACTACTTCGCCCGCACCCGGGTCCTGGAGCGCCTCTCGATCGCCGCCACCTTCCTGCCGGAGGGCGTGACGCCGTACCTCGCGCCCGACGCGACCGCCGTCGGGCAGATCTTCTGGTACACCGTCGAGGGGGACGGCCGCACGCTCGACGAGCTGCGGTCGATCCAGGACTGGTACGTCCGCTACCAGCTCAACAGCGTCCCCGGCGTGGCCGAGGTCGCCAGCGTTGGCGGCGCACCCCGCGAGTACCAGGTCGACATCGACCCGAACAAGCTCCGCGCCCTGGGCGTCATGCTCGGCGAGGTCGACTCGGCCGTGCGGCGCTCGAACTCCGCCGTGGGCGGGCGGGTGATCCACCGGGGCAACGCCGAGTACCTGATCCGCTCGGTCGGCTGGATCCAGAACCTCGACGACCTGCGCCGCACCGTCGTCGCCCAGCGCGCGGGGACGCCGGTGCGGCTCGGTGACCTGGGCGTGGTCCAGCTCGGGCCCCAGTTCCGCCGCAGCGTGCTGGAGAAGGACGGCCGCGAGGTCGTCGGCGGCGTGGTCCTGATGCGGGTCGGCGAGAACCCGCTGGCAATCACCGAACGGATCAAGCAGAAGATCGCGGCGCTGTCGCCGGGCCTCCCCGCCGGGGTCCGGATCGTGCCGTTCTACGATCGCACGCCGCTGATCACCAGCGCCCTGGAGACGGTCACCCACACGGTCCGCGAGGAGCTGATCATCTGCACGGTGGCCATCCTGCTCGTGATGGGTCACCTCGGCGGCGCCATCGTCGTCTCGCTCACGCTGCCGCTGGCCGTGCTGTTCAGCGTGCTGATGATGCGGGTCATGGGCATCTCGTCGAACATCATGAGCCTGGCCGGGATCGCCATCAGCGTCGGCATCCTGGAGGACCAGGCGGTCGTCATGACGGAGAACGCGGCGCACCACCTCACCCGGCGCTTCGGCACCCGCAAGGTCACCGGCGACAACCTGGACATCATCATCCCCGCCTGCCGCACCGTGGGCCGGCCCATCTTCTTCTCGGTCCTGATCACCATCCTCTCCTTCCTGCCCGTCTTTGCGCTCTCGGGCATGGAGGGGAAGATGTTCCACCCGCTGGCCTGGACCAAGACGTTCGCCCTGATCGGCGTCGCGGTGCTGGCGATCACGCTCGTGCCGGCGCTGATCCCGATCTTCCTGCGCGGGCGGATCAAGGGGGAAGATGAGAGCTGGCTGGTGCGGACGATGATCGAGATCTTCCGCCCCATGCTCTCGTGGCTGATGGACCGCCCCGGCCTGGTCTGCTGGCTGTTCGCGTGCATCCTGGGGCTCGGGTACGTCGCCTCGACGAGGCTCGGCCGCGAGTTCATGCCGCCGCTGAACGAGGGCACCATCCTCGACATGGCCGCCAGCGTGCCGCGCACCAGCGTGCTGGAGGCGTCGGATGACCTGAAGGCCCGCAACGCCATCCTGCGCGGGTTCCCGGAAGTCCGCCAGGTGGTCGGCAAGGCCGGCCGCGCCGAGTCCTCGACCGACCCGGCGCCGCTGGACATGTTCGAGACCATCATCAACCTCCGCGACCGCGATCAGTGGCCCAAGCGGCACCTGAGGTTCGCCGACGCCACGGCACAGTCGGGCCTCGCGTTTGACGCCCTGCTCGGAGCCGGGATCCTCGCAAGGCCGGTCGCCACCGACGACCGCGCGGGCCAGGTCAACGATGCGGCGATGGCCGTCTCCGAGTCGCTCGACGGCATGCTCCGCGAGCTGGCCACGCGGCGGCTGGAGGAGTTCGCCCCCGAGCTCGGCCACGCTCTGACGGCCGAGGCGCTCGACCTCCTGCTGGAGCGGGCTGAGCCCGGCCGCGTGGTTCGCACGCCGACGCCGGCCGAGCGTCAGGCGATCGTCGACGCGCTGGCCCCCGTTCATGGCCCCCGGCTCTTCGCCGAGGTGCTGCCCGACGAGGTGACCCGGATGCTCGACGAGGCGACTCGCCTGGCGGTGGAGGCCGGCGTGCTCAGCCCAGGCCCGATGCCGCTCGCGGCGGCGGTCGGGCCCGTGGAGCAAGCCGTCGACCTGGCCAACGAGGTGATCGGCCGGAGCGTCACGAGCCCAGCGCAGCGGGTCGCCGACCGGCTGGCCGAATCCCACGAGCGCCGGCTGGTCGAGCGGGTCCGGCAGCTCAACGGTGAGCTCTTCGACGCCGCGGCCGCCGCCGTGCCCTGGACGGCCCTCCAGACGCTCGTCGATCGCGCCCGTGACGCCGACCGGCTGGCTCGCGAGCCCGAACCCGGCGAGCTTCAGAACCTGCGTGCCCGCCTGGAACGTCCCTTCCAGCGCGACGTTTTCCTCTGGCAGAAGTCGCGGGAGGAGCTCACCCAGGACCTCGACAGCAGCACCCAGATGCCCGGCTGGGGGAACATCTGGACCCAGCCAATCATCAACCGCATCGACATGCTAGCGACCGGCGTCCGCACCCAGATCGGCGTCAAGGTCTTCGGCTCCGACCTCGACGCCATCCAGTCGGCCAGCCAGCGGATCGCGGCCGTGCTCAAGAACGTCCCGGGCGCGGTGGATGTGTTCCCCGACCAGGTCGTGGGCAAGCCGTACCTGGAAATCGTGATCGACCGGGACCGGGCCGCCCGCTACGGAGTCCAGGTCGGCGACATCCAGGACGTGATCGAGGTCGCCCTGGGCGGCCGGCCCTTGACGATGACCGTCGAGGGCCGCGAGCGCTACCCGGTGCGGGTCCGCTACGCCCGCGAATTTCGCGACGACGTCGAGGCGCTCAAGCGCATCCTCGTCTCGGCCAGCGGCGCGGGCATGCCCGCCGAGGGCGATGCCAGCGGCATGGCCGGCGCGGCGGCCCGCCCGGCCGCCTCGGGCCCGCGACCGGCCCAGGTGCCGCTGGAGGCCGTGGCCGAGATCCGGGTCATCGAAGGCCCCTCGATGATCAAGAGCGAGAACGGCCTGCTCCGGTCATATGTCCAACTCAACGTGCGCGACCGCGATCTGGTCGGGTTCGTCGAGGAAGCGCGCCGGGTGGTGGCCGAGCAGGTCGAGCTGCCGACTGGCATGTACCTGGAGTGGTCGGGCCAGTTCGAGAACCAGGTCCGCGCCCGCCAGACCCTCCAGCTCGTCTTCCCCGCCGTGCTCGCCCTGATCGTGCTGATCCTCTACCTGACCTACAAGAGCTGGACCGACGCCCTGCTGATGATGACCAGCGTGCTGGGGGCGCTGGCCGGCGGGGCGATCTTCCAGTGGATCTTCGGGTTCCCGTTCAGCGTGGCGGTCTGGGTCGGCTACATCGCCTGCTTCGGGATGGCGACCGAGACCG
>CAZUZD010000048.1:0-26102 GCA_964624465.1 uncultured Isosphaeraceae bacterium
ATGCTCGACAACTTCCCGCACATCAAGGCCTACTGGGTGATGCTCGGGATCAAGACGGCCCAGGTGGCGCTCTCGTTCGGGGCCGACGATATCGACGGCACCGTGGTGCACGAGAAGATCTACCACGAGGCCGGGGCCGAGACGCCGCAGGAGATGAACGTCGCCGAGATCGAGCGCCTGATCCGCGAGGCGGGCCGCGACCCGATCGAGCGCGACACGCTCTATCACCGCGTCGAGCGGAGCGGCTCCACCTGGGCGGCCCGCGAGCACATCGACGTGCTGCCGCTGGCCGGCATCGTGCGCTGAACGGGGTCTCGGACGGCTCGATCAGAACGTGGCCCGATCTGCCTTGACCGGTTCCGGAGGAGGGCGTACCCTCCGCCGAAACCGCGGGCCGGTCGGGCCAGTTGTTTTCTCGTGCGCCCGACTGAACCGGTCCCGCATTCGGTCGGCCGCAGCTCAAGGAGGAGCGTCGGCGATGCGCGAGCACAACAAGGCCTTTGTCCAGCTGGTGTCCCAGACCTTCGATTGCCCGGGCCCGGTCTACGAGTTCGGCTCGTACCAGGTCGAGGGGCAGGAGGGGTTCGCGAACCTGCGGACCCTCTTCGGCAGCAAGCCATACGTCGGCTGCGACATGCGCTCCGGGCCCGGCGTGGACCGGGTCGAGGATGTCAGCGCCCTGACCCTGCCCGACGCCTCGGTGGGCACGGCGCTCTGCGTCGAGACCTTCGAGCACGTCTTCGAGGTCCGGCGCGCCTTCGACGAGATCTTCCGGGTCCTGCGGCCCGGCGGGCTGTTCCTGCTGACCTCGCCGCTGAACTTCCGGATCCACGGCTACCCGGACGACTACTGGCGGATGACGCCGAGCTGCCTGCGGCGGATGATCGAGCCGTACGACGGCCGGATCGTGGGCGCCCAGGGTCATGCCGCGTTCCCGCACACGGTCATGTCGCTGGCCGCCAAGGGCCCGGCCCCGGCCGACTTCGCCGCCCGCGCCAACCGGCTGGTCCAGGCGTACCAGGGGTGGCTCCTGGGCGCCGAGGGCGGCCTGCCGCTAGGCACCAAGGTGCGGCGGAGCCTGGGCATGCTGTATCGCTCGCGCGGCGAGCGGAACCAGCTCGGCGACTATTACAAGGCGGACTTCTCCATCGACCTGCCCGGCAGCCGCCCATCGCTGGCCGTGGCCGGCTGATCGATCGCCCAGGGGTCTCCGGGGCCGCGCGCTCCGGAGACCCGTGCCGGCCTCCGGCCCGGCCCGATCCGATCTCCAGGAGCGCCCATGTCCGGCCCGCGCCGCCCGGCCCTCCCGCTGCGCCTGCCGCGGCCGGCCGGGATCCCGATCCGTCGCGACCCGCTGATCGCCCTCGGCCTGATCCTCGTCTGGATCGCCGGGTGGGCGGCCAGCGTCCGCGCCGACCGGATGCTCGGGATCGAGGCGACCTGGATCCCCTCCGTCGGCGTCCTGGCGGGCGACTTCCGGGTCTCGATCGAGCCGACCGCGCGCCGCTGGGCCGAGGGGATCAACGTCTACCTTCAGCCGGTCGGGCTGGCCGAGGAACTGTTCCCCTACCCGCCGATGATTCCGAGGCTGTTCGCCTGGGTCCGGCTGGTCGACCCGGCGACGGCCCGGGGGCTCTGGATGGCGGCGCTGGTGGCGATCTCGCTGGGCGCGCTGGCGTGGGTCGTCCGCACTCGCCGCCGCCTGGGCCTCGATCCGCTGTGCTGGTCCTGGCTGGTGGCCCTGGGCCTGTACGGCTACCCGATGGTCACGGCCCTGGAGCGCGGCCAGTGCGACCCGCTGGTCCTGGTCGTCCTGCCGCTGGCCGCCTGGTGCCTGGGCCGCCCGGAGCGCTGGGCCGAGCCGGCCGCGGGCGTGCTGCTGGGCGTGGGCTGCTGGCTCAAATACTACCCGACCGCCGCGCTGCTGGCGGTGGCCCTGGCCGGCCGCTGGCGGGCTCTCGCCGTGGCGGTGGCGCTGGCGGCGGTCGTGGGCGTGCATGACCGCGTCGAGTTCCTCCGCTCGGTCCGCAACGGCCAGTTGCTGGCGGCGAACGTGTCCGCCCTGCCAGACCATGTCGTCCACCCGCTGGAGCACGCGCTGGGCGTCGCCTGGCCCGAGCTGAGGCGTTCGCTGCCGTGGCAGCCGCCGATCGCGATTCGAGGCGCCAGGCTGGTGGGGCTCGTCCTCGCTCCGCCGGTGCTGATGGTGGCCGCGGCACTGCTGGGGCGTCGCCGTCGCGGCCCGGTCCCGACCGCGCTGCTGGGCCCGACGATGCTCTGGCTCACGGCCGCGGCCACGTTCGCGATGCCGTACTCCAACGACTACAACCTCGTGCCCCTGCCCCTGGCCGCGCTGGCGGTCTGGGATCGCCGGGACCCGATGGTCAGCCACTTCGCCCTGGGCGCGGCGGTGCTGAGCGGGATCCCGCTGCGGCTGCCGATGTTCGGGACCCTGTACCTGGCCCTGAAGCTCGTCCTGCTCGTCACCGTGGCCGCCGCCCTGGTCCGACGGCTCGGGGCGTCCGTCGTCGTCGACGTGCCCCCAACGGATACCCTTCAAGGCGCCTTGACCGGACCACATCGGCTCGGTCGCCTCGCCTCGCTGCCAGACACCGGATCGGCCCTGCCCCTGTCCCTCTCCGAGGAAACCGACGCATGACACCGAACCGCTCCCAGGCCGATCGCCTGCTGATCCTCGGGCTCGACGGGGCGACCTGGACCGTGCTCGACCCGATGCGCCAGCGCGGTCTGATGCCGAACCTCGACGCCCTGCTGGCGCGCTCGGCCTACGGCACGCTCCGCTCGACGATCCCGCCGGTGACGACCGCCGCCTGGACCACGCTCATGACCGGCTGCGCCCCGGCGCGGCACGGGGTCTTCGACCACCGCTACTACGACGCCCCGTCGCAGCAGATGAAGGTCAACCACTCGGGCCGCCGCAAGGTGCCCACCTTCTGGGACCTGCTCTCGCAGGCCGGCCGCTCGGTGGTGAGCCTGAACCTGCCCGGCACGTTCCCGCCCCTGCCGGTGCGCGGGGTGGTCGTCTCGGGCATGGACGCCCCGCACCTCGACGCTGCCCTGTCCGGCTGCCCCGACTTCGCGGCCAAGCTCAAGGCCGAGGTGCCCGAGTACACGCTCCGCTACTTCTGGAAGCGCGTGCCCCAGACGCTCGACGAGCTGTCCGAGGCCGCCCGCCTCACCG
The DNA here is from genome assembly GCA_964624465.1 of uncultured Isosphaeraceae bacterium. Taxonomy (GTDB): domain Bacteria; phylum Planctomycetota; class Planctomycetia; order Isosphaerales; family Isosphaeraceae; genus CAZUZD01. Next base: position 3,203 of record CAZUZD010000048.1, read on the forward strand.
CCGAGTCGTTCCGGGGCCGGGCCCTGGGCGGCGTGCTCGCCGACCGCGAGGTGCCTGACTGGTCGGCCATGCTCGTGCAGTTCCAGAACCTCGACCCGTTCCAGCACCGCTGCTGGCGGTTCCTGAACGTCGACGAGACCGGCCTCGACCAGCCCGAGTGGACCCGTGAGGCCGAGCGGGTCATCCGCGGCCTCGACGAGGCGATCGGCCTGTTGCTGGAGATGGCCGACCGCCGGGGCGCCGCGGTCATGGTCGCCAGCGACCACGGCTTCGGCCCGTGCCTGGGTCGGGTCTCGGTCAATCGCATCCTCGCCGACGCCGGCGTGATCCGGATGCCGGGCGTGGCGGGCCAGCTCTGGGGCCGCGCGGCGATGGGCCTGGAGCGGCTGCGGCTCAGCGGCCTGAAGCGCGGCGAGCCGGCGGCGCGGGGGGCCTCGTTCGCCACCTCGGTCAAGGCGCAGTTCCCGATCGACTGGAAGCGGTCGCTGGCCTTCGCCCCGCATCAGGACACCGCCGCCATGGTGTACCTGAACTCGGCCGCCCGGCACCCCGGGGCGCCGCTGGTCACGCCCCGCCAGGTCGACGAGGCCCGCAACGAGGTGGCCGTGACCCTGGCCACCGCACGCCATCCCGAGACCGGCCAGCCGCTGTTCCCGCAGGTCATCTCGGTGCCCGAGGTCTACGGCATCGACCCCGCCGCCGAGGGGTATCCCGACCTGATCGCCCTGCCCGACGAGGCGTACTGGGTGCGCACCAAGCTCACCGCCGGCCGCGCCTGGGTCGAGGCCGACGCCAACCTGCCCGGCACCCACCGGCCCGAGGGCGTCGTCGCCTACTCCGCGCCCGGCGTGAACCCGGGCCGGTTCCTCAAGGCCGACCTCCGCGACGTCGCCCCGACCGTGCTCAACCTTTTCGGCATCGCCGCCCCGGGGCACATCGAGGGCCGCCCGTTGCCGTGCGCCACGCCGTTCGGCAGCCGCTCGCGGCTCGACAGCCCGAGCCCCAACCTCACGGGCCCCCATGTCGGCCCCTCCCACGACGCCCAGCCGGCCGCGGCGGCGTTCGAGTACACCGCCGAGGAGCAGGCGATCATCGAGCAGCGGCTGGCCGACCTCGGCTACCTCGAATGAGCCGGTCGCCGGCCCCGCGATGACCTCCAACGCACACGGCCCGGCCGGTCTTCGGACCTGCCGGGCCGTTCGGTTTTCCAGGAGGCGATCCGGCGTCAGATCAGGTCGAGCCGGCGGCGGGAGCGGGCGCGGCTGCAGGCGGCGCAGGTGCCGGTGATGACGAACCGGTGCCCGGTGGCGCGGAAGCCGAACTCGCGGCTGGCCTGCTCGCGGATCCGCCGGATCTCCTCGTTGGTGAACTCGAAGACCTGATTGCACTCGGAGCAGTGCATGTGGTCATGCGAGGGGTAGCCGTAGTCGTGTTCGTAGGCGGTGCGGTTGGTGAGCCGCAGCTCGCGGAGCAGGCCGGCCTCGACCAGCAGCCGCAGGGTCCGGTAGACCGTCGCCCGGCTCACCCGCTGGCCGGCCGAGTGCAGGTCGTTGACCAGCTCGTCGGCATCGAAGTGCTTGTGAGAGCTGAAGATGTGGCGCACGAGCGTCTTGCGGGGCGCGGTCAGCTTCTCGCCCCGGATCTCCAGGAACTCCCGGAACTTCTCCTCGGGCTGCTCCGAGACCTCCAGGGGGACCAGGGGGGCGGGCTCTGCCACGATTGCGGTCCTCGGGTCGCCTGGGAGAGGGGTGGGGAGCAGGCCATCACGCCAGGACGGGTGATCGGACGGACACGCCTATTGTAGCGCGCGGACCCCGCCGAGTCGACCGGCCAATTGAGGCCCGGCCCCCCGAAAGTCCATCGGGCCGAGGGCTCGCACCGAGCCGCTCGACCCGACGGGGTCATCGAGGATCCTGTCGGCGGACCGGACTCACTCCAGCGGGGTCAGGCCCAGGGCCGGGGCGGCCGTGGGATTGGTCGCGGGCGGGGGGGGCGTGAGCGGGGCCGGCGGTGCGCTGTCGTTCGGGGCGGCCGGGGGCGTCAGGCCGAGGACGGGTCCGGCCGGGGTGGCCGGGCTGACGGCCGCCGTGCCGACGGTGGGCGCGCCGCTGATCTTCGCCTGGAGGGCGTCGATGGCTGCCTGGAGATTCCGCAGGCCGGCGTCGCAACCCGTCATGTTGCCCGAGAAGCTCACCGGGGTGGCCGTGAGCCGGCCCCGCGCCTGGTCGTAAACGACCAGGTGCACCTGCTCGATGAAGTCGGTCGCCGGCCCACCGCAGAAGGGCCGCGGGCGGTTCAGTTCGGCCGCCCGCAGGGCCTCGACCAGCGGCCGGAGCGCATCGCCGCCCACCTTGTGGACACCCTCGGTGTCGATGATGGTGCCGTCGGCGTAGACCTGCAGGAACATGCCGAACTGGTGGCCGTCGTCGGAGCGTCCGAGCGCGACGCGGGTCAACAGCGGCGGGGCCTGGGTGACCGCCCTGGCGTTGCGGGGCTGGGGCACCAGGCGCGAGCCACCCGTGGTGGGCGGGGCCATCGGCGTGCTCGGGCCCGGCTGGCTGTTCAGGCCGGCGCCGGCGGCCGTGGCGTTGGGCAGCGGCTGATAGGCGTCGCCGGCCGAGCGGTAGGGCTGGACCACGTTCGAGGGCCGCGACGGCGGCGGGGCCCCGACGTCATACGGCTCGGCCGGCCCGCCGCCGTCGCGGGGCGCCGAGGGCACCGGGCGATCGCGATCGGCCGGTGGCTTGGCCGTCGTGGCCGCTTCCGGCTTCGCCCCGAACCGGAAGAGCCGGCCCAGCCCGCGCGGCTCGTCGGCGGCGCCCGCCGCCGGGGCCAGGCCCGCGATCATCCCACCCCACACCGTCAGCAGGGCCGCGGCCGTCCGAGCCCGCCGTCCCGCGTGCGTGTCCCAACGCATGGCCCACCTCCTGTCGATGCCGGCCCGTCCCGGGTCGCCCTCCTCCGGCGGGAAAACTCCCACCCCAGGCGACCCATCGATCCCGCGTCACGTGGCTTCCTGCCACGCCGCGGCGTTACCCAACTTATCGGCCCAACCGGCACGGCGGCTGGAACCCGTTTCGAGGTGGCGGCGGGGGGAGGTGGCCGTTCGTCCACGCCCGCGCCCCAAATGGGGAAGGACCGGGTCCCCCCACCACCCGGCGTGAGGAACCCGAAGGCACCTCGTGACGGATGGCAGTGAGCCCGGTCCACAAATCCCAGGGCCAGAAGCTCCCCCGGGTCAGTCTGCTCGGTTCAAGCGATCGGTGGGGAGCGAGCTCACCAGCCGGACAGCTCGTCGAACAGGCGATCGAGGGCGACCTCCAGCTTCTCGGGGGTCTCATAGACACCCGAGGCAATCTGACGGCGGATCTCCTCGACCTTCTCGTGCCGGATTTCAGGAAGCTGGCCGATACCGTCCAGCAGCTGACCCAGCGGCGAGATTTCCACCTGATCCCGGGGAGCCTGAGCCTGGATGGCCGGGCCGGACTCCACCGAGAACGAAGCGAGTCGCGGGTAGATCGGAGCAGGACCCTGGGTCCCACCAGCGCCGTAGATTTCCATCTCACACTCTCCTGCAGGGCGTAGGCCGGTCGGAAACGACCGGCGTCGGTATCGGTCTCGGCGCCCGCGGCGGGCACCCTGAGGAGACCGATCCGGCTCGACAGGGCCCGGGGCCACCCGCTTTCGCCGGTGGCCGCCAGACCCCTCGTGCCTCTACACCCCTAGTTATCGACCGGAACTTGGGGGGAGTTTAACCCACGGTACGGAAATCCGAAGTTCTCCGCATCTAGCGGCGCATCGGGGTGTTGTCCTTGATCCCGTCGCTGAGCTGCCGCTGCGAGGCGTTGAGCTGGCCCATCAGGTCCCAGGCCCGGCGGAACAGGCGGTTGTACGCCTCCTGCTCCCGGGGCGTCGCCGCCCGGCCCTGCATCGCCTGCAGGCTCTTGAGCGAGTCGTTGAACTCCTTGGCCCCCAGCAGGAACGTGTTGGCCGCGTCGTACACCGCCTCGGCCCGGATGTCCTCCGGCTTCGGCTTGTAGAAGGGGCTCAGGTAAAACGGGTTGCCGTAGAGCTTCTGCACGAGCTTCAGCCCGGTCCCGGTCGTGTCCCGCACGTTGGCCATCGTCCGCTCGATGTCGGCCCGGTTGGCCGTGACGATCTCGGCGCCATGCTGGGTGATCACGGACGTGTTGGTCAGGACCGTGTCGAGCTTCTGGCGGGTGCCGTTGAAGCCCGTGATCAGCGCCTCGGCCCCGGGCCGGTTCTGGCTGACCGTCTCGTGGACCTCGCCCACCAGGCCCTCGACCCCCTTGAGGGTGGCGGCGACGGCGGGCCGGTTCTCGGTGACGGCGGCGTCGAGGTGCGTGATCAGCTCGTTGGCGCGGGCCATCGTCTGCTGGATCCGCGCCGGGTCGATGCTCCGGGCCAGGTCCTCGATCTCGGAGGCGGTTGCTTCCAGCCGGGGCCGGACGCCGGCGACGGTCGCCTGCACGTCGACGCCCGTCGCCTGCAGCGCCTGCAGGAGGTCGCGAATGCGCGGGCCCGCCTCGTCGATGGTCTGGCGGACCTCGCCGATGACGTGGCTGAGGTGCTTGCGCTCGACAGCGCCCAGGCCGACCTGCTCGAGGATCGGGTCGAAGAAGTTCGCCTCGGCCCCCTGCACCACCGCCCCCGGCTCCAGCGGCACCTTCGAGCGGCCGGTGCTCACGATCTGCACCATGCTCTGGCCGGTCAGGCCCGACTCGATGGTGATCTGGGCGTCCTGCCGCAGCCGGGTGGCGATCGTCTCGGGGACGAACAGCCGGACCCTGGCGTGCAGGATGCCGTCCTTCTCGACCAGGTCGACGGCCGTGACCCGGCCCGACTCGATGCCGGCGACCCGCACCGGGCTGCCGACCCGGATGCCCTGGCCGTTGCGGAAGACGACGTCGAGCATGCGGCGCTCGGCCAGGAAGCCGGGGCCGCCGCTGGCGATGGCGATCAGGCTCGCGAGCCCGGCCAGGCCGAGCAGCACGATCACGCCCACACGCACCTCGCGTGCCGAGGATCGGCTCATGATCGGCCCCCTTGCCGTGGCGCTCGCGGTGCGTTCATCCGGTCGGTGCTCACGGCTCGACCCCCAGGATCTGCGGCCCGTACGGGCTGCCGGAGAGGTACACGACCTGGAACCACGACATGTTGATCGTGAGGATCGCCAGCATCGAGAGGATCATCGCCCGGAAGGCCGGCGGCGTGCGGTCCTCGTCGGCCGGGCCCCGCCCCTGGCGGCGGGCGCGGACGCCCTCGTGGCAGGCGATCAGCGTCGCGGTGCCGGTGTAGAGCATGCCCTTGATGATCACGCCCAGCACGTCCTCGACCCGGAGCATCTGCCGCGCGAGGCCGAAGTAGATCGGGGCGGGCACGCCCAGCATCACGGTGCAGACCACCGCCCCGATGCACGAGCCGACCACGGCGCCCCAGAGCACGAGCAGCGGCCCGGCGGCCATCGACGCGGCCACCCGCACGAACGTCGCCCGGCCGGCGCCGGCATCGCGGTCCAGGTCGAAGGCGGGCGCGGCGGATTCGTCGTCGTCGCAGGCGATCGGGTTGCCGGCGGTCAGCTCGGACGTGACCCGCGCGGCGACGTAGCCGGCGACCGTGAAGCCCGTCAGCAGCGGCGCGACGTTGCGCAGGAGTCCCAGGGCGACCACGGCGCCGCTGGCCGAGGTGAAGGTGGCGCCGAAGTACGCCTGCATCGAGAGGAACGACCCGAACCCGACGTGGATCAAGCCGACCAGGACCAGGCCGCGACAGAGCAGCTCGTCAAACCGGTCGAAGGTCGCTCGCGCCAGGGCCCGGGGCCGGCCGGTCAGCGGGGCGGCGACGGCGGCAGCGGCCAGGATGCCCAGGCCGCCCAGGTAGCCGAGCACGCCCCCGGCCGGCGGGTCTGCCGATCGGGTGCCCGGCTCGATGACCGGGATGCGGACGTGGGGGGCGGTGGCCATGGGCCGATCTCCAGGGCGTCACTTCAAGCGGTGTCGGACTCGGGCGGGATCGTGGGCCTGTCGGTGGCGCGGGCGGCGCCGTCGGGGCCTCAGCGTGTGACGGTGGCGGCGGAGCCGTCGTAGGTCGGCTCGGTGGCGCGGCGGCGGAACCGGCGGCGCAGGCCGGCGCGGCGGTCGTTCGGCTCGGCGTAGCCGGCGGCGACGACGGCCGAATCACGAGGGGGCTGGGAGCGGGCCAGGTTCGTCCGCTCGCCCGACCACCACTGCTTCCAGGCGGTCACGGCCCGGGCGCGGTCGGGGGCGTCGGCCCAGGGGGCATAGCCGAAGTCCTGCCCCGAGCGCTTGCGGAGCTCCTCGTGCGCGGCCATGCGGACGACCGCGTCGGGGTCGTTGAGCTTGTCGATCAGCGTCGGCACGACCATCGTGTCGGGCATCCGGCCGCCCATGCCCACCGAGCGGGCCCGGACGATCGGGGCGGTGTCGCCGTTGCTGCGGAAGAAGTCGCGCGGGGCGATCGAGCAGCCGCCGAGCCCGAGGGCCGCGGCCAGTCCGATCAGGGCGATGGCTCCCCGTCGCCGACCTTGCATCCGCGACCTCCTGTCGCCGAGTGCGGGCCGCGGGATCCTTCCCCGGCCCATCGCGGCAGACCCTACCCGAACCCGTCCAGGCCGGCAATCGCAATCACCGACCCTGTCGACCGGTCAAACCGGGCGCTTCGGGATGTCCTGATCGAAGCCCATCGCCCCACGGTCGCCGCGGCGCGCCCTGCGAGCCGATGGGCCGAATCGGGGCCCCGAGGCCGGCCATCGCCGGCAAGGGCCGTCCTGGCTCAGACGGGCATCAGGGCGTGCGTCTGGGCCTCGAACGTCCCGGCGTAGCGGCCGCCGAGGGCGAGCAGCTCGTCGTGCGACCCGCGCTCGACCACCCGGCCGGCGTCGAGCACCAGGATCTCGTCGGCGTGCCACACCGAGCTCACCTTGTGCGCCACGATCACCAGGCCACGGCCCGGCAGGGCGCGGGCCAGAGCGGCCTGGATCCGCCCCTCGGTCTCGGCGTCCAGGGCGCTGGTGCAGTCGTCCAGGAGCAGGAAGTCGGGCTCGGCGATCAGGGCCCGCGCCAGCGCCAGCCGCTGCCGCTGGCCGCCCGAGAGCGACTGACCCCGCTCGCCGACGGGTGTCTCCAGACCGAGCGGCAACCCGGCCACCAGGCCCGTCAGGTCGGCGACCTCCAGGGCTTGCGCGACCCGGTCGTCGGTGACCTCGGGCGCGGCGTAGAGCAGGTTCGAGCGGATCGTGCCCTCGAACAGCAGGGCCTGCTGCGGCACCACGGCGACCCGCCGCCTCAGGTCGGCCAGCCGCAGGTCCCGCACGTCGATCCCGCCGACCCGCACCGAGCCGGCGCCCGGTTCGAGGTCGTAGAGCCGGGGCGCCAGCGCCAGCAGTGTCGACTTCCCAGCGCCGCTGGCCCCCAGGATTCCAACCGTCCGGCTGGGGGCGATGTCCAGGTCGATGCCGTCGAGGACCCAGGGGCCCTCGGGTCCGTAGCGGAACCGCACGTTCCGGAAGCTGAGCGTGGCCCCGGCCGGGACCGGTCGGGCCCCCGGGCGTTCCTGGAGCACCTCGGGCTCGTCGAAGACCTCGAAGAGCCGCTCGACCGAGACCCGGGTCGCGATGGCCGTCATCTGGAACTGCGTCAACCGCACCAGCGGGCCGTAGAGCTGGCCGATCAGGGCGTAGAAGGCCAGCACCTCGCCCACGGTCATCTGCCCGCGCCGCACCAGGACGGCCCCGGCGGTGATCACCGCCACGGTCCCCAGGCCACTGATCAGCGCCGCCAGGGCACCCAGGCTGGCATTGGCGCGGGTGTTCGCCCAGCTCAGCCGGCGGTGGGTGTCGATCCGCTCGTCGAGCGCCGCCAGCTCGGCCGGCTCCATCGCGAACGACCGGACCACCCGCACGGCCGAGACTCGCTCGCTGAGCAGGGCGTAGATGGCCGCGATCTGGGCCCGCACCTCCTGCGACAGCCCGTGGATCCGCCGCGCGAACAGGCCGTGATTGACCACGTACAGCGGCACGACGACCAGCGCGATCAACGCCAGTTGCCAGCGGAGCCAGACGAGCAGCACCGCGATGCCCAGCGCCAGGATCAGGTCGGTGACGAGCTGCAGGAAGCCGCCGTTGAGGAACCCGAGGATCGAGCCGACGTCGCTGGTGACGCGGGCCATCAGCCGGCCGGTCTGCTGGGCGTCGAAGTACGCCATCGGCAGCCGCATCAGCTTCCGGTGCAGCGACGATCGCAGGGCGACGACGACCTCCTGACTGATCCGGCCCAGGGTCGTGCTCACCAGCCAGGCCAGCGCCGTCCTGGCTAGCAGGCATCCGACCGTGGCCACGAACCCCAGGCCGATCGCCGTCCGAGCGGCTGAGACTGCCTCTGGCGAGATCGGGCGCCCGGGCGAGTGCAGCGCCACCAGGCGGTCGAGCACCCAGCCTTGCAGCAGGGGCAGCGGCAGCATCAGGAGCGACTGGGCCACCAGCCCGAGCAGCCCGAGCCCCAGCGGCAGCCGGTACGGTCGCAGGAACTCCGACTCCAGCCGCCGCAGCGGCGAGGCGGGCACCGGGCGCATCGGTTCCGATCCGGTCGGCACATCCATCGGGCGGGGCTCCGTCGCACGGGGTCGCGACGCGGGTCTCGGGAAATCGGCCAATCAGGCCGAGGCGGGCACCCGGCGTCGTCGGGTCCGGGGCTCGTCGTCGGGCGTTGGAGCCGCGGGCGCGAACTCCGGCGCGGCGTCGGACCGCAGGTCGGTCCCGATCAGCACCGACCCGGCGAACTGGCGGGCACAGAGGCGGTGATACAGGCCGTCCGGGTCGGCCAGCAGGCCGGCATGGGTGCCGGTCTGCACGACAAGGCCGCCCTCCAGGACGACGATCCGGTCGGCGTCGGCGATCGTCGAGAGCCGGTGCGCGATGATCAGCGCCGTGCGGCCGCGCAGGAGGTTCTTGAGGGCGGCCTGGATCAGGGCCTCGCCGGCCGAGTCGAGCGAGCTGGTCGCCTCGTCGAGTACGACCAGGGCGGGATCGAGGCAGAAGGCCCGCGCGATCGCCAGCCGCTGGCGCTCGCCCTGGCTGAGCTTCTGGCCCCCCTCGCCGACGATGGTGGCATAGCCGTCGGGCAGGGCCATCGCGAAGTCATGCACCAGCGCGGCGCGGGCGGCGGCCTCCACCTGCGCGTCGGTGGCCGCCGGGTTGCCGTAACGGATGTTGTCGGCCAGGCTGGCGCGGAAGACGACCGGCTCCTGCGGCACCACCCCGATCTGGCGCCTGAGGTCGGCTGTGGCGACCTGCCGGATCGGCACGCCGTCGAGCCGGACCTCGCCCCAGGTCGGGTCGTAGAACCGCAGCAGCAGGTTGATCAGCGTGCTCTTGCCGCAGCCGGTCGGGCCCACCAGGGCCACGGTCTGGCCGGGCTCCAGGTCCAGCCGCACGTCCCAGAGGACGGGCTGGCCGGGGACGTAGCCGAAACCGACCCGGTCGAACTCGACCCGACCGCGGGCGCGGCCCAGCGAAACCGCCTGCTCGGGTTCGCGCACGTCGGGTTCCAGGTCGAGGATCTCCCCCAGCCGGTCGACGCTGGCGCCGGCCTGCTCGAAGACGTAGGCCAGGTCGGCCAGCCGGCCGATCGGACCGAACAGCAGGGCGGCCAGGGCGGCCGTCGAGACCACCCCACCCGGGGTCATCCGACCGGCCAGCACCTCCAGGGCGCCCACGGCGAAGACGGCCGCGGTGCCCACTCCGCTGATGGCCGCGCTCAGGTTCGAGAACGTGGCCGCGTGCCGGGTCTCCAGCACGCGGGGCACGTGCACGTCCTCGAGCTGCGCGGTGAAGTCGGCGATCTCGGCCGGCTCGCGGGCGCAGGAGCGGATGACCAGCGCCCCGTCGAGCTTCTCCTTCAGGTGTCCGAACAGGGCATCCATCTTGGCCCGGATGACCGTGCTGGTCGCCCGCAGCCGCCCCAGGAAGTACCGGAAGTTCAGGGCGTAGACCGGCACGAACGCGAGCACGACCAGGGCCAGCCGGGTGTTCGTGCCGACCAGCCAGGCGGTGATGGCCACGGTGGTGCCCAGGTCGGTGAGCACCTGGACCGTCTGGCCGGTGACGAACATCTGGATCGTGCCGACGTCGTCCATCATCCGCGAGATGATCGACCCGGTCGGCGTGCGGTCGTAGTACGCCAGGCTCAGGCGCTGGAGGCGGTCGTAGAGGCCGTGGCGCAGGTCGCGCACCACCCCCTGCCCGACCCGGCCGATGACCAAGGCATTGGCCAGCCCGAGCCCGGCCGCCGCCCCGAACAGGGCGAGCAGGCCGGCCACGGAACGCCCCAGGAGCCACCAGCCACTACCGGCGACGAGGGCGTCGATCAGTCGCTGGAAGACCAGGGGGACCAGGAGGTTGAGGGCACAGGCCGTGGCGGTCAGGGCCAGGGCCAGGGCGGCCTGGCTCCGGTAGGGAACCAGCCAGTGCCCGATGCGGCTGAGGGTGCTCACGCGCTCGTCCGTGCGGATCGAATCATCGACCAGTGGCCCCGGCACGCCATTGTGCCGGGAAGGGACTCCATCCCGGCCTCACACTATAGCGAGGCAGGCGCCGCGGAGAAGGGTCCTCGCTGACGATTGCCTGAAGTTCTGGTATCAGATGCCGTTGCTGCGTGGTCTCGACGGCTCAGCGCCCGCTCCAGCTCGACCGACACCGGGCGCCGCTGCCGCCAGACGTGGCTGGCCCCGGCCAACGCCTCCCGCAGTCCGGCGCGGGTGGCGGGGTCGTGGCAGACCGGCCGGAGCACCTGGGCCGTACGCGCCAGGGCCCCGGGGGCCCGCCGCCGCAACCAGGCCGACCAGAGGGCGTTGCGCACCTGGACCTCCCGCCGACGGACCGGGTCCCGCGCCGGGGCCGGATGGTGGTGGGCCACCACCGCCTCGACATAGCACCGCTTCCAGCCTCGCGCCGCCAGGTCGATCGCCAGCAGCTCCTCCTCCCCGCCAATCCCGAAACCCGTCGGAAACCCGCCCGCCTGCTCAAACGCCCGGGTCCGCACCACCGCCCCACACGCCAGGAACCCGAGGATCGCCGGCCCCGGGTCGCCGGGCTCGGAGTCCAGGGGACCGTCGGCCAGCTTCAGGCACACCGGATCGAGCCGCTCGGCCGGGCCGACCAGCACGCGTGCGGCCAGCAGGCCGAGCCGTGGCTGCGCCACGAATGCGTCGATGGCCCGCGCCAGCGCCCCCGGCGCCCACCACGAGTCGTCGTCGGCGAAGGCGACCAGCGGCGTGCCCGCGAACCGCACCCCCACGTTCCGGGCCTCGGCGCCGCGATTGTCGCCCAGCTCCAGGACCTTGACCCCCGGGAACTGCTGGCGGACCCGGTCCGGCGTGCCGTCGTCCGAGCCGTTATCGACCACGACCACCGGCGCCCGCTCGGGCAGGCTCAGGAGCCGATCCAGGGTCGTCAGCAGCGTCTCCACCCGGTTGCGGGTGGCGATCACCACGGCCAGCGGATCGTACGCCATGGGGAAGACTCCAGTTGCGGCCGGGCCGGGCCGGGTCCAGCGCCGGGGGCACCCTCTTCAGAAGCAGACGCCCCGGGACTGCCAGGCCCCCCGGAGCCGCCAGCAGACCGACAGGGGCGAGATCAGGGCGGAGGTCACGACCATCCCGGCCACGTGGCCGGCGATCGCGAGGTGTTGCCGAGCCATCGCCCGCACCACCCACAGCCCCAGCGCACCGCCGGACAGATTCCGCCCGCCCTGCGCGCCGCGGCCAGGGTCAGAGCCTTGCGGTCCAGTGTCACATTGAACCGACTCCCGGACTGCGGCCCCAGGCGTAGCCCCCAGGTCTGCCGGCCGGACGGGATTCCGGCCCCGGGCGGCCCCGTCATGCACAAGGCGTGCCCCGTCCCCCCGCAGCGCAGAGTGCAGGTCGCTGTCCACCCGCCACGCGGCGGTGAACCGCTCGGCGAACCCCCAACCGCCGACCGCGTGGCGCGACGTATGAACAGGTTCGCCGTCACGAATTTGGCGGTCTCCAGGCCGGAGCCGCTGGGCTGGGAGTCGGTGGGGAAGTCCAGCCCAGGGTTCCCCAGCCGGCTTGCGCGTCGGGTTGCCTCGCATCGCGCAGCCAGCCCGCCCCGGGGGATCAGCCGGCGGAGCCGGGCCCGGTCGGTCGGTCGGCCGCGGGGGCTTCATTCAGGATCAGGTGCTCGCCCCGGGGTACGAGCTGCCCGGCGGCCTGCAACTCGGCGGCGAGGGCATCGAACCGCCGCCGCATCTCGTCGGTCACCCGGTTCAGGCCCAGCAGGCGCGCGGCGGCCGTGGCCAGCTCCTCGGGCCGCAGTCCGAACGAGTCGCCCACGGCACGCACGACCGCCAGCGTCTGCTCCTCGGGGGCAATCAGCTCGAGCCGCCGACCGGCCGCCGGCAGCGCCGAGCGATCACGGAGCGGGGGAACCTCTGCGTCCTCCCGCCACAGGAAATCGCCCCGGCGGCGGATTCGCCCCTGGGCCACCGCGGCGGCGATGGCCGACTCGATGACCTCCAGCGCCCGGCCCGCCAGCCGCTTCAAGCCGGAGGCATCGGCCAGTCGCCGCGCGATCTCATCGGCGTGCACCGGGCCCTCGGCCTGCACCACCTGCTCCACCGCCGTGACGAGCTGCTCCGGGCTCATCGCCCGCAGGTCGCGGCCGCCGACGAACACGTCCAGCGCCGCCGTCCGGTACCGCGGCTGGCCCGAGGGCCCCGGGGCATCCAGGTCGAGGAACAGGTCCTCCTCCTCGGGATCGGTGGCCGTCGTCTGGTCGTCGGCCTGACCGTCCGGAGAGCGGGTCGGGTCGGGTGCGAGGCCGGAGGGTTCAGCCGCATCGGGGACCACGTTGGGGTCGAGCGACGGGCCGCTTGCGGGGATCTTCTGGGTGGCGAGGTCATCGAGCAGCCTCCGGAGGGCTCCGTCGGGGTCGTCGGCCCAGGCCGGACTCCAGAGCGGTCGGAGGGTCCAGCCCAGTCCGCGCAGGACGTCGGGCAGCAGCCGGTCGCGGTCGCGGGCGGCACGGGCCTCGTGGTACGACGGGCCGTCGCCCCGCAGGCCGAGCAGGAATCGCTCGGGACGCGCGGGGTCCAGCACCGCCAGGTCGATGCGGCAGGCGCCCGCGCCCGGCCCGCGGACGACCTCGTAACCGGCCTTCTGCAACGCCAGGGCCAGCGTCGGGGCCAGGGCCTCGGTCGGCTCGGCGGCCGCTGCGGGGACACGCCGCTCGGCGCCGCGTTCGAGGCGGCCGGTCTCGGCATAGGCGAGAAAGGCCTTGAGCGCGTGGAGCCCTCGGGCCCGGGTGCGGGTGGTGTCGAGGTCGTCGGCTCGCAGGTTCGTGAACACCTCGCAGCGCACCCGCGCCCGGGTGATCAGCACGTTGAGCCGCCGCTCGCCCCCCTCGGCGTTCAGTGGGCCGAAGTTCAGCGCGACGGTCCCCTCGGCCGTGCGGCCGTAGCCCAGGCTCAGGAACATGACGTCGCGCTCGTCCCCCTGCACCGTCTCCAGGTTCTTGACGAAGAACGGCTCGGCGCCCCCCTCGGCGAAGAACTCCTCGCAGCCGGGCTCGGTCCGGCGGAGCCGCTCCAGGCGGGCGTCGATGGCCTGCCGCTGCGCCAGGCTGAACGCGGCCACGCCCAGCGAGAGCCGTTCGGCCGGCGGGCGCCGGAGCTGTTCGCGCGCGAAGGCCAGCGCCGCGCGGGCCACGGCGTCAGCCTCGCCGGGGTTCGAGCGGGTGCGGCCGCGATCGTAGTGGGTCCCTGGCAGGTGGTGCAGCACGAGCCCGGAGTGCCGGCGGTCGCGGTCGGGGCCGGGGAAGACGACCAGGCGGTCGTCGTAGAACTCACAGTTCGAGACGGCGATCAGCGACTCGTGGCGGCTGCGGTAGTGCCAGCGGAGCATCCGCTCGGGGGCCCCCTGGGCGCTGAAGAGGCCGAGGATGCTCTCGACGTCGGAGGAGTGCTCCTCGTCGTCGTCGGGTTCGTCGCCGGCGGTCAGGCGCTCGAAGAATCCGGTGGGCGGGAGCTGGCGGCTGTCGCCGACGACCACCGCCTGGCGGGCCCGCAAGAGGGCGCCCAGGGCGTCGACGGGCCGCACCTGGCTCGCCTCGTCGAACAGGACCAGGTCGAACTCGACCGAATCGGGCGGCAGATAGGCGGCGACCGAGAGCGGGCTCATGAGGAACACGGGCGTGGCGGCCTGGATCGCGCGGCCGGCGCGGGCCATGAGCTGGCGGGCCGGAAGGTGTCGCGCCTTCTTCGCCAGCTCGCGGCGGAGCACCGCCAGTTGCCCGCCGCCCTCGTGCCGGGGCACCCGCCGCCAGTGGACGTCGGCCACCTGCGCGCGGTCGTGATCGACGAGGGCCGCATCCAGCTCGCGGAAGCCACGGATCGTCCGGTCGTGTGATCCGGGTTCGAAGTCGCACAGCTCGGGACGCTCGCGCTCGGCGCGACGCAGCAGCGACGCATGCCAGTGGTAGCGGAAGGCCTCAACCAGCCGCCGCGGTGCTTCGGGCCACGACTCGGCCAGCTCGGCCAGCCGGCCGAGGCCCTCGTCGCGGCAGCTCGCCGCCAGGCGGTTGAAACCGACCAGCGCGGGCAGCTCGGCGAGCTGCTGCTCCCAGGCCTCGAGCACCCGGCGCTGCTCGGCGAAGTCGAGCGCCTCCAGGCCGCCGTCGCGGCCGAACCGGGTCGGCTCGTCGAGTGCCAGGACCCTGGCCAGCCGGGCGATCGCCTGGTGGTGCGCCACCAGCGCGGCCTCGACCCCGCGTGCCAGCGCGCCCGGGACCTCGGCGTCGAGCCCGTCGCCGAGCGCCTCCAGCAATCCCGGCGGCAGGCTCCCCTCACGGGCATCGCTCTGGAGCCGGAACAGGCCGTCGGCCTGTTCGGCCAGCGCCGACCAGTCGGACTCCGCGCCCCGCCAGTGACGGCCGAAGACGGCGGCGGCCTCGGTGTCGAGCGTCTCCAGTGCCGACCGCAGGGATTCGGCCTCGACGCGCTGGTCGAGCAGGGCGAGCTGGTCGTCGAGCCGGCCCGGAGCGTCGTGCCGACAGAGGCTGGCCAGCTCGACCCGCGCCTCGCGGTAAGCGGGCACCGCCCAGCGCCACCAGCGGCGGCCGATGGCGTTGAGCCGGCACCGCAGGCCCAGCACGTCACGGTCCCAGGCCGAGGGGAGCAGGACCGCATCGAGCTGGCGCCGCAACGTGGCATGACGGCGGCCGGTCTCGATCCAGCCCCGGATCACGTCCCGACGGCCGATCCAGTCGACCCCGCCGGACACCCCGCGCCAGCGGGCGGCCTCGGCCACCCGGCGGGCGACCCTGACCAGCGCCTGGCAGGCGGGTCGATTCTCGGGTTCAGGAGTCCGGAGGGCCCCGGCCAGGGCCGCCCCGGCGGCCTGGAGTGCCGCGGCGGCGTGACCGGCGGTCGTGATCGGCTCAGCCAGGCGGGGACAGGAACCCGGATCCAGCTCGGTCAGGCGGCAGCCGAAGAACGGATGCTCGGCCGGGCGGATCAGGGCCAAGGCGCGGCCCTGCAACCGCTCGGCAACCTCGAGCCGGCGGCGGTACTCGGCCCCGGTCCAGTCGTCGCTGCCGGGAATTTCGATCGCGGGCGGCTCGCCGCCCAGGCTGGCGCGGAGTGTGACCAGCACGCCGATCGCCTCGTGGGGCGTCACCCCGCTGGCCCCGATCGGGGAGTTCTGCGCTGCGCTGTAGGCGTCGAGCCGGTCGCGGGCCTCGTCGCGACGGCCGGGCAGGTCGTCGGGACCGGCGGCTCGGGGCCGGCCGACGGCCAGTGCGCGGCGGAGCTGGTCGAGGATCGCGCGCTTGCCCTGCTTGTGGCTGTGCAGCTCCAGGCAGACCTCGCCCAGGCCGGCGGCGTCGAGCCGTCGCTTCACGACCTCCAGCGCCGCCCGCTTCTCGGCGACGAACAGCACCTTCTGGCCGCGACCCACGGCGTCGGCGATCGCGTTGGCGATCGTCTGCGACTTGCCCGTGCCGGGCGGCCCCTGCACCACCAGGTTCCGGCCGCCGGCGATGTCGCGGAGCGCCTGCGTCTGCGTGCCGTCGGCGTCGAGGACCGTGCGGACCGCGACGGCATCGGCCGGGACCGGATCGTCCTCGTCGGGCAGCGGGGGCTCGTGGAAGCCGTCGCCGAGCAGGGCCCGCAGCAGCGGATGCGACGAGGGCCCCTGACCGGGCGGCCAGGTGGCGTCGTCGAGGTCGCGGTACATGCGGTACTTGCCAAAGGAGAAGAACCCGAGCGCCGCCGCCGCCGGGTCGACCGACCAGCCGCGCATCGGGGCGATGGCCGCGGCCACCGCCTCGCAGTAGGCGGGCAGGTCGGGCTCATCCTCGGGCCACTCCGGCAGCGTCAGGCCGAAGCTCGTGCGGAGCCTTTCGGCCAGCGAGAGGTTCGGCTCGGGGTCCTCGCCGTCGTGCCGGATCTTGAACCGCTCGCGGCCGGGGGCCCGCTCGATCGTCACCGGCACCAGCAGCAGCGGGGCCCGCAGCACGCGGCTGTCGCCGGACTCCTCGGTCCAGTGCAGCATGCCGAGCGCGAGGGACAGGGTGTTGACGCCCTGCTCCTCGGCCGCGGTCCGGGCGGCATAATAGGTCGCCAGCAGGCGGTCGTGCAGCGGCTCGGGCTCCAGGCCCGTGGGCAGCCGGAGATCGGCCGGCTCGTCGCCGGGTTCCACGATCAGCCCAGGCACGACGTCGAGAGCCCGGCCCTCGCCGACCAGGGCCCGCAGCAGCGCGGCGGGTCGGACGCCGGGGAACTCGAAGCCGCGCGCCCGGCGCTGGTAGTTCAGCAGCGGGTTGCGGAGCGTCAGGTCGAGCAGGTCGCGGCGATCCGCCTCGAGTCGCGTCCGCAGCGACCGTTCGGCATCCGACATGGACATGGGCGGGTCGGCCTCGGGCGCAGGGCGCGATTCGGGGCACACCGGGACCGCCCGGCCAGTGCCCGCCAATCGGCAAGCGGTATTCGTAGCCCACCGGCGTCCCATTGGCAACGCGGCCCGGATCGCCCCGGACCGGGATCGCTCAGTCGCCCGGCTCGATCGGACCGCTGGGGGGCAGCATCGGGCGGAGCGGGCAACGCTCGCAGCGCGGGGTCCCCGCGCGGCAGAACTCGGCGGCCAGGCGGTCGAGCCAGCGGGCCAGGTCGGCCAGCGCCGGCGCGTCATCGGGGGCCAGCCCCTCGACGACCTCGCGGGCCTCGTCGTAGCCGGCCGAGGGGTCGACCCAGCCATGCCGGGCGAGGATGCGGTAGGCCGGCCGATCCACCGGGAAGGTCGCCCGCCCGAAGCCGAGCAGGAGTACGCGATCGACCGTGCCAGGGCCCAGGCCGCGGATGGCCCGCAGCTCGTCGCGGAGGGTCTCGGTCGGCCGTCCGGCCAGGCCCTCGAGCCCGCCGGCCTGCTCGATCCAGGCGGCCAGCGCCCGGATCAGGACGAGGGTCTTCGGGGGCAGCACCAGCGGGGGCGGCTCGGCCATCAGCTCGGCCGCCAGCTCCTTCGGGTCGATCGCGGCCAGGGAGGCCGGATCGAGCAGGTCGGAGGCGTCCAGGCGGTCGAGCAACCGCGCCAGGGTCCGGTCGGCGACGGTCGCGTCGAGGGCGAGCCGCAGGAGGCCGGAAACGTCGAGACCCGCCGCGGTCGAACCGCCAGGGGAGGCGGGTCGGCCGTAGCGGGCCATCAGGGCGTCGCACAGGTCCGGGTACGATTCGACCAGCGAGGGCATCGCGATCGACCTCCCCGGGGGATCGCGACCGTCCAGAACGGTGCGACCCCGCGTGAGCCTGGGTGCGGTCGGCGGACCGGACTCAGGCCTTGGCCTTGGCCTTCTCACCGGCGGCGAGGAACTCGCGGGTCAGCCGGCTCTTGCGGCGGGAGGCCGTGTTCGGGTGCAGGATCCGGCGGGCGCCGGCCTTGTCGATCCGGGAGACGGCGAACTTGAAGTCGGCCAGGGCCAGGGTGGCGTTCCCCTCGGCGGCGGCCTTCACGGCCCGCTTCGAGTAGGTCTTGATGATCTTCTTGGCGATCCGGTTGCGGAGCCGGCGCTTCTCGCTCAACTTGAGGCGCTTGATCGCGGACGGCGTGTTCGGCATCGGTAATCCGGTCCCGGCGACGAGCCTCGGGTCGAGGGGGAGTCGCCTGCGTCTGTTCGGGGTCTACGGCCACACGGTTCCGGGCGGGGGGCATGTTCCCCCGCGTGGCGAGGGGCAGTCCGGTCCGCACCGGGAAAGGGTCGAATTGTAGCAGACCTACCGCTTCTGGTTCAAGGCCCGAAGTCGCTCGGCCACATCCTGGTAGGTGTAGTCGTTGGCCGCGACCTCATTGTAGTGGGTTTCGGCCGCCGTGAGGTCGCCGGTCGACTCGTAAACCCGGCCCAGGCGGTAATTCAGCGCCATCACCGTCGCCAGGTCGTCGGCGTCGGCCTGCTTGAGGGCATCCAGGTACTGGCGCTCGGCCAGTTTGGGCAGCCCCTTGGCCTCGAACGACTGGCCGGCGAGCTGGAGCGCCTTGACCTTGAGGCCGGGGTGGGCCCTGGCCTGCTGGAACTCGGCGATCGCCTCGTCGTGGCGGCCGAGCCGGGCCAGCACGGTGCCATATTCCAGACGGGTCGGCAGGTGGGTCGGCTCCTGCTTGACCCGGTTCTTGAGCTCGTTGATCTCGAAGGCGTCGAGCTTCTCCCGGAGCGTCTGGAGCTTGGCGGTGGCGTCGGCGTCGTCGGGGTCCTGCTCGAGCTTGCGGGTCCAGGCGGCGATGGCCCGCTTGAGCCGGGCGATCTGGACATCACTGTGGGCCGATCGCAGCAACTGGTCTTCCGGGTTGGCCTTGCGGCCGCGGGTCAGCACCTTCTCGGCCTCGTCGAGCCGGTTGCTGTGGCGGTACAGGTCGGCCAGGTCGAGGTAGTGGCCGACGTGGTCCGGCTCCTCCTCGATCTCGCGGAGCAGGCGCTGTTCCGGGGTCTCGGCGCGGGCCTTGAGGTCCTCGAGCCCCTTCGCCGTGGCGCGGGCCTGGGCCGAGGGCTCGTCCGACTCATCGCGGCCCAGGGCCTGATTCAGGCCGGAGCGCTGAATGGTGGCCGAGGCGGAGAGGGCGTTGATCTGGCGCTTGGCCGTCTCGTCGCTGGGGTCGAGCTTGCGGACCCGCTCCCAGCAGTTGATCGCCTTCTGGTACTGCTCGGACCACTCGTAGATGCCGGCGAGCTGCTTGAAGTAGCCGGCGTCGGACTCGGCCTGGGCGAGGACCGACTCGATCAGCCAGCAGGCGAGGTCCTTGCGGCCGAGCTTCTGGGCGGCCTCGGCAGCGTACTGCGCGGTGCCGACGTCCCAGGGCTGGATGGCGAAGGCGTCCTCGGCCAGCTCCAGCACCCGCGCCCAGTTGGACTTCGCCTTCTCGGCCCGCATCCGCAGGTGCAACGGCTGCACCCGGGCGCCCGCGAACATCCCGACCTTCGACGGATCGTTGCCGAGCTTCAGCCGCATGGCGGCCCGCTGCGACTGACGGTAGGTGAGGTTCAGCGGCTCGAGCTTCAGCGCCTCGCCGAAGAGCTTCAGGGCGTAGTCGAAGTTGCGCTTCTCGGCCGCGTCCCGGGCATGCTCGAAGAACTGCCTGGCCTTGGGGTTGCTACCTGGCGCGTCAGACATCGAAGGCTCCCCGCGACGCTACGCGACTCTGGAATCCGCCGGCCGACCCCGCCGTCGTGGCCGCAGCGGCCCCCCTTGCGGTCGATGGCAAGGGGGCCGATCATGGACGGTCTGCCCGGAGGAGCCACCGGCCGCGCACTGGGCGCCGGACGGCAGAGGGACGCGGGGCCACCGCCGACCGGAGCGCGCGACGCTCGCCGGCGCGCGATGCTCCGGTACGACCCGCCACCGTGGGATGCCGCCCGCCACGCACGACCGTCCTCCAGTCTAGCACCCCGGGACCGGCCGGCCAACGGGCCGCGCCGCGGATCGGAACCTCCGCGGGGCCCCGGCCGCCCGTCCCCCTCTGCATGGAGATGCCCGAACATGCCACGCGTGCTCCG
Organism: uncultured Isosphaeraceae bacterium; assembly: GCA_964624465.1. Taxonomy (GTDB): domain Bacteria; phylum Planctomycetota; class Planctomycetia; order Isosphaerales; family Isosphaeraceae; genus CAZUZD01. The sequence continues at coordinate 23,298 of CAZUZD010000048.1, forward strand.
CGACGCCGGCCTCTCGGCGCTCGTCGCCGGCGAGCTCGAGACCCTGGCCGGCGGGTTCCAGTTCACCGAGGGGCCGCTCTGGTGCCCCGACGGCTCGATCCTGTTCCAGGACCTGAAGGCCGACCGCACCTACTGCGTCGGCCCCGATGGCGTCGCTCACGTCTTGCGCGAGGGGACGCACGCCGCCAACGGCCAGACCTTCGGGCCCGACGGCCGGATCGTCTTCTGCGAGCAGAACGGCCGCCGGGTCTCGACGATGGCCGCCGATGGCAGCGACGTCGTCACCCTGGCCGAGCGGTTCGACGGCCGCCGGCTCAACAGCCCCAACGACATCATCGCCCGCAGCGACGGCGTGATCTTCTTCACCGACCCGCCCTATGGCGTGCCCACCCCGGCCGACAAGGAGCTGCCCTACCAGGCGGTCTTCCGCTACGACCCAGGCCGCGGCCTGCACCCGATCCACCACGAGGGCTTCGAGAAGCCCAACGGCCTGGCGCTGTCCCCCGACGAGCGGACGCTCTACGTCAACGACACCGCCCACTACCACGTGCGGGCCTTCACCCTTGACGCCGCCAACGGGATTGTGCCGGGCACTGGCCGGGTGCTGGCGACGTTCGACCCGGCCGAGCCGGGCGGCCCCGACGGTGTGAAGGTGGACGCCGAGGGCCGGCTCTACGTCGCCGTCGCCGAGGGGATCTGGGTGCTGGACCCGGACGGCGCGCTGCTCGGCATCCTGGCGGTCCCGAAGCGGCCGTCGAACCTGGCCTGGGCCGACGCCGACGCCCGGACCCTGGTCATCACCGCGGTGGACACGGTCCACCGGATCCGCCTGCGGGTGCCGGGAATCCTGCCCCCGTTCACGCCGCGGCGGGCCTGACCGGGGTGCCGCCCATTCATGCCGGCGCGTTGTCGCTGGCAAAAGCCACCGATTCGCGATAAGATTCGGGTGCGTATCGTGTGATGACGGTCAGCGACCTGCGACCGACTCGCAGGGCGCGGCGTCATCACCACCGAGCGGGCGGTCTGCCGTGGACCGCCCGGCACAACGGCGCGGGGGGCACAGGGTCCCGCCCCGAGGTGCCGTTGTCCAGCGTCCCGCGATCGTGCGTGCCGGCACGGTCGCCTGCGGAGACATGTATGTCGAAGGAAGAACCGATCCGGGTCGAGGGTCGCATCGTCGAAGCCCTCCCCAACACGCAGTTCATGGTCGCCTTCGAGGAAGGCCCGCTCCGCGGCCACAAGGTGCTGGCCCACATCGCGGGCAAGATGCGCAAGAACTTCATCCGCATCGTCCCGGGCGACCGGGTGACCGTCGAGCTGACGCCGTACGACACGACCAAGGGCCGCATCGTCTACCGCGAGCGCTGAGCCGCCCCGCCGGGTCTGCCCGGCGGTCCTGGCGCCGAGCCTGCGCCGACCGCCTGCCCTGGCCCGACGGTCCCGCCGCGACCGCCTGCCCGCATCCCGCCCGCTCCTTCCGCAGCCGCTCACGCCGGGCTCCATGCCCGGCGCCGCCGTTTCGCCGGCCCGGATGGCCCCTCGTCCGGTCCCGCGATTCTGCGCGCCTCGTCCCCGCCCCCCGACCGGCGGACGGCCTCAGCGGGCCCGCCACCAGGAGGATTCTGGCCGCCCGAGCGCGGCGGCCAGCGGTTCGATCGCCCGCCGGAACCGTGCGGCGTCGGTGGGATAGCCGGCGGTCGGCTTCAGGTCGGGCAGCCTGGCCTGCCAGAAGGCGTTGAACCCGGCCATCCAGCGCTCGCGGAGCGTCTTGCTCACGATCGACGCCAGCGCCACCAGGCCGTCGGCCGCGTCGGCGCGGGGCCGGAAGGCCAGGTCGGTCGCATGGTCCCCGTGGCGCACCGTGTAACGGCTGAGCTCGGGGCCCTCGGGACCGCGGTGGATCCAGGCGGCAGGGAACGCCTCGGAGAGCAGCTCCAGGTAGAAGTGCCGGCCGCCGTGCTTGTCCGAGCAGACGGCCAGGGGCCCGGGAGCCTCGCCCCGCACCGCCCGCAGCAGGCTCAGGAACGCGGCGCGATGCGGGCCCGTCTTCGACCCGGCCGCCGTCAGCTCCGCGTTGAATCGGGCCGGGCCCATCACGACCGACCGCACGCCCACGATCCGCCAGCCCAGCCCGTCGAGCGGCCGGGTGGCCACGATCGGCTCGACCCTCGGCCGCGAGGCGGGCAGCGGCACGGGAGGACTCGCCCCTTCGAGCCAGGGGGCCAGCTCGACCTCCACCAGATCGCCCGCGCCCACGGCGGCGAGCAGGGCGGTCAGGTCCGGGCCCGGATCGGCACCCGAGGCCAGGACGACCGCGAGCGTGGCAGCCTCCAGGCGGTCGAGCCCGGCGCGGCCGGGTCCGTGCAGCCGCTTGGAGTCGTCGACCCAGAGCCGGTCGCGGGGGCCGCCGGCGCGACAGACCCGATCGGAGCGGTCGGCCCAGACGTCGGGGGGGCGAGCGTCGGGCGACTCGGCGACCACGGCCGTCATCACGAACGGCCCGAGGTTCGGCCCGTAGCCCGCCTCGTCGATGCCCACCCAGCGGTGCGGGACCACGCTCACGGCACGCCCCCCGGCGGCAGGCTCAGGAGCCGGAGCCGAACCACAGCGGGGCCCGGTCCGGTCCGCCGGTCGCGACGGACGACTCGGGCGGGGCGGAGGCCTCGGCGGGGTCCGGGGTCCGGATGGCCAGGGCCGTGGGCGGGACGACCAGGTGCGGCGCGGGGATCGCCGACAGCCGGGCCGACTCGCTGGCGAGGGCAGGCTCCGCGACCTCGGGCGCCGGGGCCGGCTTGGGCGGGGCTG
>CAZUZD010000049.1:0-25687 GCA_964624465.1 uncultured Isosphaeraceae bacterium
GCCTTCGGCGTGGGCACCGAGCTGATCACCAGCCGCGACGCGCCGGCGCTCTCGATGGTCTACAAGCTCGTCGCCCTCGACGGCGCCGGGCGGATCAAGCTCAGCCCAGGCAAGAAGACGTATCCGCTGGCCAAGCAGGTCTGGCGGCGGTTCGATGCCCGGGGCAAGTTCGCCGGCGATCTGGTCACGGGCGCCGACGAGCGGGCCGAGGGCGAGCCGCTGCTGCGGCCGATCGTGCGCGGGGGCCGGCTGGCCGGGCCGCTGCCGTCGCTCGACGCCGTGCGGGCCCACTGCGCCCGGCAGCTCGCCGCCTTGCCCGACGACCTGCGCGGGCTCGACGGTGGCGGCTCCTACCCGATCGGCTACAGCGACGCCCTGGAGGCGGAGGCGACCCGGCTGGGCGTGAAGGCGTGAGCCGTGGCGCCGCGGTCGCGCTCGATTCGACGCCCGCTTGAACTTGCCAGTTTGGCGGCCCGGCGATAGCATCCCCCGCGCCCGGGGGCCAATCCCGGGCGAGCCCCGGCGACGGCATGGCCGCCGACGCCCAGGGGGCCCGGCCGACCGCCTCGCGGCGCCCCGCGAGCGCCCGGATCGATCCGGGTCGCGCCCGTCCCGGCCCTGGCCGGCGTGGGCGCGGGCCCATCGCAGTGAGTGACACGGAGGTCCACGACCGTGAGTGCACCCGCAGGCAACACCCCGAACAACAAGAAGCGGCTCGGTCGCGGCCTGGCCTCGCTGCTGGGCCCCGAGGAGGGCGGCTTCGAGGCCGGCTCGCTCGAGAAGGCCGACCTGATGCAGCTGCCCGTCGACCAGATCGACGCCAACCCGTTCCAGCCGCGCCGGGACTTCGACCCCGCCGAGATCGCGGCGCTGGCCAGCTCGCTCAAGGAGCACGGCATGCTCCAGCCCGTGCTGGTGCGGCCCATGGACGGCCGGTTCCAGCTCGTGGCCGGCGAGCGTCGGCTCCGCGCGGCGCAGGCGGCTCACCTGCACCAGATCCCGGCCCGCGTCATGGAGCTCGACGACCAGCGCGTCAGCGAGATGGCGATGGTCGAGAACCTCCAGCGGGAGGACCTCAACGCGATGGACAAGGCCGTCGCGTTCAAGGGGTACATGGACCGCTACAGCGGCACCCAGGAGGAGCTGGCGCGCCGGCTCGGCCTGGATCGCTCGACGATCGCCAACCTGATCCGGCTGCTCGACCTGCCGGCCGAGGTGCAGGACGCCGTGCGGGTCCGCAAGCTGACCGCCGGCCACGCCCGCGCCTTGCTCGGCCTGGAGGACCCCGCCGCCCAGCTCGCCGCCGCCGAGCAGGTCATCCGCGAAGGGCTCTCGGTGCGCGCCACCGAGGCCCTGGTCGCCAGCGGGACCCCGGGCGCCCCGAAGTCGCGGCTCCGCGCCGACAGCGGCCAGAAGAGCGCCACCGAGCGGGCCCCGCACGTGCTGGAGCTGGAGACGTACCTCCGCGACCGGTTCCAGACCGATGTGGCGATCAAGAGCCGCTCGAAGCAGCGCGGGCAGATCGTCATCGAGTACAAGAACCAGGAGGAGTTCGACCGGATCACCGGGCTGTTCCTGAGCTGAGCCCGGCCGGCCGGACGATCCTGACCGCCACGCAGCGGGAGGCCGGCGCGGTGCGCGCCGGCTTCCCGTTTTGCTGCGCCCGGCGCCGGTTCTGAGAAGTCGGCGATCCGCCGGCCCGGGCGGGACCGGACGGGCCCCGGGACCGAAGTCGTGGCGGGGTCGCGGGCTAGCGGCAGGGCGCCCCGGGGCGACGCCGGGCGGCATCGGGCTTGCACTGGCGGGGGCACCGCCGGACATTGACGTCCGATCCCGCCGTCCGAAGGATCGCCCCCCAAGATGCCCATGCCGACCGTGCCCCTGGTGGGAGGGCCCAGCAGCCTGCTGGGCGCGCAGCGTGACCGAGCCGACCTGGGGTCCACCCTCGTCCGGCTGGCCTCCGATCCGGCCGGCCTGGCCCGGCTCTATGAGGTACTCGGGCCGCTCTGCCACGACTTCCGCAACCGGCTCAACAGCGTGCAGCTCACCCTGTACCTGGCCGATCCCCAGACCACCGGCGCCGAGCGGCGGGCCGAGCTGGAGCGGCTCTACCGGCTGGCGCTGGCCGCGGTCGAGCAGGTGCAGCAGCTCGTGCGGCCGGTGCGGGTCACCCCGATCCACCTGGGACTGGAGCTGCTGGTGCAGGAGCGGGCCGACGCCTGGCGGCTGCTGTTGCAGGATACGGGCGTGGCGCTCGAGCTGGAGCCGCCGCCGCAGCGAGCCGTGGGCGGATTCGACCCGGCGCGGTTCCAGCAGGCGCTCGAGGGCCTGTTCCGCTGGCGGTCGGCCCGGCTGGCCCCCGGCCAGACCCTGCGACTGGCCTGGCGGCTGACCGACGGCCAGCTCGGGCTCGACTGGGAGGAGTGGTCGGCCGAGGGGTCTGAGCCCGCGGCGAGCATCGGCGATGCGCCCGGCACGGGCCTGGGCCTGATCGCGCTGGCGAGCCTGGCGCGGCTGGTCAGCGAGCACGGCGGCCGGCTCTCCTTCACCGAGCGGCCGCGATTCCGGGTCGCCATGTCCTGGCCGGCCGACGGCCCGCACGAGCCGATCCCCGTCGCCCCGGCGGCCGCCCTTGACCTCCACTGCGGCCGGCCCTTAGGATAGGCCGCCTGTGCAACCGACTCGGGGCGTAGCGCAGCCTGGTTAGCGCGCCTGCCTTGGGAGCAGGAGGTCACCAGTTCGAATCTGGTCGCCCCGACTTGAGTCGAGCCCCGGCGTTGGACCGACTCCGCCGGGGCCAGGGCCGGACGACGGCGGGCTCAGTACCCGTCGCCCAGGGTTCCACGTGAAACGGCGGCGTCGGGCAGGGTGATCTGTCCCCGCTCCAGCCGGGCCTTGAGATCGTCGAGGATCTCGGCCGTCTTGCTGGCGCCGATGCGCTCGCAGCCCAGGCCGGCGACGGTGATCGCCTGGTCCAGGTTCCGCACGCCACCGGCGGCCTTGAGCTTCACGTGAGCCGGGGCGGCGTCACGCATGAGCTTCAGGTCGTCGAGGGTGGCGCCGCCGGAGCCGTAGCCGGTCGAGGTCTTGACGTAGTCGGCCCGCACCTCGCCGCAGATCTTGCAGAGCCGCACGATGTCGGCCGGGCTCAGGTAGCAGTTCTCGAAGATCACCTTCACGATCGCCCCGCGCGCATGGGCGGCGGCCGTGACGCCGGCGATGTCGTCCTGCACGGCGTCCCACTGGCCGCCGATCGCCTGGCCGATGTTGATGACCATGTCCAGCTCGCTGGCGCCATCGTCGAGCGCCTGGTGCGACTCGGCGAGCTTGATCGCCGGGTGGTGGCCACCGTGCGGGAAGCCGATGGTGGTGCCGACCTTCACGTCGGTGCCCATGAGCACGTGCGAGGCCAGGCGGACGGCGTAGGGCTTGATGCAGACGCTGGCCACGTTGTAGGCCGCCGCCAGCCGGCAGCCGGCCTCCAGGTCGGAGTCGGTGAGCGTGGGGCCCAGCAGCGAATGGTCGAGCTTCTTGGCGATGTACTCGTACGACAGGCGCATCCAGGCACTCCAGGCGGGCGTCGCCACGGGGGCGGCCGGGCCCGGACACCTCGGTCCGGGCCGACCGCCGTCATGCGTCCGATTGTGGCGAGGACCCGCGCATCCGACAAGAGTCCCGCCCGCCGAAGGCCCCGCGCCGCGGCCGGTTCAGCCCGGCGGGAACAGCGCCGGCTCGGCCGGGAGCGTCGCCACCGCCCGGGGCACCGGCCGCCGGCTGGTCAGGTTCGGGCGGAAGATCATCAGCAGGACCAGCGGCAGGTAGAGCATGACCAGGGTGCCGCCCTCGTCGAGGTACCAGAACTGGCTGGCGATCAGGAGCGTGGCCGACAGGGCGATGAGCTGGCCCAGGTCTTTTTCGCTGGGCCAGAGGCTCACCGCCGCCACCAGCGCCACGTAGGCGACCAGGACCGGGAGCCGGTACACGGGATCGACGCCGTTCCAGAAGCTGCCGGCGGCGGGGTCCTGCAGGACGCCGGGCACCAGGCCGGCCTCGGCCAGGGTGCGGGCGCCCAGGGCGCGGGCCCAGCCGGCGAGGCTCGCCAGCCACTGGGCCAGCAACCCGCAGGGGATGAGCACGGCCAGGCCGAAGCCGAGGAAGCGGCCCAGGCCACGACCGCGGTAGAAGCCCGCCCAGAGCGGCACCAGCCCGAGCGCCGCGGGCATCCAGCCGGCGGCCAGGCCGATCAGCATGCCGGCCACCCCCGGGCGCCGGTACGCGAGCACGGCGGCGACGATGAGCGCCGCCGCCAGGAGTTGCCCGGTGTCCAGGATCGCGATCCGCGTGTACGGCAGCGCCAGGTACGAGACGGCCATCGCCAGCCCGAGCGTCTGCCGGCCGAAGACCTGCCAGCCGACCCCGAACAGGCCCGCCACCAGCGCGGCGTGCGCGGTGCCGGCGAGCACCCGCTTGAGCACCGCGGGCGTGGGGGCCTGCCGCAGCATCCGGAGCACGGTGCGGTCGGTCGCGGTGGCGTCGGGCTGGGACGGGGGCAGGCCGGCGACCGGCTCGACGTCGGCGTGCGGCTCGGCCGGGTTGCGGATCCAGCCCTCGCGCGGGGGCAGGGTGCCGACCTCGATGAGCAGCAGGCCCAGCAGGCCGAACAGCAGACAGGCCAGCCCGCCGGGGTTCAGGTTCGGCTCCAGCAGGGGGCGCCGCGACAGGCCCAGGTCGAGCAGCGACCGGACCAGCCAGAGCCCCGAGCCGACGAACAGCCAGACGAACGCCCACCAGGGCTGGGTGTCGCCCGACCCGACCAGCCGCAGGAGCCCCGGCGCCGGCGCGAACAGGAGCACCAGGTCGAGGTTCCGGATGCTCCACATCCGCCCGAACTTGAAGAACAGCGCCAGGCAACCCAGCAGGGTCAGATACAGCCAGGCCTCGGTCCCGAATCCGAGGTCGGCCACGAGCGGCCCATCCACAGCGTCCCGCACTCCCGGCCCGGTGTGCGGGTGGCCCGGAGCCGGGCGATGGGCCCGTCCGGAGCTGCCCCGCGTCGGCATCCGGGCCCCAGGCTACGGGCCCGACGGGGCGCGCCGCAAGGCCCGGCCGACCTGGCGACCGGGGTCGAGGGCAGGGGGCTCAGTCCGCCAGGTAAGGTGGGGGGTCTCCGGCGAGTTCGCAGATGGCGTTGCGGGCGGCCCGCTGCTCGGCGTCCTTCTTGTTCGGCCCCCAGGCGGCCGCGTAGCAGCGGCCGCCGATCTGGGCGGCGATCTTGAAGCACTTCGAGTGGTCGGGACCCTTCTCGTCGAGCAGCAGATACGTCGGCGTCTCACCGAACTGGCGCTGGGCCGACTGCTGGAGCAGGCTCTTGTAGTTCTGGCCGCCCTGGTCGGCGGCCGCCTCGGCGAAGTCGTCGCCGAGCTGGCGCTCGATGAACCCGCGGGCCGCCTCCAGGCCGCCGTCGATGTAGATGGCCCCGACGAGGCTCTCGAAGACGTCGGAGAGCACCGAGTCGGGCACCTGGTCGGGCGAGCCCATCCCCTTGCCGAGCACCAGGAACTCGTCGAGGCCCAGCCGCCGCGAGGCCTTGGCACAGGTGCGCCGGGAGACCACGATCGACTTGATCCGGGTCAGCGCCCCCTCGAGCCACTCGGGGAACTCGCGGAAGAGCTTCTCGCAGATGACGGCGCCCAGGATGGCGTCGCCGAGGAATTCGAGCCGCTCGTTGGAGGCCAGGCGGTGGTCGGCCCCCGAGGCGTGCGTGAGCGCCTCCCGCAGGTGGTCGAGGTCCCGGAACTGGTATTCGAGCACCTGCTGGCAATGGGCCAGCAGCCGGTCGCTGTCACGGCTGGCGGGTTCGGGCATGGAGATTGGCCGTTGCGACGCGAGGGGGTGGAGCGTCCAGGGGAGGGGGGACGTGTCGAAACTAACGCCGCCGTCAGGGGTTGTCAATCAACCGACCGGCCGGCGGGTTTGCCAAGGGGCGGGGCCGGTGAGTAGCATGGGAGCCCCGTCCCGGCCCCGCCGCCCCCGGCGCCCCGGGCCGGTTGAACCCCTTCGTACATCTGAACCGAGGTCACCAGCCGTGGTCCCCGCCAAGGACTTCAAGAGGCGGATGGTCGTCGACATCGACGGCGCCCCGCACATGATCGAGCACATCCAGGTCCAGACCCCCTCGGCGCGGGGCGCGGCCACGCTCTACAAGATCAAGGCCCGGAACCTCAAGACCCGTAGCCGGGTCGAGAAGTCGTTCCGCGGCACCGATAGCCTCGCCGAGTCGAGCTTCGAGCGCCGCCCGGTCCAGTTCCTGTACCGCGAGACCGACGCGTTCCACTTCATGGACGCCGCCGACTTCAACCAGTTCAGCCTGCCGGCCGAGGACCTGGAAGATCAGGCGCCGTTCATGACCGAGAACATGGAGGGCGTCGAGGCCCTGGTCGTCGACGACGAGGTCATCGGCATCGAGTTGCCCGACACGGTCGCCCTGCCGATCACCGACACCGCCCCCGGCGTGCGCGGCAACTCCGCCACCGGCCGCACCAAGCCGGCCACGCTCTCCACCGGCGCCATCGTGCACGTGCCCGAGCACCTCGAGCCCGGCACGCTCGTGAAGGTCGACACCGAGACCGGCGAGTACCTCGGCCGCGCCAACTGAGCCGGCCGGATTCGCCCGGTTCGATCGAACGCTGGCGGGCACGGACCCCGGCGCCGGCCTCACCCCGGCGCCGGCGCGTCCCGCCGCTCGCGCTCCAGCAGGAGCCGCTTGCGCTCGACGCCCCAGCGGAAGTTCACCAGCCGTCCGTCGGACCCCACGGCGCGATGGCAGGGGATGAACACGCCGATGCGATTGGCGCCGCAGGCCGCCCCTACGGCCCGCGCCGCCCCCGGCCGGCCGAGCTCCTCGGCGATCTGCCCGTAGCTCCGCGTCGTCCCCGGCGGGATCGCCCGCAGCGCGTCCCACACCGCCCGCTGGAACCCGGTGCCGCGCACGTCGAGCGGCACGTCCGCTGGCAGGGGACCGCCGCCGATCCAGGCGACGATCGGCGCCACGAACCCGGCCAGGCCATCGGGATCGTCGTGCCACGTCGAGCCGGGCAGGGCGGTGGCCAGCACCCGCTCGGGGGCCTCGTCGTCGAACACCAGCGCCCGCAGGCCCCGCTCGCTCAGCGCCACGCCCATCGGCCCGATCGCCGTCGGGACGACGGTCCGACGCAAGATCTCGGGCCCGGCGGCGACCGTTCGTGTTTCACGTGGCACGCTGGCGACTCCGGGATCGCTGTGGTCGAAATGGCGTGCCGTAGGGCGGATCAGCGGATCGTCATCCGCCGCGCCCGAACCTCGGCCGCTCGCCCGGCCGGTGCCGCACGTCGCGCGGAGGTCTCCGCCCCCGCGCGGCGGATGACGCTCCGCTGATCCGCCCTACGGCACCGCGAAGCGACGGCACACCAGGCTAACCCATCCGTGGGCGCCTGGCGTGCAAGAACCGGGAATGATGTGAGCGATCGTCGCCGCGATCACTTCCCGAGCTGACGGCGGAGGTCGTCGATCTTGCGCTGGAGGTCGTGCTGCCGAGGGTCATTCTCCTTCCGGGCGGCGACGAGCAGCGTCTCCAGGGCGTCGAGGTGGGCGACGGTGAGGGCCTGGTCGGCGGCGGCGGGGCGGTCGGGGGTGACGCCGGTGCCTTCCCAGTTCGTCTTGCTGATCGGGTTGATCGCCCGGCCGCTGGGGACGAACATGCCGAAGTGGTCGTGGAGGCGTCGCACGCCGCCAGGGTGCGCCCCGCCGCCGGTCGTCTCGCCGACGATCGTCGCCCGCTTCAGGTTCTGGAGGTTGTAGGTGAACTCCTCGCCGGCCGAGAAGGTGTGCGAGCTGGTCAGGACGTACACGGGCTTGGCCTGGCCGAAGCGGCGGCCGGGGACGTGGGGCAGGGTCCACCACTGGCGGGTGCTGTCGTCGGGCCGGAAGTACAGGTCGTTGAGGTGCACCGGCTCGCCGTCGAAGAGGTACGTCGTGAGGAACGCGACCATCGCCGGGTCGCCGCCGCCGTTCTGGCGGAGGTCGAGGATCAGGGCGTCGGTGTGCGCCAGGAAGGTCATGGCGGCGGCGGCCGTCTCGCCGCCGAGGTCGGGCGGCACGAACCCGCGCAGCTCCAGGTAGCCGACGTTGCCCGGCAGCCGCTCGACGCGCTCGAAGCCGTAGTTGACCTTCGCCGCGAACGCCTTCATCCGCTCGCGGAGCTCGGGCGGCGCGGCGTCGTCGCCCCCCTCGTCGGCCGCCATCGTCTCGTGGCGGTAATCGAGGTGCAGATGCTTGTCGTGGCTGATCGCCCGCAGATGCTCGGTGACCTTCGCGGCGAAGTCGCGGGCGCTGGTCAGCGCGTCGTACTCGCCGCGCTCCAGGCGGGCCTTGAGGTCGTCGGCCATCTTCGTGGCGACCTCGGGGAACACGTACGCGCGATCGAGCGCCGCGCGGGCCGCGGCGATCACGGCGGCGCGGGTGGTGGCGTCGATCGTCAGGTCGGGGGCCTCGGTCGGCGGCGGCCCTTGCGCCCGGGCGCCGACGCCAAACGTGAGGGCGCCGGCCAGGGTCGCCAGCGGCAGGCCGATCCGGGAGAGGAGCGAGCGGGGCATGGGGCGATTCCTCCGGTCCAGAGGGGGACGGGCCGCCCGCGACCGGCGGGGTCGGGGCGGAGACACATTCACGGCGCCGGCGCCCCCGGGGGGCCTCCGTCGCCTCTGGTGCACGGCCTCGATCGACCCGACGACGCCGGCCTCGCCGCCCACGACGGCCACTCCCACGCCGTTGCGACGGCGGGCCAGGGGGCCGGGGCTCGGATCGTCCGGTGCGCTCCTCAGGTCGCGAAACCGTGGACACACACAGATTCGCAGCCCTCGACCCGTTATTGCGGCTCGCGTGCGAAAACTCCCCCGTGTCCCCGCCGCCCTGGGTGCGGCTCTCCCGGCTGGACGCGTCTGGCCGGCCACGGGCCCGATCGCCCCCGGGCACAGCAGCATCCCGGACGCCTCCGGATCCGGGCTCTGGCTCCGGACCGAAGTCCCGGAGGTCGGATGAGCACCGCGAAATCCGACGGTCGCGGAGGCGATCGCCTGTCGGTGCGCCGATCCGGCTCCTGCGGCAGGTTTGAATTCGTCCCTGGCTCCAGCCCGTCGGATTTCGCTCCGCTCATCCGACCGACGGGAGGGGAACCACCGGGGTGCCCTGGGTCCGTCCGCGGTGCCCGGATCCGATAGCCCCGGACCAGCGCGCAGGTCAGGAGCGGTGATAGTGCAGGGTGGCGTGCTGGCCGGGGGTGGCGGCGGCGTCGGACCAGGCGCCGTAAGCGAATCCGCGGTCGCGAACCCAGTCGAGCAGGCCGGCGCAGAGGGCGTCCCAGGTGGCGGCGCGGCGGTCGACGATCAGGGCGCGGGGGCGGTCGGTCTCGGGGTCGCGCTCGCCCATGACGGCGACGGCGGGGCCGTAGCGGGCCGTGAGCGCGGTGAGCAGGGCATCGCTGGCCAGGTCGGGCGCATCGAGCCCCTCGATGAGATGACTCATCCCGACGTGGCGGAGGGTGAGCGTGGGCATGTCGCGGTTCGAGGCGGGTGAGGCGCCCCGGGTCGGGACGCGGGACCGGGAATCGGCCGACCAGCGGGTCCTATGAGGACGGCCCGAGGATAGCGGGCCCGCCGGGCTCCGGCAAGCGGCCGACCCCGAGGGCTAGGGGGTGGACGAGTCGAGGGCCCGCACCACGGCGGCCAGACCGCCGGCCGTGGCGCCGGCGGGGCTCGTCGTGGATCCGGCGGCGGCGAGCAACGACGACCGGCGGCGACGGCCCTCGACGCGGTGGTGGATCAGCCAGTGGCCGCACGGCACGAGGATCGGCCGCACGAGCATGGCGTCGACCGTGATCCCGACGATCAGCGCGAAGCCGAGCTGCCGCAGCGACGCCAGCGGCGAGAACAGGAACGCCGCGAAGCTGCACACCGTGATCGCCGCCGCCGAGCTGATCAGCCCGCCGGTCTGGGCCACCGCGCGGTTGATGCCCGCCTTGAGCCCGAGCGCCTTGACCTCCTGCTGGAGCCGGGTCATGAGGAAGATGTTGTAGTCCACCCCCACGGCCACCAGCAGCACGAACAGGAACAGCGGCACCTTCCAGTCGAGCCCCTCGGCCCCCAGCGCGGTGACGAACACCAGGTGCGTGATCCCGAGGGCGAAGGCGTACGTCAGCACCATGGTCGCGACCAGGTTGGCACAGGCCCAGACGTCGCGCAGGGTCAGCAGCAGGATCAGGAACACGCCCAGGGGCACCACCACCCAGGTCTGCCGCTGGTCGTGCTGCGTCATCGCCCAGATGTCGGCCGACTGCGCGTTGCTGCCGGTCAGGGCCACGGCGGCGATCGGCACCTCGTCCTGATCGGTGAGGAACTCGCGGATCCGGCGCCGCAGCGAGTTGACCTGGCGCATGGCCTCGGTCGAGAACAGCCGATCGGCCTGGATCAGGTCGAAGCGCGCCAGCCGGCCGTCGGGGGAGATGTAGGTGTCGAGGCTGCGCTGGAGGTCGGGGTAGTCGCGGATCGTGGCCCGGGTGATCAGCAGCCGGTCGAGCGCCCGGCGGCCGACCGGGTCGTCGAGGATGGCCGAGACCTCCTTGCGGGCCCGGGTCGACCCGGCGGCGATCTGGCCGGCGCCGTCGGCGGCCAGCACCAGCTCGCGGCGCATCGCCTCGATCGGGTCGGCGGCCTTGTCCCCCGTCGCGGCCGACTCCGGCGCCCCCGGGCCGGCCGGCGGTGCGGGGGCCGGGGCAGGGGCCGGCGGGGTCGCGGGCTTGCCGCCGAACATGGCGGCGGTGGCCTGCGAGAGGTTCTTCGCGATCGCCTGGCCGTTGGCCCCCGGGGTGGCGGTGAGGTCGACGCCGGTGTAGCGGCGGATCCGCTGGACCAGGTCGAGCCGGGCGGCGCCCTCGAGCAGGCCCTTCTGGAGCCGCTGCGCACCGTCGGCGATCTGCCCGAAGCCGTCGTTGACCGTGCCCAGCCGCGCCGAGAGCCGCGCCGGCTCCAGCGGCGCCGTACTGCCCAGCGGCTGGGTGGCCGACCGCACCTCGACCAGCCGGCGCTGGCGAGCCAGCAGCCGGCTCAGGTCGTCGATCAGCGCCAGGCCGTCAGAGCTGCGCAGGTCGGCGTCGGCCCGCACCAGCACCGTCAGCGGTGCCACCGTACCGGGGCCGAACTTCTCGGCCACCAGCCGGAACGTCTGGACCGGCGGCTCGTCGCCGCGCATCTCGCTGAGGAGGTCTTGCAGGTACTTCGTGGTCAGGCCAAGCACGCCCACCGGCACCATCACCAGCAGCGCCAGGGCGATCGCCTGCCAGGGCCGGGCGAGCACGCGGCGGCCGATGTCGTCCCAGAGGCCCGAGGAGGGTCGCGTCATCCAGGCGAACGCCCGCGGCCGCCGCTGCGCCAGCAAGATCAGGAGCGCCGGCGTCAGGGTCAGGCAGGCCGCCAGGGTGATCGCCAGCCCCAGCGCCACGCTCGGGCCCGTGCTGGAAAAGAGCTTGAACTGGGTCGTGCCCATCAGCAGCAGGCCGACCATGACGGTGCCGGCCGAGGTCAGCAGCGGCTCGGTCGAGTGCCGCAGGGCCGTGCGCATGGCGCCAGCCGGGTTGGCGGCATTCCAGTGCTCACCGAACCGCCACGAGATCAGGAGGCAGAAGTCGGTGCCGCAGCCGAAGAGGATCACGATCAGGAACAGCTCGACCAGCGGCGACACCTCCCACCCGGCCACCGCCAGCCAGCCCAGCGCCCCGCGCGAGAGCACCACGCCGATGCCGATGGTCGCCAGCGGCACCAGGGCGAGCAGGGGGGAGCGGTACACGACCAGGAGCACGGCCAGCAGCAGGAACACGGTGGCCAGCGCCGCGCGGTCGAGCGAGGTCTGCACGTCCTCCATGTAGCCGCGGCCGATGACCGCGTCGCCGCTCCAGCGCACCGAGAGGCCGGGCGGGGGCGCGACCTCGGCCCCCATCGCCTCGAGCTGCCCGACGGCGCGCTGGGTCACCGGCGCCACGAACGACTGGCTCAGCGGCACGAGCACCAGCCGCAGGGTGCCATCGCGGCTGACCAGGCGCTCGGCGATCTCGGGTGTCGCGCCCGGCCCGAGCACGCGCAGGACGATCTCGGGCCGATCGCGGGCCCCGAGCCGACGTTCCAGGGCGCGGGCGTACCCGGCGTCGGCGTCCGTCAGGCCCTCGGGGCGGTGCAGGGCGACCAGCGCCAGGGATTCGAACCACTGGTCGGGCCAGAGCTCGCGGAGCAGGCCGGCGGCGCGGGCGCTCTCGGCGTTCTCGGGGATCAACCCGGCCTGGCCCTCGGCGGCCAGCTTCGTCAGGTCGGGCGCCAGGGCCGCGACCAGGCCGGTGAGGATCAACCAGGCGAGCACCGTCCACGCGGGCCGGCGGGTCACGAACTGGCGGACGCCCAGCCTGGGCTTCGGCAGCGAGAGCGGCATCGTGCGTGCGGCCTCCGAGCCTTCGGGCCGCGCCGGCTCCACCACCGTCGCCTGCGGGCCACGCCGGTCCGTGGCCGCGCCGGCCGGGGAACTGCTCCCCCGACCCGCCCCACCACGGCGCCGATCGCCGCCCCTGCCCCGACTGCAAGTCTCCGTCGGTCCCGGCATGCCGGGATCCAATTCCGCTATTGTGCCGATTTTGACGATTTTGACCAGGCCCCTCCCGGCCGCCCGACCTGGCCGCCGCCGTTGTGGGATCGCGGCCACGGCACCGGCGCTGCACAATGGAGGCTGGTGGCGCGGTCCGGATTCGCCCTGGGCACGCCGACGCCCAACCGACCGATCCCGCTCCGCATCGACCTGACTCGCGGCCGAGGGCCCCCCGATGGACGAACACACCGACCGCATCCTGGGCTACTTCGGCCGCGACGACGCCCGACCGTCCACCGCCAAGGCCCTGGCCAAACGCCTCGAGATCGACCCCGAGCAGTTCATCGAGTTCCGCCGCACCCTCAAGCGCCTGATCCGCGAGGGCAAGCTCGACATCGCCAAGGACAAGACGCTGAGCAAGCCGGCGGTCAAGGTCGGCACCGTGGTGGGCACCTTCCGGCGCACCTCCAAGGGCTTCGGCTTCGTCAGGCCCCAGGGCGCCCCCAAGGGCCAGCGCGATCAGGACATCTACATCTCCGCCGAGGCCGCCGGCGACGCCTCCACCGGCGACGAGGTGGCCGTCAAGATCACCAAACGCTCGAAGATCAAGGGCGCCAACCCCGAGGGGGCGATCATCAAGGTCGTCGCCCGCGCCTCGGGCCTGTTCGTCGGCACCTACTTCGAGGAGGACGGCGAGGGGTTCGTCAAGGTCGACGGCACCACCTTCCACGCCCCCATCAGCGTCGGCGACCCCGGCGCCAAGGGCGCCAAGCCGGGCGAGAAGGTGACCATCGAGATGGTCCGCTACCCGACCCCCGCCCGGCTGGGCGAGGCGGTGCTCACCGAGGTCCTCGGCGAGCGCGGGCAGCCCGGCGTCGACACCCTCACCGTGATCCGCGCCTTCGGCATCCCCGACCACTTCGACGACGAGATCCTGCTCGAGGCCCGCGAGCAGGCCAAACGCTTCGACGAGGACACCCTCGGCGACCGCACCGACCTGCGGGACGTGCTCACCGTCACCATCGACCCGGCCACCGCCCGCGACTTCGACGACGCCATCAGCCTGAGCCACGATGCCAAGGGGTTCTGGAACCTCACGGTGCACATCGCCGACGTCTCGCACTTCGTGCCGGTGAACTCCGCGCTCGACAGCGAGGCCCGCAAGCGCGGCACCAGCGTGTACCTGCCCGACCGCGTCATCCCCATGCTCCCCGAGGTCCTCTCCAACAGCCTGGCCAGCCTCCAGGAGGGGAAGACCCGGTACACGATGAGCGTGCTCATGCAGTTCGACGCCGAGGGCCGCCGCACCGACGTCGAGCTGGCGCGCTCGGCCATCCGCGTCGATCGCCGCTTCAGCTACGAGCAGGCGATGGCCGTCATGAACGACCCGCAGGGGCATCCCGTCCCCAACGTGACCCCCGAGGTCCGCGACCTGCTCGGGCGCATGCTCGAGCTCGCCCGCATCCTCCGCAAGCGAAGGTTCGCCCGCGGGGCCCTCGAACTGGTCATGCCCGAGGTCGAGGTCGAGCTCGACGACCAAGGGCAGGTCAGTGGCGCCCACCTGGCGCCCGACGACGAGAGCCACCAGGTCATCGAGGAGTTCATGCTCGCGGCCAACGAGGCCGTCGCCGAGCAGCTCACCGCGCGCAAGATCGGCTTCCTCCGCCGCACCCACGCCGACCCCGAGCCAAGCAAGCTCCGGCAGTTCGCCGAGTTCGCCCGCACCCTGGGCTACCCCATCGAGCAGGCCCTCAGCCGCTTCGAGCTCCAGCGCGTGCTCAAGGCCTCCGACGGCAAGCCCGAGCGCTACGCCGTGCACTACGGCCTGCTGCGGAGCCTGAAGCAGGCCGTCTATTCCCCCGAGCACGCCGGCCACTACGCGCTGGCCAGCGAGGACTACTGCCACTTCACCTCGCCGATCCGCCGCTACCCCGACCTCCAGGTCCACCGCCAGATTGCCGCCGTCATCGCCGGCCGCGTGCCGCGCTCCGACCTCGACGAGCTGCACGTGCTGGGCGAGCACTGCACCCGCACCGAGAAGCGCGCCGAGCTGGCCGAGCGCGAGCTGATCAAGATCAAGCTGCTCACGCACCTCGAGACGCGCATCGGCGAGACGTTCCACGCCATGATCATCGGCGTCGAGGACTTCGGCCTGTTCTGCCAGCTCGTCGAGCTGCCCGTCGAGGGCCTCGTCCACGTCACCAGCCTGGCCGACGACTACTACTACCTGGAGGAGGGGACCCACACCCTCGTCGGTCGCTCCGCCGGCCGCCGCTACCGGCTGGGCGACCGCCTGGAGGTCGTGGTCGCCCGGGTGGATGTCGACCGTCGCGAGCTGGCGCTGCTGCCCGCCGATCACCCCGAGGCGAATCTCCCCCCCTCGCGCACGACCGCCCCGGCCGGCCGGTCCACCCGCGTGCCCCGCGTCTCGCTGGCCGGCCTGCCCCCCGAGCTCGGCCGTTCGAGCCGCCCGCGCCCCAAGATCGGCGGCGGCCGTGGCCCCAAGAAGTCCAGCCGCGCCAAGCCGGCCAAGGGTCGAGGCAAGGGGAAGGGGAAGCGCAAGGGACGCTGACGGCGGGGGCCCGCGCCCGGGGCGAACGGGCGGGCCCTGGCGGAATCGCGACGGCCGGGCGGGTTGGGTCGAGCGGGCTCGACCCGAAGGCCGATGTTGATGACTGGCCTTTCCAAAACCGGGCGATCGCCGCACAATTCCGACCGCGTTGGGGCAGGCTCGCGGGTCCGATGCCGGTGGGACGGACCGCGGCAGCCTGCCCGACGCCCGACGAGGGAGCGCGGGTCCACATGCGGAAGCGAACACGACGGCGGCACCGGACGACCCGGATCCTGATCGGCGGGGCCCTGGTCCTGGGCGCCTGCCTGGCCGGCGGGGCCGGCACGCCGGCGCAGGCCCAGACGGTGAGCGCCGACACCAAGGTGACCGGGCCCGCGGGCCGCTCGGTCGAGCGGAACGTGCAGGCCCAGCGCGGGCCCGGCGGCGGCGCCCGGTCGGCCACGGCCACGCGGCAGGGGCCGGCGGGGGGGAGCCGTCAGGTCCAGACGTATCGCGGCCCCGACGGCGCCAGCCGCAGCTACACGGCCACCGGGCCGGGCGGCAACACGTACCACCGCGAGATCGCCGTCCAGCGCGGCCCCGACGGCGCGAGCCGGAGCGTCCGCATCGACCGGCCCGACGGCACCTACGAGCGCCAGGCGTCGGTCAGCCGCGGCCCTGGGTACGCCGAGCGGGATGTCTCGATCCAGCGACCCGGCGGCGCCTCGTTCGAGCGGCGGGCGTCGTACCACAGCTTCGGCGGCTTCGGCCCGCCGCCGCCGGCCTTCGGGCCGCGGAACGTGATCATCGAGCAGGATTACTACTTCGCGCCGCCACCGCCGCCGGTGACCGTCGGCGTGGGGGCCCCGTTCTTCAGCTTCTTCTTCGGCTCGCCGCCGCCCCCGCCGCCGCCGGTGATCGTCTACGAGCCGGTGCCGCCGCCGGTCGTGATCGTCGAGCCGCCGGTGCCGCCGACGGTGGTGGTGCGCGAGCCGCAGCGGTTCCGGCAGGAGCCCGAGACGGTCGTCGTCGACCCGGTGAACAACGCCGTCGGCCGGCTCGCCAGCCGGCACGACAACAGCCGCCGTGACGGCGCGTTGACCCTCGGCAAGATCGGCGACGCCCGCGCGGTGACTCCGCTGCTGGACCGGCTCCGCAACGACGAGGACCCCGACGTGCGCGAGGCCAGCGCCTGGGCCCTGGGGGCCATCGGCGACCCCCGCGCCGGGGCCATGCTGCAGTACACCTCGATCCACGACCGCAAGGCCCGCGTCCGCTCGGCCGCCACGGCCGCGCTCGGCCGGCTCGAATCCGCCCCCCGCGTCGTCGAGGCCGCGCCGGCGGAGGTCGAGCCCTCGGTCGCCGTCCGCAGCGGCGACTTCGACGACCCCAACGCCCTCACCCCGGTACCCGCTCCCCCCGTGCCAGACGGCGCCATCGCCATCGATCCGCCCGCGCGGCCCGCGCCGGCGACCCCCGCTTCCGCGCTCGGCACCGTCGCGCGTCGCCCGGTGACGACCGCCCCGGCCCCGGGTACGACCACACGCCGCGCCGCGACCCCCTCCGCTCGTCCCGCCCCCGGCGGCCTGACCCCGCCACCGCCGCCCCCGATGCCCGACCTCCCCGACGACCTCCTGCCGCCGGCGCTGCCCGCGCTCGAAGGCCCGTCGACGTCCGGCCTCTGACCGCCGCCGCGCCGCCACCGATCAAACCCCACGGGGCGGCCTCCCACCAGTCGGGAGGCCGCCCCGTGGTCATTCGCCGGCGCTTCAAGCCTCGGCTCTTCGTCAGTACGGGTTGCTCGGCGCCAGCTTCCAGGCCCGGACACGCTGAACCTTGGCCGCGCCCCCCTCGGCGAAGACGGAAACGCCCAGGCTGTCGGGGCGGGTGGGGTACACGTGGCGGACGACGGCTTGACGGTCGTCGGCGAAGGCCTCGACGACGCTGCGGTCGACGAAGATGCGGAGCACGATCGGCTGGCCAGGCTCGGGCGCATAGGGGCCCGCCTCGACGCCCTTCGGGCCCTCGCCCAGGCTCGCCTTGCGGGTGTCAATCTTGAGGGTGTTGTCGGCCCGGTCGACGACGATCGCCGTCTCCTCGGCACGGTCGGGGGAGCGGGCCACGCGCACGCCGACGCGCTGCGCCTCGCCGGGGTCGATCGTCAGCTCCAGCTCGATGGTGTTCCCCGCGATCGAATCGAGCACCACCTCGCCGTCGGCCGGCACCGTGAGCGGGTCGAGCTGCTGGGCGTCGTGGCGCAGTTGCTTCAGCTCGCGCAGGGGCCGGAACCGCAGGCGATTGTCGGGGCCGAGCGTGATCTCGCGGGGCAGGGCATAAGTGCCCGACCAGCCGCTGGCGCGCTGGGTGGCGTCGGGGCGGCGGTCGAAGATCCAGGCCCAGAGGATGCGGCGGCCGTCGGGGGCGAGCAGGGTCTCGGGGGCGAAGTACAGGTTGTCCGACCAGCTCATCCGCTCGTGGACCTCGGGCACGAACTGCTCGTTGACCCAGTCGCCGACGTAGTAGCGGGCCCCCCGGTTGTGCGCGATGCAGATCAGCACGCGCTTGCCGCCGAGCTCGAAGAAGTCGGGGCACGAGATGTCCTCCTCGGGCCCCACGCCGGGCAGGTCGTGGTGCAGGAACGGGCCGACGTACGTCCAGCGGTCGAGCGTGTCGGCCTTGAAGACCGCCGGCGGCTTGGGGTTGTTGCCGGGGATGCCGCCGAAGACGGCGTAGTAGGTCTGACCTTCGAGCCAGCCGTGGGGGTCCCACGAGGTGTACGGCTTGTCGGCGCCCGGGATGGGCACGATCGGGTTCGAGGGCAGGCGAGTCCAGACATCGAGCGTCTCGTCGGTGCTGGTCAGGATGCAGTTGCCGGCACCCACGCCGTGGAAGAGCATGGTCGCCTCGCCCTTCTTGTTCACGAAGCAGTTGCCGCTGAACATGCCGCGGTCGACGCTCACATCCGTCGGGTACAGCGGCGTGGGATGCTGCCGCCAGTGCACGAGGTCGACGCTGGAAACGTGGCCGAAGACGTGCTCGCGAGGCCCGCGCGGCTTGCGGCCGGGGCGGGCGGTGTCCCCCTCCTGGTAGATGTAGAACAGGTGGTAGCGGCCCTTCCAGAAGATGGCGCCGTTGGGGTCGAACGGCATGGCCAGGTCTTCGGGCATCACGAAGTGGTACGTCGGCCGGTGCGGGTCGGCGAGCAGGTGGTTGCGGAACCGCCGCACCACGGCCAGGTCGGCCGGCAGCTCGGGGGCCTCGCTGATTGAAGGGGGCTTCGCCCGCGGCCGGAATGCCGCCAGGTCGGCCTCGGTGGGCGTGGCAATCAGCGCCGCGCGCGGGCCGTCGAGCACGAGCCGGCCGTCGGCCACGGTGGCGCCGGGGGCCAGGAACACGCCGGCGAAGCGGCCGGTGCGGTCGGCGGCCCGCTCGCCGTCGAACGGGAACCAGGCCCAGGGCTTCGGGCCGGCGGGATCGTCCGGCTTCAGCGCCGCGAGCTCGGCGGCATCAAGCGCCCGGTCATAGATCCGCAGGTCCTCGATGCGGCCCTGGAAGACGTCGCTGTTGCCCTGGTGCCGGGGTCCGACGAACAGCGCGGCCTGGTCGTCGAAGGTTTGCGGCGACTCGATCGCGTGCGACGAGATCACGACCCCGTCGCGGGAGAGCGTCACCGACTTGCCGCGATAGACCAGCGCCAGCTTCACGAACGTGTCGGGGCCGGCGGTCTCGGCGGGCACGCCGGCCTGGTCGCGGCGGGTGCGGCGGTACAGGTCGCTGCCGGCCATCCAGCGCGCGGGGGCCAGCTCACCGAAGACGAGGCCGTCGAAGTGACCCTCGCCGTCGTCGAGCGACAGCACGCTGCCGCCCTTCTGAATCAGGTTCGCCGGCGCGACCCAGGCGACGAACGTCCGGTCGCCGAGGGGCGTCGCCGGGGCGGGAGCGTCCTGGGGAGGGGCCAGCAGGCCGAGCAGCGCACCCAGCCAGGGGGAGAGGTGTGGCATCGTTGGCGTCGTCCGGTTCCGTGCGAGGGGCCGCCACGGGGCCGGTCCCCCATCGGACCGGAGCCGGGCCCACGGACCGGCATTCTAGCAGCGCCCGGCCGGCCCGGGGTCAGCCGGCCGACCGCAGGGCGCGACGCGCCAGGGCGGCCAGGCGGGGGTGGCGGCGGGCCAGGCCGCTGAGCCGCCGCGCCAGGCGGAGGGACGTCGGGCCCACGCCCTCGCACCCGGCCAGCCGGCGCTCCAGGGCCTCGATCTCCGCGCGATACCGGTGAGGCACGAACTCGTCCCCCACGTGCGCGGGCAGGCTGAGCACCGGCAGCAGGGCCCGATCCTCCGAGCGCACGTAGACGTGGTTGATCCCGTCGCAGAGGGCGAACCGGTAGTCGGCCGCCTCCAGCAGCGGGTGCCACTGCTCCGAGCCGTAGCGCTCGATGACCAGCACCCGGGGCCGCCATCGCGACCAGTCGGCCCCCTGGATCACCGCCAGCTCGAGCTGCTCGGCATCGATCTTGAGGAAGTCGATCGGGCCGTCGACGTACCGCTCGCAGACCTCGGCCAGGGTCAGGATCGGCACCGACCGCTCGACCACCCGGCGCCCCTGGCGCCTCAGGCCCTCGGCCTGCTCGGCGGAGAAGGTCGACCAGCCCGGGGCCTCGGGGGCCTCGTAGAAGGGGAGCGTGCCCGGCCGGTCGGCGATGCCCACGTTCAGGTTGATGTCGCGGGGCCGGTCGGCGCAGACGCGGGCGAAGACCGCCGGCTGCGGCTCGATGTTGATCCCGCGCCAGCCGCGGTTCGAGAAGTGCTTCGTGACCGAGTCGATCACCGGGTCGCAGGCCCCGACGTCGATGAAGAAGCCGGTCCCCTCGGGGAACGCCCGGTTCAGGAGCACGTCTTCGGCGTTCTGGGCGTACGAGATCATCGCCATCGCGGGCCGCCTCGGCTGGGCCGGTCGGGACAGGGCGCGGGACCGGCCGACGGGCACCGTCGGGGGGAAAGGTTCGGTCCCACTGGCAAGAGTTCTCTATGACGATCTCGCAGAGCTGTCAATGCCGGTCGCCGGGCGCGCGGGCCCGGAATGCCGCGAGGCCGTCGCGGGGGGCGACGGCCTCGGGCGAGATCTCGGGGGTATGCGGGCGGCTCGGGCCTCAGCTCTCCAGGCCTTCGAGCCGGCCCTTGCTGTCGCCGAGCACGGGCACGCCGCTGTCGAAGCGGTCGAGCAGCGAGAGGTACAGGTTGTTCAGCGGCGTGTTGCTGGCGTACTTCACGTGCCGGCCCGGCTTGATCGTGCCCTGGCCGCTGCCGACCAGGAGCACCGGCAGGTCGTCGTGGTTGTGGCGGTTGCCGTCGCCGATGCCGCTGCCGTAGACGAGCATGGAGTGGTCGAGGACCGAGCCGTCCCCCTCCTTCATGCCCTTGAGCTTCGCCACCAGGTAGGCGAACTGCTCCATGTGGAAGACGTTGATCTTCTGGATCTTCTCGTGCTTCTCGGCGCTGCCACCGTGGTGCGAGAGCTCGTGGTGGCCGTCGGTCACCTCCAGCTCGCGGTAGCTGCGGTTCGAGCCCTCGTTGCCGAAGACGAAGGTGCCGATGCGGGTGACGTCGGCCTGGAAGGCCAGGGCGAGCATGTCCATCATCAGCTTGCAGTGCTCGGCGTAGTCCTTGGGCATCCCGCTGGGGGGGACGTACCCCTCGGGGCTCTGGATCGGCTTGCCCGCCATGGCCACCCGGCGCTCGAGCTCGCGGACGCTGGTCAGGTACTCGTCGAGCTTGCGGCCGTCGCCGGCGCCCAGGCGATCCTTGAGCCGGCGGGCGTCGTCGGCCACGGTGTCCAGAATGCTCTGGCGGTAGGCCGTGGCCCGGCTGGAACCGCCCGAGGGGCCGGAGCCGAAGAGCCGCTCGAAGACGAGCCGGGGGTTGATCTCCTTGGCCACCGGGGTCGACTCGCTCGACCAGGCGATGTTCGACGAGTAGGCGCAGCTGTAGCCCGAGTCGCAGCTGCCGGCCTGGGCGCTGGGGTCGATGCCGAGTTCCAGCGAGGGCAGGCGGGTCAGGTGCCCGAGCTTCTGGGCGGCGATCTGGTCGACCGAGACGCCGGCCTGGAGGTTGGCGCCGTCGGTCTTGCGGGGGTGGGTGCCGGTCAGGAAGCAGGCCAGGGCGCGGGCGTGGTCGCCGGGTCCGTCCCCCTTGGCGCGGGCGTTGTCCTGGGTCAGGCCGGTCAGCACGAGCAGGTCGTCCTGGAACGGCGCCAGCGGCTGGAGGATGCGGGGCAGGTCGAAGCCCGCGCCCTCGGAGGCGGGGGTCCACGACTCCATGTGCACGCCGTTGGGCACGTAGAAGAACGCCATCCGCTTGGGCGCGCCGGCGGCGGCCGTGGCGGCGGCGGCCGAGCGGCCGGGCGCGGGGGTCATGGCCTCGAGCCAGGGCAGGGCCAGCGCGGTGCCCAGGCCCCGCAGGGCGGTCCGGCGCGAGATGCCCGGCGAGGTGATCCCGAAGCGGTAGTCCGGTCGGCTCATGGCTTGCCCCCGTTGGCCGCCTGGAGCGGCAGGTCCCTGGTCCGTTTGCGGAACGGCTCACTGCGGACAATTTCGACCACCAGCCGCGAGAACTTGTGCCCGTCGGCCGCCACCTGCGCCGCGATCGTGTCGGCGGCGCAGGCGTCATAGTACTCCAGCCCGCGCCCGAGCGCGTAGGTCAGCAGCTTCTCGGAGAGGTTCCGGGTGAACTGCTCCGATCGGGTGGTCAGGAGCATCGTCTTGAGCTCATCGACGCCGGCGAACTTCTCGCCGCTGGGCAGCTCGCCCGAGGGGTCGATCGGGTCGCCACCGTCCTCGGTCCGCCAGCGGCCCACGGCGTCGAAGTTCTCGAAGCCGAAGCCCAGCGGGTCCATCTTGCTGTGGCAGGTGGCGCACGAAGGGTTGGAGCGGTGCTGCTCCATCCGCTGCCGCAGCGTCCCCTTCAGCTCGGCCCCCTCCTTGAGCTCGGGCACGTCGGGCGGCGGGGGCGGGGGCGGGGTGCCGAGCACCTGCTCCAGGATCCACTTCCCGCGCTTCACCGGCGAGGTCCGGCCCGGGTTCGACGTGACCGTCAGCACGCTGGCCTGCGTCAGGATGCCGCCGCGGGGGCTGTCGGCGGGCAGGTCCACCTTGCGAAAGTGGTTCCCCTTGATGCCCTCCACGCCGTAGTGCTTGGCGAGCCGCTCGTTCAGAAACGTGTAGTCGGCGTCGAGCAGCTCCAGGATGCTCCGGTCGTCCTTGAGGATCGCCTCGAAGCACAGCTCGGTCTCGCGCTGCATATCGTCGCGGAGCTTGGTGCTGAAGTCGCGGAACTTGTTCGGGTCGGGGTTCACGTTCTTGAGGTTGCGGAGCGTGAGCCACTGGTCGGCGAAGTTCTCGACCAGCGCCGTCGCCTTCTTGTGCGCGAGCATCCGCCGCACCTGGGCCTCGAGCACCGCGTCGTCGTTGAGCTTCTTGTCGCGGGCGAGCTTCAGGAGCTCGGCGTCGGGCATGCTGCTCCAGAGGAAGTAGCTCAGGCGGCTGGCCAGCTCGAAGTCGTTGAGCTTGCGGGCCGGGCCGCTGGGCTTGCCCTCGAAGTCGCGGCGGTCGACCTCGACCCGGTAGAGGAAGTGCGGGTTGATCAGGGCGGCGGTCACGGCGAGTTGGATCCCGCGCTCGAACGACTCGCCGTCGGCGCGGACCAGCTCGACCAGGCCGATCAGCTTGTCGACCTCCTCGGCGCGGACGGTGCGGCGGTAGGCCCGCTCCAGGAACGGGTGCAGGATCTCGCGGGCCGTGTCGCGCCACTGGCTGTAGTTGCGCGGGGTCTTCGTGATCAGCTGCGTGTGCGACTCGGGCAGGGCGCCCGGCTTCGGACCGTACACCTCCAGGCCGCCGACGTGCAGGTTGCGGTCGCCGCGATCCTTCGGGTCCGGGGCATCGGGCTGGTAGTAGTCGTTGAGCAGGGCCAGGCCGATCTCGTGCGAGCCGGCGGGCAGGTCAAGAGTCACCTCGTAGCGGCCGGGCTCGGCGGCGCTGGCGGGCACATCGACCTGGGTCACTTCCTTGCCGTCGATCCGCACGGCCATCTTGACCGGCTCGGGGCCGGCCTGATCGCCGTGGGCGCGGATGATCACCAGGGCCCGCTCCTCGGAGGGCAGGTCGAGTTTCGCCGTCACCTCGCCGTCGGTGGAGGCGAGGGTGCGGACGTCGCCCTGGCGCTGACCGCCGCGGAAGTCCTTCACGCCGAAGCGGCCCAGCCGCCAGAGCGGGGCGGTGGCCGGGGGCACGACCTCCAGGCTCTGCACGATCAGGTTGCGGTCGCGCCGCGATTCGTCCTTCTGCTTCGCGTCGAAGAAGTCGTTCAGGAAGGCGAGGCCGAGGGAGTGCCGCCCCTGGGCGACCTTGATCTCGGCCTCGTAGGTGCCCGGCTCGCCCTCGATCGCCTTGACGTCGAACGAGCGGATCGGCTTGCCGTCGACGAGCAGGCCCATCTTGACGGGCTGGCCGCCCCCCTGGTGCCCGAAGGCCTGCACCCGGACGCGGAACTGGCCGTCGCGCGGGAAGTCCTGCTCCGCGCCCAGGGTCCCGTTGCTGTAGAGGGCCTTCGCGCCCCGGTCCCCGTACGGCTCGCCACCCTGCAGGTCCTTGCCGGGCCAGGTGCGGGTCGGGGCCTGGACGACCACGGGCGTGACGATGGCCCGCGCGGTGATCTGCTCGGCGGCGTTGAGGTACTTCTCCATCAGCAGCGGCGGCAGGGTCAGCACGTCGCCGATGTTGTCGAAGCCGTAGCCGACGTCGTCGAGCGGGAAGTCGTCGGCCGGGCGGAAGTCGACGCCCAGCAGGTCGCGGACGGTGTTGTTGTACTCGGCGCGGTTGAGCCGCCGCATGGTCACGCGGCCGGGCTCGGCCAGGTCGCAGTCGGCCTTGGAGACGACCGCCTCAATCCAGTTGGTCAGCCGCTGGAGTTCTTCAGGCGTGGGCGCGTCGCTGCCCTCGGGCGGCATGGCACCGCTGTCGACGTTCTCGAGGACCTTCTCCCACGCCTTGCGGTCGCGGCGCACGGCGTCGACGTCGGCGTAGCGGGTCAGGTTCACGCCGCCCTTGACCTTCTCGCCGCCGTGGCACCCCACGCAGTAGCGCTGGAGCAGCGGGACGACCTGGTCCCGGAAGGCGACCGCCTCGGCGTCGCCCCCCAGCGGGGCGGCCGGGGCCGGATCGTCGGCCAGGGCGGGGGCCGGGCCGGCGGTGCCGGCGAGCAGGCCGAGGGCCAGCGCCAGGCCAGGTCCGTTGCCGTGCAGGGTCCGCCGCCCGATCGGGAAAGTGAACGTCATCAGTCCGGCCGCTCCTCGGGTCGGGAGGCTCTCGAACGCGGCATCCCGGGTTCCTACGACGGGCGCCCGACTTCCGTGCGGGGCGCCGGGCTCTGTCCGTCCCGGCGGGCCGGGAATCGGGGGCGGAGGGCCGGGATGTTGAACCGTTCTCCATCAGGCAGTCTAGCCGGCCGAAGGCCCGCCGTCGAGCATTCCCGGGCCCCCGGTCGCGTCGGGCGGACCGCCTGATCCGGCCGAAACCCCGGGCGGGCACGGGCCGACGACCCGCAGGATTTCGCGGATTCTTCCGGATCGACGCGCCGACCTGTCTCAAAAAAGCGACACTCTCCGATATCCAGGGCCGTTTTTCCTTGAATGGCCGGAACCCATCGGTGAGCCTGGCCCCGATGGATCCGTCCGCCGGTGCCTCGGCGCCGGCAGACGGGGGGAGCTGGGCCGGCTGTCAGCTCCCGGCTACACCAGGGCGACCGCAACCCGGAGCAGAGCGTGCTCTCCCGGCCCCAGGATGGGCCGGGTTGGCCTCCCGCGGTGATGGGGGAGGCCACGGTCGTTCCGATCGGGTGGGTCGGGCCCGGAGCCGGACGCAGGAGCCGGTCTCGGACCGCTCAGCGGCCGGGGCGGCGGCCCCCCTTGGCCTCGGCGCGGGCGGTCCAGGGGTCCTCGGGCCACGAGTGCTTGGGGTAGCGGTTGCGGAGGTCCTTGCGGACCTGGATGTAGGTGGTCGTCCAGAAGCTCCGCAGGTCGTCGGTGACCTGGACCGGGCGGAAGTTCGGTCCCAGCAGGTGCAGCAGCACGGGCACGCGGCCGCCGGCCAGCCGGGGGGTGTCGTGCAGGCCGAACAGTTCCTGGAGCCGGACGGCGAGCACCGGGGGCCGGCCGGGCTCGTAGGTCAGGCCGTGGCGGTTGCCGCTGGGCACGGCCAGGACCTCGGGGGCGTGCTCGTCGAGGAGCCGGCCCAGCTCGAAGCTCAGGCGGCCGCGGAGCAGGGGGCCCAGGGGGACCCGGCGGACCTCGTCGATGGTGCGGCGGCCGGCGCACGCCTGGGTCACCACCTCGGCCAGGTCCCCGACGTCGAAGCCGGGCAGGCCGACCTCGGGCATGGCGGCGCGCAGGAACGCCAGGCGGTCGAGCAGCCCGGCGGCCGTCGCGTCGCCG
>CAZUZD010000050.1:0-25641 GCA_964624465.1 uncultured Isosphaeraceae bacterium
TGCTGCCGGCCGTGCAGAGCGCCCGCGAGGCCGCCCGCCGCGCCCAGTGCAGCAACAACCTCAAGCAGATCGGCCTGGCGCTGGCGATCTACCAGGACGGCCACGGTGTGTTCCCGCCGGGCTACGTCTCGACCTGGTTCAAGAAGAAGGAGCTCGGGCCGGGCTGGGGCTGGGCGAGCATGATTCTGCCGCCGCTCGAACAGGGCTCCGCCTACGCGACCCTGAACTTCGACCTCGGCATCGAGGAGCCATCCAACCGCACCGGCCGGTCGTTCCTGGTCGCCTCCTACCTCTGCCCCAGCGACCGGGTCGACCCCTTGATCTGGGCGCAGTACACCCCCGAGAAGCACCGCGACTGGCCGCGCCCCGGGGACAAGATCTGCCAGGTCGCGGCCTCGAACTACGTCGGGATGTTCGGCCGCGGCGAGCCGGGGGTCGACGGCGACGGCATGTACTACCGCAACAGCTCGGTGGGCCCCGCCGACGTGCTCGACGGCCTGTCGCACACGCTGGCCGTGGGCGAGCGGGCGCACCGGCTGGCCGAGGCCACCTGGGTCGGCTCGGTGACCGGGGCGACCCTGGCGCCGCCGGCGGGGGCGACGGTCGGCCGGCCCCGGGTCGAGCCGGGCGCGGGCATGATCCTGGGCCACTCCGGCGAGGGGGTCGGACCGGGGGACTACCGCTCCGACGTGAACATGTTCCACAGCGGCCACGGCAAGGGCGTCCTGTTCGTCTTCGCCGATGGCCACGTCGCCTGGCTCTGGACCAAGATGAACGTCCCGCTCTACGAGGCCCTCTCGACCCGGGCCGGCGGCGAGCCGATCCCCGACGACTACTGAGCCCCCGCGGCCGTGGCCCGCCGCCATCCGAACCCGCTCCGATCCGATCCAATGCCCACCGGGAGCCCCGCCCCATGACCGCCAGCACCCGCCTGCGGACCCTGCTGTTCCTGCTGCCGATCGTCGCCGCCAGCGTGGTGGGCTGCGGCTCGGAGCGCGTCGAGGACGAGAAGCCGATCGCGCTGGGGGAGATTCCCGCGCCGGTGCTGAAGGTGGCCCGCGAGCAGCTTCCCGGCGTGGAGTTCTCGCAGGCGTGGGTCGGCACGGTCGACGGCCGCCCGGCCTACGAGATCCGGGGCACGAACGACCGCGGCAAGGTGCGGGAGCTGAAGATCACCGACGAGGGCAAGGTCCTCGAGATCGAGTGACCGCCGCGCGGGGGGCCCCGACCGGCCTTGACCGTCCGGTCGAGTCTGGTACAACGCCGGGGCCTTCCTCGGACGCCGAGCGCGCACCCTTCTGAACTGCACTCCCCCAGCTTCCGACCGCGACTCGATCGGCCCGCCGCCGGCCCGTGATGGCCCTCGGTCCGGGGACCCCGTGCGCCTGCGCACCGGTCCCGGCTCCGGGGATCGCGGACCGGGCGTTCGGTGGGGCGGATCGGGCCCGAGGGCAAGCCACCCTCCGGCACCCCCGGGCGGGTCCGGCCGCGCCCAGGGCGCGACCGGGCCGCCGCGAGCGGGCCGGCCCTTGCAGTTCGGAACCTGGGAGCGACGCCAATCATGGGCAAGTCCAAGCGTGACGGGGGATTGCTGGGCGGCCTGGCCGCCAAGATCAAGCTGGTGCTGATGCTCCTGGCCGGCGGCGGTGCCGGACTGGGCGGCTGGGAGCTCAGCGACCACCCGCTCGTGGCCAAGCTGATCGGCCTGGCCTCCGAGGACATGGGCGACGGCGAGGCGGTGCGCGACGCGATCAAGCAGCAGGTCAGCGACCTGCTGCTCTCGGGCTCGGCGAAGGATCCCGGCGTCTTCGAGGTGAAGGTCAACAAGGTCGAGATCGACCCGGTGGGCCTGCCGGCGAACAAGCCGCTGAGCCTGCTGACCCGCGTCGTGCGCCGCAGCGACGACGGCGGCGCCGACCTGCTGATCTGGACCAGCAAGCCGTTCGGAGAGCGGATCGTGATCCCGGGCCAGAGCGAGCTGACGGCGTCGTGGTCGGACCAGCCCTTCGAGGTCGAATGGAAGCCGGGGGACCGGCTGGCCATCGAGGTCTGGAACCTGAAGGGGTTCCGGCCCAAGAAGCTCTTCGCGGTCGAGGCCGACACGACCGACGAGTTCCCGCTGAAGTCGGGCAAGGCCGGCGGCAGCGGCGGCACCGGCAACGCCGTGGTGATCAGGAGCCGCCGGCTCCGCGATCTCGACAGCGACGACTCCAACGCGCCGGCCAGTACCGTGGCCCAGCGCCCCAGGCCCCGGGGCTGAGCCCACCCGGGCCGGTGCCGGGGACGGAGCCCCCGGGCCGGAGGACGACCCGCCGACGCACGGACGCAGGAGGCTGGCCATGAGCCACCCGCTCACGATCGACCGGTTCGAGGGGGACGACAAGCAGATCGCCGTGCTGGTGGCCGAGGGCCTGCCGCCGGTGAACCTGCCCCGCGCGCTGCTGCCCGAGGGGGCCGAGGCCGGCGACGTGCTGGCCCTGACCCTCAAGGTGGACAAGGCCGCCACCCAGGCGGTCGCGAAGGCGACGAAGGCGCTCCAGGAGGAGCTGACCAAGGACGACACCGGCGAGGACATCGCCCTATGATCGCCGCCGGCGCGGTCCACCGCCGCCGGCCCGGGCGCGTCGGCGGGCTCGTCATCCTGGCCGCCCTGCTCGGCCTCGCGGCGGGCCCGGGGTCGAGGGCGGCGCTCGCCCAGTCGAAGGGCGTGGCGTCGATCGAGTTCCTGGACATCGGCCAGGGGGATGCCGTCCTGATCCGCTCGCCCGAGGGCAAGTGCGCCCTGATCGACGCCGGCCTGGACAAGAAGGTCGTCGACCGGCTCCGCGAGCGCGGGGTCGACGCCATCGACCTGGTCGTGGTCACGCACCACCACACCGACCACTACGGCGGCATGGACGACGTCATCAAGGCGATCCGGCCCCGCTACTTCCTGGCCAGCAACTCGGGCCACACCACGTCGATGTACCTGAAGCTGCTCGACCTGGTGAAGCAGGAGCAGATCCACGTCATCGCGCCGACCGCCAGCAAGCCCCGCAAGCTGCTGCTGGGCTCGGTCACGCTCACCATCCTGCCCCAGCCGCCCGAGACCAAGACCAGCGACGAGAACAACAACTCGATCGGGATCCGGGTCGACTTCGGCAGCATCTCCGCGCTCCTGACCGGCGACAGCGAGGACGACGAGCGGAAGTGGTGGGTCGAGAACTGCCCCGACCTGGTCCGCGACTGCACGATCCTGAAGCTCGCCCACCACGGCAGCCGCAACGGCACCGACCAGGCGTGGCTCGACCTGGTGCGGCCCGAGGTCTCCGTCGCCAGCCTGGGCGCCGGCAACGACTACGGTCACCCGCACAGCGAGACCCTCAAGCTCCTGGAGCGGAACGACATCCCCCTGCTCCGCACCGACCAGAAGGGGACGATCGTGATCCGCACCGACGGTCGGCGCTGGCAGGTCGACTCGAAGTCGATGGCCAGCCGCGGCAAGTCCTCCCGGAGCCGCGATCGCACGGTCGACACCGTCTCGGCCGACGCCGACGACGTCCAGAGCACCTCGCGCACGAAGAGCGCCTCGTCGCGGAGCCGCTCCGACGACTCGTACGACACCGCATCGTCCTCGCCGAACTCGAAGAGCCGCAGCACGAGCCGCTCGGGCGACACGTGGTCGAGCAAGTCGAGCCCGTCGTCGTCGGGCCGGCTGGTGAACGTGAACACCGCGACCCGGTCCGAGCTGGAGCGGCTG
This sequence comes from uncultured Isosphaeraceae bacterium, assembly GCA_964624465.1. Classification (GTDB taxonomy): domain Bacteria; phylum Planctomycetota; class Planctomycetia; order Isosphaerales; family Isosphaeraceae; genus CAZUZD01. Next base: position 3,740 of record CAZUZD010000050.1, read on the forward strand.
CCGGGCGTGGGCCCCAGCTCGGCGCAGAAGATCATCGACAACCGGCCGTACCGCTCGATGAGCGACCTGCGCTCGGTGCCCGGCTTCAACGCCGCCAAGCTCGCGCAGATCGAGGACCTGATCGACGTCCGCTGAGCCGCCGGGGCGGCTCGACGGACCGGGTGCGAGCGCCTTGACGGCGGGTCGCCGTTCGGCTGGAGTCACGGCAACATCCGCCGCGATTCCCCCCACCCCGGACCCGCCCCATGCTGCGCACCCCCTGGCTCGCCCGCGGCCTGACCCTCGCGCTGGCCGCGCTCACCCTGGTCCCGCCCGCCGTCACGGCGGCCGACGACCTCCGATCCGTACCAGACGGCGAGATGGCCGGTTACCTGCTCGTGCCGCACGAGAAGGTGCCGGCCTCGTACAACGCCGGGTTCTCGATGTACGTGGCCGCCTGGCCGCTCCTGAAGGAGTACCCCGGCCGGCGGTTCCAGACCGGGCTCTTCGGCACCTGGATGCACGCCCAGCCCGACGGACCCGAGCCGAAGGACCAGTACTCCGACATCGAGGGCGGCCTGGGCTGGTGGCGCGACACCCGGTTCGCCACCGAGACGCCCAAGTTCATCATGGGCGGCGTGGCCCTGAACTTCCGCGAGTGGGCCAACGGCCCCGGCGCCGGCAAGAGCCGCGACTGGGACAAGCCCGAGGGCATGTACGGCGTCGCCCAGCTCAGCCCCTGGGTGCTCTGGCCGGCCGACGGCCTGAACCTCAAGCAGGGCACCTGCGGCGAGCTGGTCGGCTACGGCTACCTCCCCCTGCCGCTGGCGACACCCAAGACGACCACCGCCGGCAAGCCCGTGCCGACCGGCGACCAGTGCTGGACGCTGTTCCTGAACACGGGCAACTTCAAGGGCCCGGTGGCCTTCTTCACCCCGTACTTCTGGTCGCAGGCCACCACCGAGAAGCCGGAGCTCGCCGGCCAGTTCCTCGACACCCGGCCGTCGAACCCGAACCGGGCCATCCAGATGGAGACGCAGTACGTGCCCGCCGCCCTGGCCAGCGCCGCCGGCGGCGAGTCGTACGCCCGCATCGCGCCCACCTCGTTCCCGCGCAACGGCCCGGACGGCACCTCGGTGCTCGTGCACCGCGTGACCGCCTACAGCCGTCGGGCGCTCTGGGACGCCGTCCAGGCCTGGTTCGACGGCGGCCCGCCCGCCAGCGGCACGCTCGACCCCGAGGGGTCCGTCCTGCACACCTTCCCCGGCCGGGGCGGCTCCACCTGGCAGATCTACCCGTCCGAGGCGAAGAAGGAACAGAAGTTCCCGCTGGCGTGGGACTCGTTCGCCACGCCGGTGGCCCTCGACCCGCACACCTACGGCTACCGCTGGCAGGACGCACTCGTCACCCGCACCCAGGCCCCCGGCGGCCAGCCGCTGGCCACGCTGCCACAGTATTACCGTCGGGTGACGCCCGCCGGCCGCAAGCCGATCTGGGAGGTCGTTGCGCCCGATGCCGTGCCCGCCGACACCGGCCTGGCGGCGGTGAGCTTCCGCCGCCGCAAGATCGGACGTCCCGAGCCGTACGAGACCCCCGACGACCCCGCCAGCACCTGGAAGACCCCGGGCCCGAAGGCCGGCCCGTTCCAGGCCCGGCTCGGCGACGGCAGCGTCGTGACGTACTTCTGGTACCGCTTCGCCGACCAGCCCGCCCTGCTGAACGCCGACCTGACCCCCGCCGAGCGGGAGCAGATGCAGGCCAAGGTGGAGCAGTTGCACCGGCACTGGGCGAAGGATCGCGAGTACCTGGCCCCGCCTGCCGTCGGGATGCTGGCCGACCTCGACCCCGCGCTGCTGGTGACCCCGCCGCCCGGCCTGGAGGTCGGCTACGTCCCGATCGCCACCCGACAGGCCGCCGCGGAGTGATCCCGGGCCGGAAATGACTGAAGGCCGGAGTCGTGAGGACTCCGGCCTTCAGGATGAACCTCGCGGTTCTGAGTTGCGCCGACAGGAATCGAACCTGTGACCTCCAGGTTATGAGCCTGGCGAGCTAACCGCTGCTCCACGGCGCAAGTCCAGTTCTACCCGACCTCGCCCCGGGATGGAAGGGGCCACCCCCCCCGGCCCCGGAATTCGGTTCGGGGCCGACGCGGCAGGCCGGCATGGCATCTGCGGCCTGAGCCTGGCAGGGCCGCCAGCGAGCGGCCCCGGGAGGGTGACGCCATGCTGAGTTCCCGGGTGGATCGGGTCCCTGGTCACACGTCCGAGGCCGTCAACGCGGCCATCCGGCGGCGGATGCACGCCCGCGTCGAACGCTGCGCCGCCGGCGGGCCAGCGGAGATCGCGCGACGGCTGGCCGAGCTGGATCGGGAGTGGGACGTCGAGCGCTGCCTGGAGACGGTCGCGCCGAGCCTGACCCTGCTGGGGCTGGGCCTCGGCCTCGCCGGGCGCCGGCGGTGGCTGGCCGTGCCGATCGTGGTGCAGGCCTTCTTCCTGCAACACGCGCTGCAGGGCTGGTGCCCGCCGCTGCCGGTCCTGAGGCGCCTGGGCGTGCGCACCGTCGAGGAGATCGACGAGGAGCGCTACGCCCTGATGGCGCTGCGGGGCGACTTCCAGGGCGTGCGCGACGACCCGCACCCGGTCGAGCGGGCGCTGCGGACCGTCCGCCACGGCAATGGCGTGGCCTGAGGACCGCGCTCAGGGCGTCGGCTCGGCGCCCTTCGCCCTGGCGTCCTGCGCCTCCTCGTCGGCGACCTTGACCTCGGCGACCGGCTTGCCGTTCTCGACGAAGACGACCTGCGTCAGCGGCCCGCGCGGGACGGTCACGATCAGCGGACAGGCGTAGACGGTCTGCGGGGTCGCCCGCACGGCGGTGCGGTAGGCGAGGGTCAGGGTCGTGCCCGCCAGGGTCGCTTTCACGTCGCGGTAGTCGGTGTACTCGCGGCCCTGGTGCACGGCGGCCACGACCCGGTGCGTCTGGAAGGCGCCGGGGAGCACCGGGTTGCGCTTGCGCTGGTTCATCAGCGGCGGCACGGTGCCGAAGACGGCGTCGAAGCGGGCGCTGTTGCCGATGACCAGGAAGTGCGCCGGCTGGTTGAGGCCCGAGTCGTTGCGGAGGAAATGATCCTCATGCACCACGACCGGCACCGGCCCCGGCGCCTCCGCGCCCGCGGTCGCCGCCAGCGCCGGGAGCAGGCCGATCCAGAGCCACAGCCATCGCACGGTGGGAACGGTCACGGGGGGATCTCCCTGGCGAGCGTCGGGACGGAATCTCCGAGCCGACATTCTGCCAGCCACTCCGTCCGGCCCGCCAGTCGCGCCAGCCGGATCGCCAGTCTGGGACGGAGGTCTCGTGCTGGTATGCCGTGGCCGGAGCGGAGCGGGGCCCCCCCGCCGATTAGCGGGCCGCCGCAGCGTGGCCACGCTCCGCTCAGGCCACGGCACCCGGAAGGAGCCGACTTCGCGACGTCAGTTGCGGGACATCGGCCAGTGGCGGCAGGACCGGGTGCCGCGGGTCGACCCGGGCCGGGATCGCCAGGCGCTTGCCATCGGCGGTCGACTGCGCGATCGTGGGTCGGCACGGACCAGACCGATCGCGCGTGCGGAGTCGACGACCATGCCCCCGATGCGTCCCGGGCTTGCGGCCCTCTTGACCGGCCTCCTGATCCTCGCGAGTCCCCCGCAGTCGCCGGCGCAGGGGCCGCCGGGGGCCGCGCTGACGGGGACGCCCGAGGGGTTCACGGCCCTGGCCAGCGGCGTGTGGGTGCAGCCGATCGGGACGTACAGCGTCGAGCGGCTGAACGCGGTGCTGACGACCGAGCGGCAGGAGTTCGCGACGTTCCCCCAGGAGTTCCCGCCGGCGAAGTACCCGGTGGCGCTGTTCCGGGTGCGCTATCGCTCGGTGGTGCCCGAGTGGGACAACCGGCCGACGATCGCCTCGGGCCTGGTGGCGATCCCCCAGATGGGGCAGGCCGAGGGGGCCACGCTGCCGGTGGTCTCGTACCAGCATGGCACGGTCTTCGGCAAGGATCAGGTGCCGAGCCGTCCGGACCAGTCGTACGAGACGCGGCTGGTGCTGGCGCAGTTCGCTGGCCAGGGCTACGCCGTGATCGCCGCTGACTACTTCGGCCGGGGCGACTCGACCGAGCCCGACAGCTACCTGGTGCGCGACAGCACCCGCCAGGCCTGCCTCGACATGCTCCTGGCCGGTCGCGCGGTGCTGACGGCCGAGCACGTCGAGCCCGGGGCGCTGTTCCTGAGCGGCTGGTCGCAGGGGGCCTGGTGCACGATGAGCTTCCTGAACAAGCTCGAGGCCCTGGAGATCCCGGTGACGGCCGCCGCCACGGCCGCGGCCTTCAACGACGTCTACGCCACCACCCAGCGCTGGCTGAACGCCCCCGAACCGACCGACGACGTCTTCCTGCCCGGCATCCTGGCCATCCAGCTTCACGCCTACCAGGCGTACTACCGGCTACCGGGTCTGGTCGAATCGGCCATCCAGCCGGCCTACCTGGCCGCGTCGCGGCAGCTCGCCACCGGCGACACCGGCTGGACGGAGTTCCGGGCGGCGACCCCGCCGACCCTGCGCGAGTTCATCCGCCCCGAGTTCCTGGCCGCCGGCGACGCCGCCACCGCCCGCTACTGGCAGATCCTCCAGGCCGACCCCGGCCACCGCTGGCGCCTCCGCACCCCGCTGCGCACCTACTACGGCGCCGCCGATCGGGCGTGCCCGCCGGCCATCGCCCAGCTGCCGGCGACGTATCAGCCGATCCTCGGCGGCGCCGCCGTGACCGCCGTCCCCGCCGGGGCCGACGCCGACCACCGCGGCGCCTTCCTCTTCGCCGTCGCCCACCAGAAGACCTGGTTCGACGAGCTCCGCGCCCGCCAGCCCTGACCGGACCGGACCCCTTCATGGAGACTCACGCGCAGGTTGGCCTGGATTCGCTTTGCATCCCAAAGTACACTGCGGAGGCAAACCCGACGCTTACTCTGGAGGAAGGCATGCCCACGAACCGGACCTTGCAGCGGCTGGCCGTCGCGCTGGCGATCGTCACGAGCCTGATCCTGATCTGGCTGAGCCTGGGGGTCGGCCTGATCGGCCGCGACGGGGCGCGGGCCAACGCGCTGTACTTCGGGGTGGTGGGCGTGGGGCTGGTGGGCGGCGTGCTGGCGCGGTTGCGGCCGGCGGGCATGGCGCGCACGCTGGTGGCGATGGCGGCTGTGCAGGCGGCGATCGGGCTGGTGGCGCTGGTCGCCGGCCTGGGCGTCCCGTACGACAGCCCGGCCAAGACGATCGCGCTCAACGGGTTCTTCGTGGCGATGTTCGCCGGCACCGCCTGGCTGTTCCACCGCGCCGCCGGGGCGCCAGCCGCGCCGGTGGCGGCCTGACCCGCCGGGGGCTCACGCGGTGGCCGGCCCGGTCCGGAGCCGCACGAGGGCCAGCAGCGGCACGGTCATGAGCGTGGTCGCGATCGCCATCAGGACCATGATCGCGAAGAGCTTGGGCGTGATCACGCCGATCTCCAGGCCGAGGGTCAGCAGGACCAGCTCCATCAGGCCGCGGGCGTTCATGAGGACGCCCACGGCGGTCGACTCGCGCCAGGGGATGCCCGCGGCGCGGCTGGCCAGGGCGGTGCCGCCGAGCTTGCCGGCCATCGCGGTGGCGATGACCAGGGCGCAGACGAGCCAGTCGGCGCGGGTGGTGAGGGCGCCCAGGTCGGTCCGCACGCCGGCGTAGGCGAAGAACAGGGGCACCAGCAGCACCTGGAGCAGGTCGATGAACCGGGCCCGCAGCGCGGCCCGGAGCTCGGGGTCCTCGGGCATGACGGCGCCGGCGACGAACGCGCCGAAGAGGGCGTGGACCTCGAGCCACTCGGTGGCCACCGCCGAGCCGAGCACGAACACGAGCAGCGCGGTCAGGACGTTCGGGCCCAGCGGCGGCGGGCCGGCGGCGAACCGGGCGCAGTGCCAGGCCCAGAACCGCCGCAGGACGGGCCGGATGACCAGGAGCATGGCCGCCAGGTAGAGCACCAGGCCCAGCAGCGAGCCGGCGAGCGAGCCCGCGGTGGGCGCCGTGCCGTCGCGGGCGAGCGCGACGACGACGGCCATCACCAGCCAGGCGGTGACGTCGGCCACCGCCGCCGAGGCCATGACCAGGGCGCCGAAGGCCGTGCGCGCCAGCGCGTGCTCCTCCAGGATCCGCGCCAGCACCGGCAGGGCCGTGATGCTCAGGGCACAGGCCATGAACAGGGCGAACGGCGCGAAGTCGGTCACCCGGGTGCCGAAGTCGCGGTACAGCGCCAGGCCCAGCAGGGCCCCGAGGAACATCGGCACGGCGATGCCCGCGTGGCTGACCAGCACCGCCTGCCGCCCGCGCGCCGCCAGCTCGCGAAGCTGGAGCTCCAGGCCGACCAGGAACATGAACAGCACCAGGCCGATCTGGCTGAGCGCGTTCAGGAACCGCGTGGTGCCGGGCGGGAACAGCCACCCATAGGCCCCGGGCGCCACCAGGCCCAGCAGCGAGGGGCCCAGCAGCAGGCCGGCGAGCATCTCTCCCACCACCTGCGGCTGGCCGAACCGCCGCAGCGCCAGGCCGGTCAGCCGCGCCACGCCGATGATCACGATGATCTGGGTCAGGAACACCGGCAGCCGCAGCACCACCAGCTCCGCCGGCACGATCGACCGCGCCGCCGGCGCCGGCGCGGTGTCCGGCCTGGGCAGGCCCGACCCCAGCTGCAGGACCAGCAGCAGGCCCACGATCGGCAGCACCACCAGGGCCAGGTACGCGAGCGCCGACCGCCGGCCGGTCACGACGGCGTCGAGCGGGCCGGGACCGACTTCGGACCGGGGCAGAGAGGGGATCGTGACGGCTGTGCGGGACCGCATGGGGAGGCCTGGAGGGTCGGCAGTGGGGAATCCGCCGAGGCGGCCGCCAGCGGATGCCAGCGGCATCCGACGCAGTCCGGGCGACTTTACGGCAGCTGGCGCCGCGAGTCCAGGAGCCTGGCGGTCAGCGGCCCTGCGCGTCGGCCATCGCGAGCAGGGCGCCGGTGGAGCGCCGGATGTTGCGGGCGACGTCGACCAGCAGGAACACCGGCGCCGTCAGCAGCAGGGCCACCGCCAGCACGACCCCCGAGCTGACCAGGCCCGAGATCAGCCCCCAGAGCTCCGAGGCCCGGGGCGACCCGTCGGGCAGCGGCAATGGCGCCAGCGGCCCGCGGCCGGCCAGGCCGCCCAGAACCAGTCCCAGCACCACCGTGAACTGCAACGCCGCCAGGCCCACCACGATCAGGGCCGCCAGGTGCAGCACCTGGTAGAACCACGGCTCGGTCCGCAGGCCGGTCGCCGGGACCGGCGCCGTCGCGGCCCGCGCCGCCCGGCGATCACGCCCGCGACCGCTCGACCCGGCCGGCTCGGCCTCGATCGGCGCGGCCTCCGGCACGACGGCGGCCGCCCCGCGCGGCGGCGGCTCGGACTCGGGCTCGATCCGCAGGTTCAATGCCGCCAGGTCGAGCGCCGGCCCCTCGGCCGCCTCGGACTCCGCCTTGCGCCCCAGCGGCGGCGGGATCGGGACCGGGGCCACCGTCGGGATCGCCGCCGGTGCGGGTGCAGGGGCCGGCGGCGGGACCGCGACGGTGGCGGGCGGTTCGAGGTCGGGCACGCGCACGACGGCGGCGCACTCCGGGCAGCGGGCCTTCTTGCCGGCGTAGTCGTCGCGGACCCGGAACTTGCGGCCGCACTGGCACTGGAACTCTCGGGGCATCGCAGCGTCGCTCCCCAGGGCGACGCGACCGGGCCTCGGGCCGGACGGCCCCGGGCTCACTCAGCGGTCGCGATCCGCGCGGATGTAATGGTCGGTGAACTCGGTGTGCTCGGCCGGGTTCGGCACCCGGGGCATGTGGCAGGTGATGCAGTCGGCAGTCGGGTTCACCGGGCAGGGCGCCCCGTGGCCGGTGGCGACCGGGTCGGGCGCGGGCGACCCGGCCGGCGGCGCGGTGTGACAGCCCAGGCAGGTGGTCACGTAGGTGGCGGTGTCGGTCGAGGCGTCGCGGTGCGGGTTGTGGCAGGTCACGCAGCTCATCCGGCCGCCGCTGCCGGTGTAGCAGCGGCTCTGCGGCAGCCGGAGCGCCTGCTGGCGGGCCAGCGACGGGTCGTCGTCGGCCAGCGTCTGGCCGCGGGGCGGCCGGTGGCACTGGCCGCAGAGCTCGGTGATCTGCGCGGCGCTGGCCAGCTTCGGGCGGGCAATCAGGAGGTCGTCGAGCTTCGCGGCCACCGCCAGCTCGTGCAGCCCCGCCGGCCCGTGGCACCGCTCGCAGCTGATCCCGCGATCCACCGGCCGCGCCGGCGCCCCGGGCCCGCCGCTGGCCAGCCGGGTGGAGTGGCAGCCCAGGCAGTCGACCAGCGAGTCGGTCATCCGCAGGCCGACGTGCTCGCCGGGCTCGCGGATCTCGCCGGGGGCCTGGGGCGTGACGTGCGGCTCGCGGTCGTGGTCAAACAGGGACATCCGGCACAGCCGCGCCTGGCCGTTCTCGTCCAGGCCGATGAAGCTCACCCCCCGGTCGCCCGAGCCCACGGCGTACGCCAGCAGCGCCTGGTACGTGGCCCCGCCGCTCGTGACGTCGAGCCGCATCACGTCGCCGTCGCGGCGGTAGGCGTGCGTGACCCCCGGCAGGCTGGGGTCGGGCACGGGAGCCTCGGGGAAGTGGACCGTGGCGACCTCGGCGCCGGCGCGGAGGGTGCGGGCGTGTCGGCTGGCGTGCTGGTCGCGGACGATCGCGGCGTGGCAGCGGGCGCACGAGTCCGAGCCCGCCAGCGGCGCCGGCTCGGGCCGGGTCGGGTCGTCGGCGCCCGCGTCGCCGGCGTCGGCCAGCGCGGCGGCGGCGGCGGTCGCGTCGCCGGCCTGCAGCAGGGCGCGGGCCAGCAGCCCGCTCGACCCGGCATCCGGGCCCCGGGCGAGCAATTCCTTCAGGGCGGCGACGGCCTGGGTGCCCTGCCCGGCCTCGAGCTGTCCCCGGGCGGCCGAGAGCGTGCGCTCGCGCGCGGCCACGGCGGCGTCGACCGGCTGGGGCCCCTGCGCGCGCAGGCGGCCGAGGATGCGCTCCTTGAGCGCGGCGGCCCGGGCGTCGCCGGGCGCCTGGGCGAGCGCCTCGTTGGCGGCCAGCAGCGCGGCCCCCACGCGGTTGGCCGCCAGGGCCAGCTCCCCCTGCTCCACCAGGCCGCCGGCCCCGCCGCCGCCCCGGGGCCCGATCGACCACGCCAGGGCGGCGGCCGTCAGCAGCAGGGCGAGCAGGCCCAGGAACCGCACCAGGGCGCCCCGCGTCGGGCCCCACTCGGGCGCATTGCGCTCCCCCTCGGTCCGGTCGATCACGGCCACGCCTCCCGGCCGGCCCCCGGCGGCGGGCGCATCGAGGCCGCCCGGCCCGGGGCCCTGGCATTGCCCCCGGGCCGATTCTAGCCGGCCCGCGGGCGCGGCGGCGACGGGCGGCCGGCGCAATCGTCGGCGATCAGAAGACCAGCGCCGGGTCGACCGCCGGTGCCTGGGCCGGCTCGGGCACCGGCAGCGGGGCCTTGGCGATCAGCACCGGGCGGTTCGAGCGCCGCAGCACCTGCTCGGCCACGCTGCCCATCAGCAGCCGGCCGATCGCGCCCCGGCCGTGGCTGCCGACGACGACCAGGTCGGCGGCCACCTGATCGGCGGCGTGGAGGATCTCATCGGCCGGGTCTCCCTGGGCCAGCAGGGTCACGACCGGCTCCTTGAGGTCCGGGCCGTCGAGCCGCCCCCGCACCTGCTCCAGGGCCGCGCGGTCGGCGTCGAGGTCCAGCGGGGCGACCATGCCCCCCTCGGGCAGGAACAGGTTGGGCGCCACGTAGAGCACGACCAGCCGGCTGCCGTGATCGCGGGCCAGGCCACGGGCGGCGCGGAGGGCGGCGGTGGTGCCGTCGGAGAAGTCGGTGGCGCAGAGGATCGTCTGGATCGGGACCATGGCCAGGCCTCCCGGGGTGCGACTGTCGCGGGACGCGACGGGCCGCGCCGGACTGGGGATGCGGGTCGGGACGGGAACCGGAACCGGGTGGACCGGGGCGGCTCAGGCGTGGGCCGCGTGGGCGCGGGCCGAGGCGTCGGCGCCGCGCTCGTCGAGGTCGGTGCGCGGGTCGCGCAGGGCCAGCACCGGGCAGTGGGCCCGCCGCAGCACGGCCTCGGCCACGCTGCCGGTCAGGAGCCGGGCCAGACCGCGGCGGCCGTGGGTGCCGAGCACGATCAGGTCGGCCCCGAGCCCCTCGGCCCGGTCCACGATCTCCGTCGCCGGCGGGCCCTCGACCACCTCGTAATCGCAGGCGATCGGCCGGCCGGGCGCGTACTCGGCCCGGAGCCGCTCGACCAGCAACGGCCGCAGCGCGGCCGGATCGGGCACCGGCAGGGCCACGCCCAGCTCGCCGGCCACCGAGGTCGGCTCGACGACGTGCAGCAGGTGCAGCCGGCTCTGGCCCGGATGGGCCAGCGCGCAGGCGACCTCGAAGGCCCGGTGCGAGGCGATCGAGAAGTCGGCCGCCAGCAGGATTTTTCGGAAGGCGGGCATCGGGTGATCTCCCTCGATCCGCCGACCCCACGCCCACGATCCCAGGACGGACCCCCGGGGCGACGGGTCTGGCTCCGGCCCACGGCCTCGCCACGATCGCGGAGGCCGCGACCGCGGAAACGCCAATGGCCCCACCACGAGCCGGCGCAAATTGCCGTCCGCAGCAGGGCCATCACGACCGCAGCACCAGCACCCGTCAGGAGTGGCTGATCTGTCCCTGATCCTAAAACGGTCCGAACCCGGCGTCAAGCCAGGACATCGACACCCCCCGAAATCACCGGGGCATGCTGCGACCGGAAATGCGACAGGGCCAGCGTCCTGCGACGCTGGCCCTGGGAGATTCGCACGGGTCGCGTGAGACCCCGAAAATTGCGCCGGCAGGAATCGAACCTGCGACCTCCAGGTTATGAGCCTGGCGAGCTAACCGCTGCTCCACGGCGCACTGCAAATGTACGGGAATGCAGGGCGACACGCAAGGGGGCAGCGGCGGGCGCGGGTCAGATGGTGGCGGCTCAGGCGCCGGTGGGGACGGCGGTGCCAGCGGCGATGGTCGAGACCAGGAAGCCGTTGACCGAGGCGGCGATCCGCACGGCGTCGTGCACCTGCTCCTCGCTGTGCCCCTCCTTGCGGAGGCTCTCCTCGTGCGAGCGGATGCAGACCTCGCAGCCGGCCAGCGCGGCACAGGCCATCGAGCAGAGCTCGAAGAGCCCCTTGCTCGTCGCCGGGCGGGCCATGCGGCTCATCCGCAGGCCGGCGGCCCGCTGCTGGTACGACTCCTTGCCGATCATGTGGCGGAACCGGTAGTAAACCGTGTTCATCGCCATCAGGCCGGCGGCGGCGCGGGCGTCGGCCTGGGTCGCCTCGTCGAGGTGCGCCCGGCCCTCGGCGGTGATCGCCTGCGCCAGCTCGGGCGACCGCAGGAACAGCGCCGAGGCCAGCGCCACCGCGTACCGCTCGGTCTCGCTCAGGCTGCCCGAGCTGAGCACCGAGCCCAGGTTCAGCCGCAGGTCCTTCAGCTCGTCACCCAGCGAATTCTTGAGCGTTTCCAGGTCGTCGTGGGCCATCGGGCGGGTCTCCGGGAGAGGGGACATGGGGGCGTGCGAGGGATCAGCTTCGGGTCACAATCGCGGGGCGTACGGCCACCGCGCCACCGGCCAGCGGCAGCTTCGACGGGCCCGGCCGCGGCGGCTGGCCCGCGCCCGGCCCGGGGCCGGGGACGGCGGGTGGCCCGGGTCGCACCGGCGACCCGGACGGATCGACCCCTCGGGGTCGGGGGCCGTGCCGACCAGGCCGCCGGGCCCCTCAAGGACCGGGGGCCTGGCGGCCTGGCACGGCGCGGGAGGCGGTCCGGCGCTCGCTCAGACCGACAGGGTCGCCTCGCCCTTCTTCCAGTTGCAGGGGCAGAGCTCGTCGGACTGCAGGGCGTCGAGCACCCGCAGCACCTCGTCGACGTTGCGGCCCACGCTCAGGCTGTTGGCCGACGACCACTGGATGATGCCCTGGGGGTCGACGATGAAGGTCGCCCGCAGGCAGACGCCCTCGGTCGCGTCCAGGATGCCCAGCTCGGGGGCCAGCTTCTGGGCGGCGATCAGCGGGTAGTGCAGGCCCTTGAGGTCCTCGTGCGACTGGCGCCAGGCCAGGTGCGAGAACTCGTTGTCGGTGCTGCCGCCGACCACCTCGGCGTCCCGGTCGCGGAAGTCCCGGAGCTTCTTGTTGAACTCGACCAGCTCGGTCGGGCAAACGAACGTGAAGTCCTTGGGATAGAAGAAGTAGATGACCCACTTGTCCTTGTAGTCGGCCGAGGTGACCTCCGCGAGGTCGTCCTTGCCCACGCCCACGCACGCCCGAGCCGAGAACTGGGGGAACTTGTCGCCAACGGTCAGCATCGGAGGGATCTCCACAAAAAAACGGGTCGTGATGGCGCCTGTCGCCTGGAATCCACCGCCGGGTCGCCCCCGCGGTCGCAGTTCCCATCCCCGGAACCCGTCCGGGTGATGACCTGACAGATCTTAGTCGGCCGGGTACGATCATTCCAACAGATCGAACCAATACCTTCGATTGGTCAGGATTATGGAAATCGCCGCGCTCCGCAACTTCTTGAAGCTGGCCGAGCTGGGGAACTTCACCAGGGCGGCGGCGGCGGTGGGGCTGTCGCAGCCGGCGTTGAGCCAGCAGATCGCGCGGCTGGAGGAGGAGCTGGGGGTGCCGGTCATCGAGCGCCAGGGGCGGCCGCTGCGGCTGACCGAGGCGGGCACCCTGCTCCGCGAGCGGGCGGCGCGGATCGTGGCGCTGGCCGACGACACGGTGCGGGAGCTGGGCGACGACGGCATCCACGGCCAGGTGATCGTGGCCGCGATCCCGACGATCGCCCCGTATCTGCTGCCCGGCCTGCTCCGCGACTTCGCCGGCGACCACCCCGAGGCGCGGGTGCAGGTCAACGAGGAGGTGACCGAGTCGCTCCTGAGGCGCTGCGCGCAGGGGGAGCTGGACGTCGGCGTGCTGGCGCTGCCGATCGACGACGTGCCGCCGTACCTCCAGATCGAGCCGCTCTTCGACGACCCGATGCGGCTGGTGCTGCCCGCCGGCCACCCGCTGGCCGATCGGCCGGCGGTGGCGCTCGACGCGATCCGGGACCAGCCCCTGGTGCTGCTCGACGCGGCGCACTGCCTGTCGGCGCAGATCCAGGGGTTCTGCCGCCAGCGGTCGTTCCAGCCCGTGACCACCGGGCGGACGACGCAGTTGACCATGGTCCAGGAGCTGGTCGCCCTGGGCCACGGCGTCTCGTTCATCCCGGGCCTGGCCGAGCGGCTCGACGCCTCGGACCGCCGGGTCTATCGCCCGCTGGAGGGGGAGTCGCCCACCCGGACGATCGCCGCGTGCTGGAACCCCTACCGCTACCAATCGCGGCTGGCGCGGGCGTTCCTGGAACGGCTCCGCACCTACCGACCGGCGGCCGCCGGCGAGCCGTCGGGGCGTTGACCGGCCGCGACCCGGCGGCGAGGGCCGCCGGGTCGGCGAGGCTCAGGAGTGCGTGCGGGCGGCCGGGTCGGTCTCCCGGCGCTTGAAGGCGCCGAGCGGGGCCGGCGGGGTGCTCTCGGCGGGGGCCACGGCGACGCCGACGGGGGCCGCCGCGGGTCGCGTGCCACGGCCGATGCCTTCCAGCTCCATCGCCTCCCAGTCGGCGGCGGTGGGCTTCGCCATGGTGTTGAACAGGAAGTCGCCGATGGGGAACGCGACGTTGAAGTTCTTGGCCGGGTAGCGGTGGTGCAGGTAGTGGTGCCGCGCCAGCCGCTTGTAGAGCGACCACTTCGCGAAGAAGCGGTCCTCGGGCTTGTGCATCTCCATGTGGATCAGGTTCCACATGACGTGGTGCAGGCAGACGACCATGGGGAACATGGCGGCGCCGATGTACGAGAACGGGATGAGCACCAGGCTCACCGGCACCGACTCGGCCAGGCCCTCGGCGATGTTCAGGCGGATGCCGCGGTCCTCGCCGTGCGGGACCGGCTCGTCGTGGAACGTCTTGCGGTACTGGCTGTGGTGCTCGACGGCGTGGCTGGTGAAGACCTTCTGGCGGACCCGCAGCTTCCGCATCAGGAAGTTGCGCGGCTTGTGGTGCATCAGCCGGGCGTGCACCTGGTGCTCGATCAGCGACATCACCACGACCAGGGCCACGAACCAGGCTGCGATCTGAAGGAGCAGGATCATCGGAAAACTCCGCGACGCGGGATCGAATGGCTCACACGGGGAAACCATCGCTGCCGACCGGCGGAGTCGCAGTGGAGAGGGTGTACCAGAACCCCGCCCTTTGCGTCAGCCCGGTTTTTTCCGGGCCGGGGAACCGACGGAACCGCCGAACAGACGTCCAGTGCGAGGTGCGGCCGGGGGACGCCTCCGCAAAGTGCCCCTGGTTTTCTGGTCGGCATTCCCGCTTGTCGACTTGCGGATCGCAGCCCTGATTCAGCCCGGGCGCCAGAGCTCGATCGGCCGGCGCGCCGCGCGGGCGGCCGCGAACGGCAGGGCAATCCTCCCCCCCGTCGCGGCCGAGGCGTAGGCGGCGCACACGGCCTCGAGCACGGCGCGGCCGTCGTGGCCATTCACCAGCGGCGTCCGGCCGGTGCGCACGCAGCCGAGGAAGTGCTCGAACTCCTGCGGGAATCCGTAGTTCCACAGCTCTTCGAAGACCGGGTACGTCCAGCCCGCCGTGCTGCCCGCCTTCTCGACCGCGTAGCCGTAGCCCGACCGGCTGTAGGTGCGCAGGGCGTTGCCGTGCATCAGGTCGGCGTACCCCTGGCCCTCGGAGCCGAAGACCTCGGCGCGATCATCCATGCCGCCGGGCTTGGTCCAGCTCTCCTCGGCCAGGCCGACGGCGCCGCCCTCGAAGTCGAGGATCAGGATCGCCTCGTCGTCGCCGTCGGTCCGGTCGCCGTGCACCTGGGTGGCGAGGTGGGCGGTCACGCCGGTGATGGCGGCCTTGCGGCCGTCGCGGCCCAGGAACCAGCGGAAGAACTCGATCGCGTGGCAGCCCATGTCCATGGTCACGCCGCCGCCGCTGCGGGACGTGTCGAAGAACCAGGCGGCGTGCGGGCCATCATGCTTCTCCGACTGCTTGACCAGATGCACCCGGCCGAACGCCCCCTCGTCGGCGAGCTGCTTGAGCCGCACATACTTCGGGCAGAAGCAGAGCTCCTCGGCGTAGCCGAGCATGACGCCGGCAGCCTCGCAGGCGGCGATCATCCGGTCCGCCTCGTCGAGGTTCAGCGCCAGCGGCTTCTCGACGACCACGTGCTTGCCCGCCGCCGCCGCCGCCAGCACCACCTCGCAGTGCCGGTCGTTGGGCAGGCCCAGCACGACCAGGTCGACGTCCGACCGCTCGACGACCGCGCGCCAGTCGGTGGCGTGGTGCGGGATCCCGTAGGTGCCGGCGAACCGCCCGGCATTCCCCGGCGTCGGCGACGCCACCGCCACCAGCGCCACCCCCGGCAAGCGTCGCAGCGACTCGGCGTGGATCGCCGTGACGAACCCCGAGCCGATCAGGCCCACCCGCACCGTGTCCGCGATCATCGTCCGCCCCCCTGCCCGCCTCGTGACCGGACTCGACCCAAGCCGACCCGGCCGATTGTGCCCGGCGCGGCGGGCCGGGTCAAAAGGCGGCGGGCGGGCTCAGAGCAAGGGGCCGGCCAGGCGGGCGGCGTTCTCGACGAGGCGGGTGCCGAAGGAGCGGGCCTGCCAGTGGGCGAGGTCGAACGGCTCGCTGCGGGCGATGTAGCTCTGCTGGAGGTCGCGGAGCTGGCGGGTGAAGGTCTCGTCGTAGACGGCCAGCGTGATCTCGAAGTTGAGCTGGAGGCTGCGGGGGTCGAGGTTCAGCGAGCCGAACAGGCTGGTGCGGCCGTCGATGGTGATCGACTTGGTGTGCAGCAACCCGGCGTCGAACAGGCGGATCTTGACCCCCGCCTGCGCCAGGTCCCCCTGAAAGGCCCGGCTGGCGCGGTCGACGATGGCCGAGTCGTTGCGGGCCGGCACCAGGAGTGTGACCTCGACCCCGCGCACGGCAGCCGAGCCCAGGGCGATCAGGATCGACTCGTCGGGGACGAAGTACGGCGTGGTCAGGATCAGCTCGCGGCGGGCGCTGTAGATCGATTCGAGCAAGAGGGCCCGCATGGCGACCGGGATCAGGTTGGGGCCCGAGGCGACCGAGTGCACGGTGGCCGGCCCGGCGGCGGGCAGGGTGGGTCGGGTGGCCGGTTCGGGCGCCAGGCCCGAGCCGGTCTCCAGCTCCCAGTCCTCGATGAAGGTTGCCTGCAACCCCTCGACGGCCGGCCCTTCGAGCCTGGCGAAGGCGTCGACCCACTCGCCCACGCCGGCCGACTGCTTGAAGTAGCGGGGATCGGCCATGTTCAGGCTGCCGGTGTAGGCGACGCGGCCGTCGATGACGACGATCTTGCGATGCAGCCGCAGGTCGAACCGCACGAACAGCGCCCGCACCAGGTTTACCGGCAGGGCCCCGTACAGCTTCAGCCCGCCGCGCCGCAGCCGATCCGGCCCGGGGCCCTTGAGGAACGCCCCGCTGCCGACGGCGTCGACCAGCAATCGCACGGCGACCCCGCGGCCGGCGGCGGCGATCAGGGCCGCCTCGATCTCGTCGACCAGGCCGCCCTCGGACCAGATGTAGAATTCCAGGTCGATCGACGTCTGCGCGGTCGCGATGTCAGCCAGGAGCGCGGCGATCGTGGCGTCGGCCCCGGCCAGGAGCGTCAGCGCGTTGCCGGCCAGCGGGGGCACGCCGCCGATGGCCTCCAGCAGCCGCGCCGTCGGCTCGGCGTCGGCCGGGATCGTCGGCGGCTCGGTGTACCGGCGCTTCAGGCTCCGCTGCCACTCGCGGTACGGCCCGTGGATCGCCCGCGCCCGCTCGGCGCGACGGCGGCCCAGCTTCAGCTCGCCGAAGAGCAGGTACAGCAGCGACCCGACCAGCGGGAACGACAGGATGATCGTCAGCCAGGCCAGCGTGGTGCCGACCGCCAGCCGCCGCATGACCACGCGGACGGCCAGGACGAAGCGGAGCAGCCAGTCGGCCGCGAGCAGCGCGGTGGTGAACCAGGCGGCGGTGGTCATGCGGGCAGGCGACTTCGCGGGGGGGTGGGGCCGGGATCGGCCGACTTCGGGACGCCCCGCGGTCGCCGACGGCGGGCCGGGACCCCGGGCTGTCACTCTAGCAGTGGCACCGGTAGGCTACCAGGGACCGCAGCCGTCCCGCCCCGCCGGCGTTCCACCGGCCCGGCCCCTTCCCCTCGTCGCCCCCCTCGGGATCGCGCGTTGGACCTGATCGAAGCGGCTCACGGACCGACCACCCGACACCCCTGGGAGCAGGCGCGCGCCGCCTTCTTCCTGCGGCAGCTCCGCGCCGGCCTGGCCCGTCGCCAGGGCCTGGGATCCGATCCCGTGCGGGCGCTCGACATCGGCTGCGGCGATGCCTGGTTCGCCGGCCGACTTGCCGCCGAGCTGCCCGTCGGCTCCGGCGTGACCGGCTGGGACACCGGCTTCGACCCCGCCACCACCGCCCGCCTCGCCGCCGGGCTGCCGGCGGCCGTCACGCTCACTGCGACCGAGCCGGCCGGCCGGTTCGACCTGATCGTGGCGATGGACGTCATCGAGCACGTCGCCGACGACCGCGGGCTGGTCGGATCACTGGTCGCCGATCACCTGGCCCCCGGTGGCCTGGTGCTCGTGAGCGTGCCCGCCTGGCCGGCTCTGTTCAGCCGGCACGACGTCGCCCTGCGGCACCACCGCCGCTACTCGCCCGCCATGGGCCGCGCCGTGCTGCACGCCGCCGGCCTGACGATCGAGCGCCAGGGCGGGCTATTCCACGGCCTGGCGCTGGTACGGGCCCTCCAGGTCGCCCGCCACGGCCGCGCCCGGCCCCAGGTGGCCGAATCCGAGGCCGCCCCGGCGCCCGACGACGGGCCGATCGGGCTGGCGGGCTGGGATCACTCGGCGGCGGTCACGCGGCTGGTCACCGGCATCCTGGCGGCCGAGGGGCGGGGATCGGCCCTGGCCGCCAGGCTGGGGCTCTCGGTGCCGGGCCTGACCTGGTGGGCCCTATGCCGACACACCTGACCGAGATCGTGGTCCCCTGCTACAACGAGGCCCGGCGGCTCCAGCCCGAAGGGTGGGGACACCTGCTGGCCGAGCCCGCCGTGCGCCTGCGGTTCGTCGACGACGGCTCGACCGACGACACCGCCCGCGTCCTCGACGACCTGGCCTCCGCGCTCGGCCCGCGCGTCGTCGTCCAGCGCCTCAATCGCAACGCCGGCAAGGCCGAGGCCGTGCGCCAGGGCCTGCTCGCCGCCCTCACCACCGATGCGGCCGTGGTCGGCTACACCGACGCCGACCTGGCCACGCCCCCCGACGAACTGTTGCGGCTGCGTCGCGAGCTGCTCGACGGCCCGCATCAGGTCGCCCTCGGCTCGCGGGTCCAGCGGCTCGGCAGCCAGATCGACCGCGGCCCGCTGCGGCACTACCTCGGCCGGGTCTTCGCCACCTGCGCCTCGCTGACCCTGGGCCTGCCCGCGTACGACACCCAGTGCGGCGCCAAGCTGTTCACGCGCACCGACGCCCTGTCCGGGGCGCTCCGGCTCCCGTTCACCTCGCGGTGGGCCTTCGACGTCGAGCTGCTGGGCCGGCTGTACCGGGGCACCGCCGCCCACCCCGGCCTGCCCGCGGGTGCGTTCGTCGAGATGCCCCTGCGCCGCTGGCGCGACGTCCCCGGCTCCAAGGTTCGCCCCTGGGACCTCCCCCGCTCCCTGCTCGACCTCCTCGCCATCCGCCGCGCCCTGCGCCGGTACCACGACGACCCGTCTCACTGAGCCCGTCCCCGCTTTCCGTAGGGCGGATCAGCGCAGCGTCATCTGCCGCGCCCGCAGGGGATGCCCCTCGATTGCCCGATGGGATCGGTCCAATGCCGGCTTCCGACCCGTCCCGGCGGATGACGCTGCGCTGATCCGCCCTCCAACACGGCGGCGGGGGCGTCGATCATCGCCTGGAGCTCCGCGACGATGTCGAAGGCGGCGCGGGGGCGGGCCGGTGTGCCGTGGCCTGAGCGCAGCGTGGCCACGTGACGGGCGCCTCCGGATCGTCGGCGTGGCCACGCTGCGCTCAGGCCACGGCACACCGCAGGAGCCGACGGCGCGACATCCGTTCCCGGAGATCGGGGGGCCGGATCTCTGGTCTCGGACGGACCTCGGGTGGACCGTCAGAGCGGTTTCGAGCTGGCGACGGCGGGGGCGTCGATCATCGCCTGGAGCTCCGCGACGATGTCGAAGGCGGCGCGGGGGCGGGCCATGGCGAGCGACTGGAGCTGCATGCGGGCGAGGCGGGCGGGGTCGTCGAGGAGGTGGTCGATCTTGTAGGGGAGCGTGGGGAGGTTGTTGCAGCGGATGGCGACGCCGTTCTCGAGCAGGTGGTCGCTGTTGCGCTCCTCCTGGCCGGGGATCGGGTTCACGACGACGAACCCCAGGCCGCTGGCCAGGGCCTCGCTGGTGGTGAGGCCGCCGGGCTTGCCGACGATCAGGTCGCTGGCGGCCATCAGCTCGTGCATCCGGTCGGTGTAGCCGACCACGTGCAGCCGCACCCGGGCATCGGCCGGCTGGCGGCGGGCGAGCCGGTCGAGGTCGGCCTGGAGCGCGGCGTTGCGGCCGCAGACGGCGACCACCTGCGCCGGGTGCCGCAGCGTCAGGAGCAGGTCGAGCACCGTCTGCACCCGCCCGACGCCGAAGCCGCCGGCGGAGACGAGCAGGGTGATCCGGTCGGGGTCGAGCCTGTGCTGGCGCCGCAGGGCCAGGCGGTCGTGCGGACGGGCGAAGGCCGGGTCGATCGGGATGCCGGTGACGCTGATCCTGGCGGCCGGCACGCCGAGGGCCTCCAGGTGCACGCGGGTCTCGTCGAGCGCCACGAAGTAGTGCTCGGTGGGCTCGCAGAGCCAGAGGGCGTGGACGTCGAAGTCGGTGATGACGATCGCCTGGCGACAGTTCAGCGGCCGTTGCTTGTGGGTCTTGAGCCAGCTGATGATCTCGGCCGGCAGCGAGTGGGTACTGACGATGACGTCGGGCCCGTACGCCTCCAGGAGCTTGAGGAACGGCCGGGTGTTGAGCCGGTCGAAGGCGAGCTTGCGGCTGTTGTTCTTCCAGGGCTTGTCGAGCTGGTCGTAGAGCCAGCCGAGCACCTCGGGCATGGTATTGACCATCTCGAGGTAGAGCCGGGAGTACAGGGTGCGGAACAGGGGGTTGGTGTACTCCAGGATGTCGACGTGCGCCACGTCCCCGTCGAAGTCGCCCTCGCGGCAGGCCCGCTCGATGGCCTGCGCCGCCCGGACGTGGCCGGCGCCGGCGGAGGCCGAGAGGATCAGCAGGCGGCGCCGCCCCGGGGTGCGGGGCGGGAACTCGGGCAGCTTGCGGGTGGTGGGCACGGCGATCATCGAATCTCCCGACCCAACGGTTCGGCCAGCCGCCGCAGCGCTTCGAGCAGGGCGTCGAACGCGGCGAAGTCGAGCGACTGGGCGCCGTCGGACATGGCGCGGTCCGGGTCCGGATGGATCTCGATCATGAGCCCGTCGGCCCCCGCCGCCAGCGCGGCCAGGGCCATCGGCGGCACGTACGCCCGCTTGCCCGTGCCGTGCGAGGGGTCGACCAGCACGGGCAGGTGGCTCTGCACCTTCAGGGGCGGGATCACCGACAGGTCGAGCGTGTTGCGGCTGTGGTCCGAGAACGTCCGCACCCCGCGCTCGCAGAGCGCGACCTGCTTGTTGCCCCCCGCCAGGATGTATTCGGCGGCCATCAGCCATTCTTCGAGTGTCGCCGACATTCCGCGCTTCAACAGCACCGGCTTGGTGGCCCGGCCCACCCGCTTCAGCAGGCTGAAGTTCTGCATGTTGCGGGCGCCGATCTGGATGATGTCGGCGTGCTCGTCGACGGCGTCGGCCGCCTCGTCGGTGTCCATCAGCTCGGTGACGATCCCGATGCCGGTCTCCGCCCGCGCCTTCGCCAGGATCTCCAGGCCCTCGACGCCCATGCCCTGGAACGCGTACGGGCTGGTGCGCGGCTTGTAGGCGCCGGCGCGGAGCAGCTTCACGCCCCGGCTGGTGAGGAACTCGGCCGTGCGGAGGATGAGCTCCTCGCTCTCGACCGAGCACGGGCCGGCGATGATCGTGAACGAGCCGTCGCCGATCGTTGCCTGGGGCGTGCGGACCACCGAGTTGTCGGGGTGCATCTCGCGGCTGGCGAGCTTGTAGGGGCGGGTGACGCGGATCAGCTCGCGGACGTTCGGCAGCACGCCGAGCACGCCCGGGTCGACCACGCTGATGTTGCCGGTGATCCCGATCGCCGTGCGGGTCGCCCCGGGCATCGGGTGCGCCGTCAGGCCCATCCGCTCGATCGCCTCCACCACCCGCGCCACATCCTGGGGTCCGGCCTGGCTGTTCATCACGACGAGCATGGGGGCACAATCCGCTTCGTTCAGGGGCGCGGGGCCGCGACGCTCGGTCGAGTCGTCGGGCCCACGTTCGGGATCCTCGCAATCGGGAGCGACCGAGTCCGGGAATCTTACCCCACCGCGCCCCCGACCTGGCAAACTTCCAACCCGTCGATGACCAGGCCCCTCCGCCCGCCGGCTCCCCCCAGGTCCGGCCCACCGACCGCCCTCGGGTCCCGTAGGTCGGATGAGCGGAGCGAAATCCGACGGCCTCGGAGGCGCTCGCCTGTCGGCCAGCCGATCCAACTCCTGCGGCGGGTTCTCACGATCCGTCCCTGGCCCCAGCCCGTCGGATTTCGCTCCGCTCATCCGACCCACGGGAGGG
>CAZUZD010000051.1:0-21751 GCA_964624465.1 uncultured Isosphaeraceae bacterium
GGCCGACGCCGCCGCCGATCCCCGCACCGCTGGCGCCCGCGGCGCCGGTCTCGCCACCCCCGGCCGCCCCGGCCGGTGGGCAGCCAGGCAGCCCGACCGCCGCCCGGCCCGCGACCCGGCTGACACGGACGAGCCTGGCTCAGTCGGCCCCGCCCAGCGCTCCCACGGCGGGCCTGGCCGCCCCGGCCCTGCCCCCGCTCCCGCCCGTGTCGCCGGTAGCACCGCCCGACGACCCCGCGGTCACGCGGACCAGCGCCGCCGTCGCGCCGGCCACGACCGACACCACGCGGCCCACCGGCGATCTCGCCCGGCCGCCCGGCCAGCCGATGGCGGCGGCCATCGCCACCGCGCCCGAGGGTCCCGGCAAGCCGGCGACCATGATCGCCGCCCGCGTCGGCGACTCGGTGATCACGCTCCGCGAGCTCAAGCAGATCGTCCGCGACCGCATCGCCGGCCGCGCCGAGTACAGCCAGCTTACCGACGACCAGAAGAATCAGATCGCCCGCGAGGCGCTGGAGTTCCTCATCGACCGTGCCATGCTCGTGCAGGCGGCCCGCAAGGACATGAAGAACCCCAAGCAGTGGGACATGTTCAAGCAGTTCGTCGACAAGGCCTGGACCGATCGCGAGTTGCCGGCGCTCATGAAGCGGATGCAGGTCACCGACGAGTTCGAGCTCGACCGCAAGCTCAAGGAGCGCGGCGAATCGCTCACCGACAAGCGTGAGGCCTTCCTGCTCGACACCATGTCGCGCGAGTACGCCACCATGAAGCTCCAGCCCCGGATGGAGCCGCCGCGGCTGCCCGACATCTACGCCTACTACCGCGAGAACCTCAAGTCGTTCGACCGGCCGGCCCAGGTGACGTGGCGCGAGATCTACCTCCCGATCGACGAGAAGACCCCGAAGGCCCAGGCGCGTCAGGCCGCCGACACCGCGCTGGCCCGCCTCCAGCGCGGCGAGGACTTCACGAAGGTCGCCCGCGAGCTGAGTCGCAGCGCCCGGGCCGCCGAGGGTGGGCTCTGGCAGACCGGCTACGAAAGCTACGCCTCGGCAGCCGTCAACACTCAGCTCAAGGCGCTGCCGCTGAACCAGCCGAGCGGGTTGATCGAGGACGCGCGCGGCTACTACATCGTCCGGGTCGAGGCCCGCCGCGATGCCGGGCCGGCGCCCTTCGAGGAGGTGGAGTGCAAGATCACCGAGGTGCTCATGACGCAGACCTACGAGAAGCAGCTCACCGTCTTCCTCAAGGACCTGCGCCGGCGCACCCCGATCAGCTCGCCGCTCTTCGAGGGCACGACCAGCGAGCCGACCCAGCTCCGCAAGCCCGACGCGACCACCGCCCGATCCGGTAACTGAGCACCGCGGCCGGAAGTTGCCGGCCGACGACTCCGCTTGCCACGGTTCGGCGAGCGCCGCTATGATCCGGACGCATCGCCCCGGGATCGGGGCACGTCCGCCGCCAGGCCCAACCGCCGGCGGCGGCCGTCGCGTCACGGAGGACCCCATGAGCCCGCAACTCTCGACCGCCCTGGCGCCCGAGGTCTCCGCGCCCCGCGCGGTGGCCCCGGACAGCTCCCCCGCCCCGGCCGAGTCCCCCGCCCCCGAGACGCCGGTCCGACGTCCGACGCCACCCGCCTGGGTGGTGGCCGTCGGCCTCGTCGTGATCCTGACCGTCTTCGCCGTGCGAGCCTGGGACGTGGCGCGCCGGGACTCGATCACCTCCGACGAGACGACGCACCTCGTCCGCACGCTCTCCTACTGGATGACGGGCGACGACCTGGGCATGTGGGAACTGGGCGCCCCGCGCCTGCCGCACGCCCTCTACGGGCTCGCCAGCCACCGCGTGCTGCGAGCGGCCGGCCTGCTCCCCGCCTTGCCCGATGAGGTGGCGCTCACGACCCTGGTCGTCTCGGGCGATCCTCGCGTGCTGGGCCCGGCGCGGGCGGTGGCGGTGGCCTGGGGCCTGGCTCTGATCGGCCTGGTGTTCTGGGCGGCGGCACGGCGCTCGGGGGCCGGTGTGGGCCTGATGGCAGCGGCCCTGGTCGCGATGGTGCCGGAGTGCCTGGCGCACTCGGCGATCGCCGGTAGCGACATCCCATTCACGGTGGCCGCCGTGCTCACGGTCATCCTCCTGACCCGCTACCACGAGCGCCCGGGCGCCGCCCGCTGGCTGGCGGTGGCGCTGGCGGTCGGGCTGGGCTGGGCCATGCGGCACTCGGCCGTGGTCCTGCTCCCGATCGCCGGCCTCGTCCACCTGGCGACGCAGTTCCGACCCGAGCGGGCGGGCACCCCCTGGGTCGAGCGGCTGGCCGCCTCGACGGTCGCCGTGACGGCGCTCGGCCTGATCGCCTTCGGCGTGCTCTGGGCGGGCGACGGCCTGCAGGTCCTCGGCGTCGGCGAGGTCGCCGGGAAGGTGACGACCCTGCAAATTCCCGATCACCTCGGGCCGATCGATCTCTCCTGGGTCCCGCTGCCGACCTCGGCGCTCAGCCTGCTGAAGCAGGTGCGGCACCAGGCGCACGGGCACGAGGCGTACTTCCTCGGCGGTTACGGCACCACCGGCTGGACGCGGTACTTTCCGCTGGCGTTCCTGATCAAGACGCCGATCGGGCTGATCGGCCTGATGATCCTGGCCGTCGCCCGGGTGCGACCGCGGGGTGCGGGCGACTGGATCGCGCTCGGCCTGCTGGGCGTGCTCTGGTTCACCCTGATGCGGGGGCACGTGAACATCGGCGTCCGCTACGCGATGCTGACGTACCCGATCGCGGCCCTCTTCGTCGCCCGCCTGTTCACGCCGGCGCTGCTGCGCGATCGCGTGGCCGGTCCGGTCGCGGTGGCGTGCCTGCTCGGGTTCGGCGTGTCGTCGGTGCAGGCCCACCCCCGTTACCTCTCGTCGTTCAACGAGCTGGTGGGCGGCCCCCGTCAGGGCTGGCTCTACCTGGCCGATTCCAACGTCGACTGGGGCCAGGATTTCCAGGCGATGGCCGACGCCCTGCCCCGCCTGGGCATCGACGAGATCACCTATGACCTGAGCTCCGAGCGGCGCCTGAACCTGGCCGGCGTCCTCGCCGTCCGGAACCCGCCGCGCTCGCAGCAGACGGAGATCGAGACGCCGCCGAATCGTCGGCTCCACGACAGCGAGGGGGGCTGGCTCCCCGTGCCGACCCGCTACGTCGCCGTCAGCGTGACCCGCCTGCTCGGCCTCTACTCGCAAAACGACATGAGCTGGCTGCGATCGCGGCGGCTGGTCGAGCGCGTCGGCGACAGCGTCTTCATCTTCGACCTGGACCAGCCCGCCGAGCGACCGCTCTGGGAGTGACGTCGGTCGCCCCGCGGACCCGGGTTGGTCAGTACTGGTCGGAACTCACCACCTCGCCGCCCGACCGGGTGGACAGGGCGCTGAAGATGCGAGGGTTGATCGTCTGCTTGACGAAGCGCACCGAGCCGTCGCCGAAGGCGAAGTTGCAGCCGCCGGGGTGCAGGCTCCAGAAGTCGTCGACGCCGGCGCCGGGGTAGTTGGGCACGTCGACCCAGAGCTGGGACTTCGGGTCGGGTCCGGTGTGGGCCAGGACCAGCGTGTTCGAGGACTCGCATTCCTGCACCCGCCAGCGGGGGTTGGTGCAGAGCTGGAGCCCCGGCGGGGCACCGACCCAGGAGGCGTCGGCGACGTTGCGGGAGCGCTCGCCGATGGCGAGCGTCTGGCTCAGGCCGTCGGTCACCGCCTCGGGACCGATCCGGCTGTTGCGGTAGAACAGGCCGTTGTTGTTCGCCGCCGAGTCGCCCACGTCGAACTGGCCGGCCGAGCCCAGGTACTGGCACGGGGCCAGGGTGTCGAGCCGCACGACCCCACCGGCGTCGCGGAGCACCACCGGCCCCTCGCCCACCGAGCTCGGACAGATCGTCGTGCTCATCTGGACGGTCCGGCTGGTCTGGGCCGCGGGGTGGTTGATCGGCAGGTCGAAGTTGATCGACATCGCCAGCATCGACTGCTCGAGCTGGGGCAGCATCATCGGGATCCAACCCCAGCCCGGCCCGACCTCGGGCCCACCCGGCGTGCCGTCGGCCGTCCGGGAAACATAGCCGGGCGGGAACGCGAGATGGGCATCCAGATAATTGTGCATTCCGAGGGCAAACTGCCGCAGGTTGTTCGTGCACTGGACCCGACGCGCGGCCTCGCGGGCGCTTTGCACGGCCGGCAGCAGGAGGCCGATCAGCACGCCGATGATCGCGATCACGACCAGCAGCTCGATCAGGGTGAATCCAGGGCGGACGACCCCGGCCCCCCGGACGGTCGATCGGCTCACAGGGCACTCCTGGGCACGCGGGTGCCTGGGTTGGACCATCCCTCGCATTTCCGCTAGGATCGTAGCCGGTGCCGACCAGGTCGGTCAAGTGTCAGAGACCTGGACGGCGGGCCGGGTCAGCCG
Source organism: uncultured Isosphaeraceae bacterium (assembly GCA_964624465.1). GTDB lineage: Bacteria > Planctomycetota > Planctomycetia > Isosphaerales > Isosphaeraceae > CAZUZD01. The sequence goes on from CAZUZD010000051.1 coordinate 4,427, forward strand.
CCGGATCCGGGGCCGCGACGACCATGGACGAGTCGAGATTCGCTTACCAGATGTGCTGCTCGGCTGAGGGCTGCGACCAGCCGGTGAAGTACAAGATCGCCGCAGTCTGGACCGACGGCACGAGCTGCGAGTTGAAGACCTACGGGCTGGCGTGCGAGGCGCACAGCGCGTCGCTCCTGGCGGCAGCCCAGGCCCGGCGCGCGGCCCTGGTGCTGGCCGACGGCGAGCAGGTCGAGCCGGTCGGGGTTTACCGCCTCACGCCCGGCTGCCGTGATGCCGGTCTCGATCGCCTCTGTTGAGCGGTGCCTCACGCCACGCCTGGCTGCCCCCGATTGCCTCGGGGCCAGCGCCCCGCCGATCGAGGACCGATCAGCTTGCCCACGGGATGGAGCCCGGACCGATGCCCCACCAATCCCATTCCGCTCGCCGCCACGGGCGCGCCCTGTGCCCCCTGCTGATGCTGCTCGCTCTGTTCCACAGCGGCAGCGCGCCAGCCGCCCAGGTGCCGTCACGGCCGCTGCCCGCAGACCCGTTCGCGGGGTTCACCCTGCCGGACGACTGGGAGGCGAAATTCTGGGACAGCGCCGAGGTGAAGGCGCTGGTGGCGATGGAACCGAAGGCCGTCGCCGCCCTGGTGCCGGTGCAGGCCGGACTGCGTTACTGCCGTTGTGCGGCCTGCGGCGCGTCCGATCAGGACGAGCCGCTGACCTGGAGCGTGCTCAAGCCCGCGGTCGTGACCTGCCGCAAGTGCGGGGTCGACCTTCCGAACGACCAGTATCCCGCCAAGGTCCCCCTGCCGCCGCCGCTGCCGCCGGGGGTCCCGGAGGAGTCGGTCGAGGTCCGTCCCAAGGTCTTCCACAAGTATCCGTACCATCAGGTGGCCGCCGAGAAGCAGGCCCACCCCGACGAGCGTCTGTATCTGGCCGCCCGTCGCGACTACGAGGCCCGCGAGTTCCTCGCCCGTGCGGCGCTCTACGCGGCGGTCAAGTACCACGAGCAACCGGCCGGGCAGAAGGACCCCGCCCTGGCCCGGCTGGCGGCGGTGATCGTCCTGCGGTTCGCGACCGTGTACCCCGACTACGCCACGCACTTTGACCAGCCGGGGCATCCCAAGCAGTTGCAGCAGGCGAACCTCGAGCCGCCGTTCCGTCGCGGCTACCAGACGGCCAAGTGGGACTGGAACGGCAGCCTCGATGTGCCCCTGAACCTCTTGATTGCCTATGCCCTGATCCGCCACGATCCGGCGATCGCCGAGGCGGGCGGGCTCTTGGAGGTTCCGAACCCGGCGCGGACCATCGAGGTGCAGCTCTTCCGTGCCAGCGCCGAGTTCGTGCGGCGTCAGCCGCAGGAGTTCGCCGAGACGGCCCTTTACGCCGACCGCGGCCTGCTGGCCGTGGGCCGCCTGCTCGATGATCCTGCGCTGATCGCCGAGGCGATTCGACGGCTCGACGACTTCGTGGCCCGCGGGTTCAGCCACGACGGACTCTGGCAGGCCGGCGACGGCGCCGAGCACCAGCGGGTCCTCGACCTGATGACCGCCTGGATCGCCCCGCTGCTGCCGATCACCGGGGAGCCCGGCCGCACCGCCGGCCCGCTCGGCGTGGCGCGCTCGGAGCGTTCCGATGCCGCCCTGCCGTTCCTCGCCCTGGCCCGTGAAGCGAGCCTGACGCTGCTGACGGACACCCGGCCGCCCGAGGTCCAGCAGGTGGGCTGGCCCGAGCCCGGCGCCCCGTCCGGCCTGAATCGCCCCGGGCTGCTCGGCGGGGCCACCCTGGCGCGACTCTCGGTTGGCTCCGGGCCGGAGGCGCTCGATCTGGAGCTTCGCGGCCAGGGCGCGCTCGGGAACGGCCAGTCGCACCGGCTGACGCTCCGCGTGGCGGTCGGCGGTCGGACGGTGCTCGGGGACCTCTCCGGCGTCCCCGCGACCGATCGCGGCTGGGAGCGCTCGACGGCCAGCCAGAACGCCGTGCTCATCGACGGCCTGAACCACGGCGAGCGCCTGCCCGAGGCCCGCTCCGAACCGCGCGGCAGCGATGTCCGCTTCTTCGCCGCCGATCCCGACTTCCAGGTCGCCACCCTCGATGACCGCTACGCCTACCCGAACGTCGCCCGACGGTTCCGCCACACGCTGATCGCCTGCTCGGGCCCGAAGGCGCGGTATGCGGTGTCGGTGGTGGAGGTGCGTGGTGGCCTCCAGCACGACCAGCTCTTCCACGGATCACCAGGGACGTCCGCTCGCTGGTCGCTGCCGGTCGAGAGCCGGCCGGGGCCGGCGACGCTGCTGCCGCACGCGATCCCGTTCGTACCGAATGCGCGAGCCGAGGAGGGTCGCTGGTTCGTGCAGTCGTACGGCGAGTTCGACGGCCTGACGACAGCGCCGCTGGAACGCCCCACCCAGGCGGTGCTGGCGGGCGAGGACGGCCGGGGCGTGCGGCTGCACGTGCTCGGAAACCTGCCGCTCTGGGCCATCACCGGCACGACCCCGGATCCGATCGCCCCCACCCCGGCCGACCCGCGGGAACCCGCTGGCCGTCCGGTGCTCCTGCTACGGCGGCGGTCGTCCGAGGGCGGGGTGCTGGCGAGCACCTTCGTCACGCTCATCGAGCCGACCGGCACCGGGGGTGGTCTGAAGCGGGTCGGGCGGCTCGAGGGCGAGGACGGGAGCGTCGTCCTGCGGGTCGAGACCGAAGCGGGCACCGAGACGCTCTTCGTGAACCCCACACCGGGCACCCCGCGGTGGTTCGAGCTGGCCGACGGCCGCCAGCTCCACACCGACGGGCTCGTCGTGCGGTTGCGGGGGACCGACCTGATGCTCGCCGGAGGCACCTTCGCGAGCATCGGCGGGCGTGGCGTCTCGCAGGCCCGCATCGAGGGGACGATCGAGGCCGTGAGCCCGCCCGGGGCGCTCGCCGGCGGCTGGTTCGAGACGAAGGAGCCGGTCGATGACCCCGGTCAGCTCGTCGGCCAGGCGCTCCTGATCCGCCACGGCGACGGCACCAGCCGGGGCTGGACGATCACCGGGGTCGAGAACCTGCCCAGCGGCCGCGCCCGGATTGCGGTCCACGAGCTGGCGGGCTTCAGCATCGACCCGGCCTCGGGCGCCGCCCTCTACCGCCAGTTCCCCCCGATGCAGGCACCGGGCCCCCACAAGTACACCGTCTGCCGGATCGCGCGCTCGAGTCCCTCCGGGCCCCACCCCTGATCCCTGGCAGGGCCCTCGCGGGCCTCCCCACCGGCACTCCGGCCGTTGAAGTTGAGGCCCGCCGACCGGGTCGAGCCCACGTCCCGCGAGGCTCCGGCGCCACCCCGGTGGGCGTCCATTCCAGGCGTCGAGCCTCACCCTGGCGACCAGTCACACCGGGGGCGCGACGGGTCGAGATTTCTCGTTGACAGCCCCCCGGGTGCCGATACAGTGGGAACAGGTCGCGGGCATTCCGGATCCCGGATCCGGCCGGCCTGGACCTCCGGGGCGATCGCCCCGATCTGGCCTCTTCTGTGTTCCGACCCCGGTGGTTCGCGGCTCCGGCCTCGGATCGCCGGGGTTCTTATTTCCCGGGCCGTTCGGGTCCCACGAAGCAGGGCGGACACCCCATGAGTCGGCACTGGCGTCCGGTGGCGGGCGGCTTCGAGATCGAGTGGGGAGGAACTCCCTGGACCCTGAATCTCGACGGCCATCGGCCCGGCCTGCTGGCCGCCCCGCTCGGCCCCTTGCTGGCGCTCGACGGCCTGGCCGCCGCCGGCCGCTGGGACCCCTCGGCGCTCACGGGTGCCTCGCTGCAAGGCATCGAGCACCGGCTCGGTCGGGTCGAGGCGACGTACGCGCCGGCCGGCTGGGGCGAGATCCGCGTCCGCGCCAGCTGGTTCCCCAGCGGGGACGATGCGATCAGCCTGGAGCTGGAGGTCTCGGCCCGCAGCGTCGGCGACCTGCTGGGCGTCGAGGTCCGGACGCTCAGCGTCCTGACCGACCTGCCCCCGACCGGTACCTCCCGGGCGGTCGAGCCTCGCGACCGGTTCGCGGCCGCGCTCAGCTATGACGGTCGTGAGACCGACCTGGCCGGACTGACCACGGCGCCGCCCGAGCCGATCCGGACGCCGTGGCTGGCTCCGAAGTCGGGTCGCGAGGGCTGGACCTATGCCGAGTTTGTCCATCCCGACGACGCCGCGCGCCGCATCCACGAAGGGCGACTCCCCTACACCGCCACCCGCTATGGCCTGTTCGGCTACGACCTGGAGCGCGGGGTCGTGCTGCGAGGGCGGCTGCGCGGCCTCTGGCTGCCCAAGGACCGCGCCTTCACCGAGTCGGCCGACGCCTACCGCCACTTCCTGGACGAACCGGCTCCGCTGACCACCTGAGCCCGGGGTCGGCCTGGGCCGGTGGCCCGACCCCCGGTCAGCCCCAGCTCCACTCGTGGTCCGAGTCTCCCTCGGGCAGGGTTGCGGTCCAGGTCAGTTGCTTCCGGACGCGGTCGAACCGCGGAGCGAAGCCGGGGGTCGTGCCGGCCAGGCTGCCGGGGTCGGTCAGGCCCGGGCAGGTCAGGTCGGCCCGCAGGACCACGGGGTGATCGAGCCTGGCCCTGAGTTGCAGCGAGTACCGCCCGCTGGCGGCGTGTCGCAGCTCGTAGCCCACCGATCCGCACGGCAGCAGCCGCTGCAGGCCGATGCTCGGCCAGTCGGCTGGCAGCACCGGGGACAGGCTCAGCCGGTGGTCGGGCACGTCGTAGTCCAGGCCGGCCAGGTCGAGCAGGGTCTCGATCAGCATCGCATGCAGCGCCCACACGCCGGGGGCGAGCCGGGCCGGATCGGGCGCGGCCCCGCGGCGGGTCAGGACGTTCAGCGACAGGCCCAGGGGGCCGAGCCTCGCGATCACGTCGTTGAGCAGCTCCACGACCCGCGTCCACGGGCGCGACTCGCCGGTCTCGCGGCCGGCCCGGATCAGATACCGGGCCATCCAGAGTGTCGCCAGGCTGGAGGGGTCGTGCTGGTGCGCCTCGCTGGGCGAGAGCCGCGACTCGGGCGTGCCCGGCTCGGCCGTCCAGCACGCCAGCGCGTTCGGATCCCCCAGGATCGCGTTCTTCGCCAGGATCGCCTCGGCCGAGCGCGCGACCCGGGGGTCGGAGGCCGGCAGCAGACCGAACGGCACCGAGGCACTCAGGACGCTGATGTCGAACGCCGACGACCGCTCGATCCACTGCTCGGGCCGGTCGGTCCAGATCCCCCGGCGCTTCGAGAGCCGGCGGGCGTCGAGGAACCGCCCGGTCTTGCGGTCGACCATCCCGGGCCCGGTCTCCCCCTCGGCGGACTCGGCCAGAATCCCCTGCTCCCAGATCCGTTCGGCCAGGCTGCACCAGGTCGAGACCGACTCGCGGTGGTCGAGCAGTTCCGCCAGCCGGCAGGCCGCGCCCAGGCCCGCGACCACCGCCACATTCGAGGCCAGGAACGCGCCGTAGCGGTTCCCCCAGATGCCGTCCGAGGAGATCAGCGAGAGTTCGTCCAGGAACCGGAGCCCCGGATGGCCCGAGGCCCCGGAGCAGACCGCGGCCGCCTGCTCGATCATCGGCCAGCACGACTCCACCAGCTCCAGGTCACCCGTCCGGCGGTAATGCCGCTCCAGGGCCCAGGGGATCATGGCCGACTGGTCCACTGCCGGAGTCTCCCACTCCGGCCAGCCATCCGTCGTGTACTTCTGCGACCAGTAGGTGAACGGCGGGTGCGGCGAACGGACCCGGTCGAGCCATTCGAGCACGCCCCGGCCGACCTCGGGATGTCCGACGCGATCCAGCGCCCCGCCGGTGAAGATCGCGTCGCGTGGCCAGCAGTAGGCGTGCAGGCCAACGTCGTAGCCGCGCACGATCGCGCCCCACTTGGCGTCGGCGTGCAGCGCGGCCCCGAGCGCCGAGCGGCGGAGCGTGACGGCGTAGACCGGGCGCGGGAACTGGAGCGTGGGCAGCGGCTCGACGAACCGGTCCCAGTGCCCGGCGGCCTCCTGCTCGATCTGCTCGGCCGGCCGCGAGCGGAACCACGCCAGCGCGGGCCGCAGCCAGTGCTCGAACGTGCCCTGGTCGCCGCTCCAGCCGGTGAACCCGCCGCTGATCAGCAGCTCGACGTCGACCGCGCCACCGGCGGGCAGGTCCAGCCAGCGCAGGATCATCGCCTCGTTCGGGCCGGCCGTCTCGCACTCGGCCTGGCCCCGGTCGTCGAGCGCCAGGGCGAACTCGACGGTGGCGTCCCGCGCCAGCTTGCGGTTGGCGTGCCAGTGGCCGCGGTTGGTGGCCAGCAGCGCCTTGTCCTCGTCGTGCCAGCTCAGGCCGGGCTCGCCGACGCCACCGTTGACCTCGGCGTGCACGAAGATCCCGAAGAGCGCCCGCCTCGGCTCCGAGCCCTCGTTGATGACGCGGAAGCGCTTGAGGTACTGCCCGGGCGACTCGTTGCCGGTGGCCGTCTTGGGCAGGTCGGGCCCGGTGGCCGCGAAGTCGGTCTGCTGCACCCGGATCGGGCCGTGCCGCCACCGCAGCGAGGTGACGAGCACGTTCGTCGCCCCCTGGTAGCGCTGAAACACCTCCCAGCTCAGCCGCTCGTCGAACCACTCCAGCCGGGGGCCGATCGCCAGCCCGCCCATGATGGTCCGGAAGTGCGACGGGCTGTCCGAGAGGTCGCCGGAGGCCGGGCGGACGTCGGAGTGCAGGCCGGTGGTCGGGAAGAAGATGTCGTCGGTCGAGCCACGGGCGTCGACCCGCACGGTCATCATCTGATTGCCGACGAGCCCCTCGACCGTGGCACTGGCCGGCCCGCCGCGCTGGGGCAGCGGCAGGTTCGGCCGGACGACGACCTCCTGATGCGGGCTGTTGACAATCGCATCGCCCGCGTGCCGGGCCCCCGAGCGATACCGGATCCGCGAGCCGACGGCCTGCGGCGGGATCGGCACGTGCCAGAAGCTGTTGGCGCCCTTGTTCTGGAGCCAGTACGCCGGCAGCAGCCCGAACGGCTGCTCGTCCACGTCGACATCGAGCCAGACCTCCTGGCCCGACTCGACCGGGTGCGTGCCCACCACCACCGTCGACCACATCCCGGCGCGGACCGGGCCGCCTTGGCGGCCCCGGGCCGATGACTCGATCCACGTCGATAGCATCGGCGCCCCTTGGACCCGGCTGGCTCGGAATCACCCGACGTTCGTGCGGGCGCATCAATTCTCGGGGCCCGCGGAGGCCGCGCCAAGGGGCTGTTGCCACGGCGCGGGTTTCGTCACCTTGCGGCCGGTTCCTGGGCTCGGCCGGCCGGGGCGGGCTATACTCGGCCGATCACCCGAACCGATCGTCATCGAGGGTTGCGACCGGTGTTCCTGAGCCTCAACGCCCGGGCCCTCGGGCTCGACCTGCCGGCCAGCGCCACCATCGACCACGCCGCTGCCGCCGGCTTCGGCGGGGTTGACCTCATGGTCCGCGACCTGGTCGACCGGGGCGAATGCCCCCGGACGCTGCGCCACCGCCTCGACGACGCCGGCCTGCGCCCCGGCGCCTGGCCGCTACCGGTCGACTGGCGAACCGCCGCGCCCGATCGCCTGGCGTCCGATCTGAAGCAACTCCCGCGCTACGCCGAGGCCGCTGCCATCCTCGGCCTCGAACGCACCGGCACCTGGGTCCTGCCCGCCTGGCCGATCGCTCCCGATGAAACGCCGATCGCGTCCCGGTCGCGGGCCGATCGGTTCCACCGCGCGCGGCTGGCACCAGTGGCGACGATCCTGGCGCAGGCGGGCATCCAGCTCGGGCTGGAGGTCCTCGGCGTCGCGACCGCCCGCGAGGCTCGGGGCGATGCATACCTGTGGCGCCACGGAGATCCGGCGCTGGCCGAACTGGTCCGCGACCTGAACGCGCTCGTTCCCGCGACGCGCCCCGCCCGACCGACCGTCGGGCTGCTGGCCGATGCGTTCCATCTCCATGCCGCCGGCGAGACGGCGGCCGTGCTGTCGGGCTGGCCCCGGGAGCAACTCGTCTGGGTGCACATCGCCGACCTGCCAGCCGACTTCCAGGGACCGCTCGCGGCGATCCGCGACGAGGATCGCGGTCTGCCGGGCGAGTCAGGGCACGTCGAGCTGAGGGAGGTCTTCGAGCTGCTCCGCACGCAGGGTTACGACGGCCCGGTGACTCCCGAGCCCCTGGCGGGGTGCCGGTCGCTGGCGGGTCTCGAGCCCGGCCAGCGCATCCGCGCCGTGGCGGCGGCGGTCCGTGGCCTGGTCTGATCCCCGACCGGGGGGATTCGCTCGCATGACCGCCGTCCGGCCCACCAGTTCCTGGCGGGCCGGCCCATCCTCGGGACCCCCGACGCCGGGTGGCTCAGCGGGCCATCGGCGCCACGGGCTCGGTCTGGGCGTTCCCGACGTAGATCTCCTGCCGGTGAATCGCGATGTCGGTCGGGGCCTCGATGCCGATGCGGACCTGGTTGCGGTCGACCTTCACCACGGTGACCACGATGTTGTCGCCGATGATGATCTTCTCGCCGAGCTTCCTGCTGAGAACGAGCATGGTCGGATGTCCTGGTTCGTGAGTCTCTGGCTCGCCACTCGCCCCACCCGGGGCGTGACGGACGACAAGGAAAAGCAACGCCCGTGCCAGGGCCAAAATTCTCGTCCAAATTCGTCAGTAAACCTCATCCTGTTTAGGGCTTAAGCGATCTCGCCGATTCGCACGTCCGGGGCCTCAAACCGGGAAGCGTGAACCAGACCGCGCGTTTCCCATCAGGGTCCAGTGAAAACGGGAAGCCGGAGGATCACCCGGAGCCTTCGTGCGGGCGGGTTCAAGCCGTCTGGGCGACGGGCCGAGATTGTGATAGGCCACGGCTGACGAGACGCCGTCGGTGAGCCACGCGGGCCGCGCGTGGAATCGACCGATACCCGACGCCAGCCGCAGTGGAGGCCGTGCCGATGTCAGTGCGATCTGGAGTGCGTTGCGTTCTGGCGGGTCTGGCCTGCGGTGTGGCCCTGGGTGGTGCCCCGGCCTCGGCCCAGTTCGACCTGGGACGGGCCTTCGAGCGGATGGCCAAGGACACGGTCCGCGACGCGTTCCTCGGTCCGGACGCCACGGCTCCCCGGCCCGGGACCCCCAGGCCGGGCCAGCCGTACGGACCGGGTCAGCCCCAGGCGCCTGGCCTGGCTCCTGCCCCGGCGCCCGCACCGGCCCCCGTCAGCGCGCGGTCCGAGCCGGTCCCTGTGAAGACGGCCGACGGCTGGACCCTGGTCGTGCATCGGTATCGCGGCCCCCGGGCACCCCAGCCGGGCCTGCCGCCGGTGGTGCTCTGCCACGGCCTGACGTACAACGCCAACTTCTGGGACCTCGACCCGGCCGCCAGCCCGGCCCGGTACCTGGCCGAGCAGGGTTACGACGTCTGGATCGCCGACCTGCGCGGCAGCGGCTACAGCACCAAGTGGGTCTGGAAGCTGGACCAGTCGCCCGAGCTCATCGTCGGCAGCGCCATCCGTCGGCTCTCGAAGGGGAAGCTGGCGCCCACCGGCTACGCCACGGTCGACCCCAAGGCGGCCAACTGGACCCTTGACCAGCACATCGCCTACGACGTGCCGGCGATCGTCGGCCTGGTGCGGCAGCAGACCGGGGCGCCCGAGGTGGTCTGGGTTGGGCACTCGATGGGCGGCATCGTCGCCCTCTGCCACCTGGCACGTCACGGCAACCCCGGCATCGGTCGCCTGATCACCGTCGGCAGCCAGGTGACCATGCCCAACGGCCAGCTCGTGATGCAGTTCCTCCGTGAGACGATCGCGACCCGCACCGAGCAGCTCGGCGGCCAGCTCACGGGCGAGGCGCTGCTGGATCAGACTCGTACGAGCGTCCACAACATGTTCTTCAACCAGAGCAACGTGGCTCCGCGCATCTACGAGGCGCTCGGCTCGTGGGCGACCGATGTGCCCTCCATGGGCGTCATGCAGCAGTACATGACGCTCGGCTCGACCGGCCAGCTCATGGACAGCGCCAAGAAATTCAACTACGCCCAGGCGATGGGCAACGTCCGCGTGCCGGTGCTGATCAGCTGCGGCGCCGATGACCAGTTCGCCCCGCCGGCGGTGCAGCAGTACCTCTACAACAACGTCGGCTCGACCGACAAGACGCTCATCGTGTTCGGGCGGCCGTCGGGATTCGCTGTCGACGCCGGCCACGACGACGCGCTGGTCGGCCTGAACTCGCGGGCGCAGGTCTACCCGATCCTCGACCGCTGGATCCGCGGCGAGCGGTTCCGCTGAGATCCTGGTCCCTCAGCGCCGGCGGCCGTCGACGCGGAGCGGGCGAAATCCGACCGCGTCGGCGGCGACGCAGGCGTAGCGGACCCCGTTGACAAGTCCCTGCACGGCCTGCGACCACTGGCCGGCCTGGTGCAGGTGGCCCGAGACGCAGGCGGTGACCCCGGCCGCCTCCAGCCGGGCGACCACCGGGCCGGGCCGGCGGTAGGGGTCGAAGGGCGGGTAGTGCCAGAGAACGTAGAGCGGCTGGCCGTCGGTGCGCAGCGCCTCGGCCGCCGCCAGGGCCAGGTCCAGCTCGGCCAGCTCGTGCTCGATCCGGTCCCGCAGCGCGGGGGGCGCCTCGTCGGGGTCGGCCGGCGGCACCCCGAGGGTGCCGCAGACGATGACCTCGCCGACGGTCAGCGCGTCGCCCCCCACGGCGAGCTGCGAGGGGCGCAGCATCGGGCGGATCTGCGCAGCCGAGTTCCACCAGCGATCGTGATTGCCGGCCGAGAGCACCTTGGTGCCGGGAAGGCGTTCGAGCCACCAGAGGTCGGGCTGCACGTCCCGGTGGTTGCGGGCCATCGAGATGTCGCCGGGAATCAACACCAGGTCGTCGCGGGCCACCACGGCACGCCACTGGGCCTCGATCTTGGCGACGTGATCACGCCAGCGGCCCGCGAATCGCTCGCGGGGATCGGGCGTGGCGCCGGAGAGGTGCAGGTCGGCAATCGCCCAGACGGCCATGGCGGTTCCGGGGCTCCACGGGTCGGTCCGACCGCCCGCACCCGGCCGGCCGGGCCAAGGGGCCGGGCGATCGTCGGTTGCCGCGCGAGGCGGGCCCGGACACAATCATAGTGTGTGGACCTGGGGTGCAACACTCGGGGGGTTCCCTTGGCCAACGACCGCGAGCCTGGCGCGGATCCGATCGACCGCGTGGGGCCCACCCGCCGCCCGGCCGGGCGCGTCGTCATGCGCCAGTCGTGGGCCGACCTGCTGTTCCTGCACTGGGCCGTCGATCCCGAGCTACTCCGGCCCCTGTTGCCGCCGGGGCTCACGCTCGACCTGCACGACGGCCGGGCCTACGTCGGCCTGGTGCCGTTCGCGATGCGACGGGTGCGGCCGACCTGGGCGCCTGCCCTGCCCTGGCTCTCGAACTTCCTGGAGACGAACGTCCGCACCTACGTGCATCACGAGGGCCGCGACCCCGGCGTCTGGTTCTTCAGCCTCGACGCCGCCAACCCCGTTGCGGTCGTCGCCGCCAGGACCCTCTGGCATCTGCCCTACTACCACGCCCGCATGGTCCTGTCCCGCCCCTGCGACGGCACCATCAGCTATGAGTCCGAGCGTCGCGAGCGGGCGCCGGCACCCGCGGGTCTGGGCGTGACCTACACGCCCACCGGCCCGATCGAGCCGGCGGCACCGGGCACTCTGGAGCACTTCCTGGCCGAGCGGTACATCCTGTACGCCCAGCGCGGCGCGTGCCTGTACCGAGGCCGGGTGCATCACCCGCCATACCCGCTCCAGACGGCCGTGGTGGCCGCCTGGTCCGAGTCGCTGCTGGCGGCCAACGGAATCGAGCGGCCTCGGGGCGAGCCCCTCGCTCACTATGCTACCGGGGTGGATGTCGACATCTTCGGGCTGGAGCGGGTGGCGCAGCCGCAGCCGGCTCATCAGCTCTGGCCGGGTGCGCCGGCCGCGGGGTGGGCGTCGTGATGAGCTGGGACGAACCCGAAGATCATGTCCGGCGCTACCGGCTCTGCCAGCTCGGCTTCGGCCTGATCGCGGTGGCCACCGCCGTGATGACGGCCGACTCGGCGGCCCACGTCGCGTTCCTGCTGAGCTTCCAGCGCGACCTGTTCGAGTTCCTCAATGGTGGTCGCTGGGTCTGGTTCGCCGGCACGACGATCGTCTGGAGCTCGCTGATCGGCTCGTGCCTGCTCCTGGGCCGCTGGTCCGAGGGCCACTGGCCCCGCCGGGCACGATGGCTGGTCGGGCTGGCCCTCGCCGGCCTGGCCCTCTGGGTCGTGCGGCACGGCGCCGCGTTCGGCCTGTTCGAGGGGGAGGCTCCCTGGCCACTGCTCCGCAACCACGCCAGCTTCGCGTTCCGGCTGGTCTGGCTGGTGATCGTCACCGGCATGGCGGCCGACGTGGCGCAGCACCTGGGTCGCCCGGAGGCCGCCGAATCACGCGCCTCGCTGTATGCAGTTCTGATGGCCGCGGCCACCGTCTGGGGCCTCCTGCTGCTCTATGAGTGGAATGGGTTCGGGCCCCGTCGCTTCCGGCCGACGCCGCTGTACTGGCTGCTGTACCTGGGGACCGCCGGGCTCCGGGCCCTGGCCGCCTTTTTCCTGACCGTGCTGGCCCTCCTGACCGCCCGCGAATGCGGCACCATCCTCCGCGAGCTTCGCGCCAGCGAGCGGGGCGATGACCTGTTCCACGACGGCCCGGGGCCCCATGGATGAGCGCCGGCGCGTCCGGGTCGGATCAGGTGAGGATCGCCGACGGCCACCCGGTCGTCGTCTTCGACGGGGTCTGCAACCTCTGCGACGCCACGGTCCGGTTCATCCTGGACCGCGACCCGGCCGGTCGGTTCCGCTTCGCCGCCAATCAGTCGGCCGTGGGCCGCGAGCTCCTGGCGCGGCACGGGCTCGACCCCACCGACCTCAGCAGCGTCTACCTGATCGAGGACGGCCGACTCTGGGCCCGCTCCACGGCGGTCCTCCGGATCGTACGCCACCTGCGTCGGCCCTGGCCGCTCGCCTATGGCCTGATCCTGGTCCCCAGGCCCGTGCGTGACCTGGCCTACCGTGTCGTCGCCCGCCTTCGCTACCGCCTCTTCGGGCGTCGCAAGGCCTGCCGCCTGCCGCGCCCTGGAGAACGATCCCGCTTCCTGGACGCCACGCCGGAGCCCTCCCCATGAGCTTCGCCCCGCAGCCCGACGACGAGCAGGGGCCGATCGAGGCCACCCTGCGGATCTGCCGGATCACCGAACTCGCGCTGGTGGCCGGCGTGGGCGTGTTCCTGATCGTCGTCGCCGTGATCCGTCGGGACCGGCTGTTCGCGGACGACGCCTGGAGCCTGGACACGCCGTTGAGCCTGCTCGCTCTGGGCTATGCGGCGCTGGTGGTCGTCCTGCACCTGGTGATCCCCGGGCAGGTCGTCACCCAGGGTCGGCGGGCCCTGGCTCGGGCTGAATGGCCGATCCGCGACCCGGTGGGCTCGGCCCGGTGGTCCGAGCTGGCGCTGGCCGGTTTGCTGCGGCTGTACCAGACGGCGTTCATCCTCGGCTCGGCGATCCTCGAAGGGGGCGCCCTGTTCGCCGGGGTCGCCTACCTGATCGAGGGCAAGGCCCCGTGCCTGATTGCCGCCGTGCTGCTGCTCGTCGGCCTGGCCTACCGCATCCCCGGTCGCGCGGGCCTGGAGGGCTGGATCGACGCCCAGGGACACCGCGTGGAGGAGGAGCGGGCCGGGCTGTCTTGACCCTCAGCCCGGAGATCCGGGGTGCCGGCTCAGGCCTCGGCATCGGCCTCAGCGCCCACGTAGGGGTTGTTCCGTCGCTCGTCGCCGATCGTCGTCGGCGGGCCGTGGCCCGGCAGGACGACCGTGGCGTCCGGCAGGGAGAACAGCTTCTCGCGGATGCCGCGAAAGAGCGTCTCGGAGCTGCCGCCGGGGAAGTCAAACCGGCCCACTGAGCCGGCGAAGAGCACGTCGCCGCCGATCACGAACGCCGGCGTGCAATCGCTGCCCACGAAGACCACAGAACCGGGGCTGTGCCCCGGAATCTCGCGGACCTCCAGCGGGATACCGGCCACCTCGATCCGCTCGCCGTCGTCGACGAGCTGGTCGGCAGCCGGGCTCGTCATCGGCATGCCGAAGCCGGCGCTGAGGTTGGCCTCGGGATTGGTCAGCAGGTGCGCCTCGTTGCGCCCGATGATCAGCGGGGCCTCCGGGTGCTCGGCTTTCATGCGGGCATTGCCCGCAATATGGTCGGCGTGCCCGTGGGTGTTCAGGATCGCCACCAGGCGCAAGCGCTCACGCCCCAGGATCGCGGTGATGGCCGCCGTGTCGAAGCCTGGGTCGACGACGATCGCCTCGTCGCCACCGCGGCGCCAGACGACATACGCCACCTGCTCGAAGGGAGCCGAGATCACGCGCTCGATTGCACACTCCACGCTGGCCATGAAGCCCTCCCGGTGCCCGCCCTTCGTCGTCCGCCACCCGTCCCGGATCATACCGGGTGAGACCAGCAGCGGGGAATCGGTTTGTAAGATCGCGCCTGGCGTTGAAAAAATCACAATTCGTGACTCGCGCGAACCGGGTCGCGAGACCATGCGTATCGATTGGGGGGCGCTCGGCGGGATCCGCGGGCTGCGGTACGCGCTTTGCAACTGTTCGGCAACCACCTGCATCGGCGGGCCGTTCCCTGCGCGGCAGCTTGACGACCTCCCCCCGGACCGCCCCGCGACTGCGGGCCCGAACACACGTCCGTTCCCTCCCGCCTTCCGGCTCCCGATGCGGAGCGAAGGATCGATCGATATGACGTTGGGTCCGCTGCCCTGGCCGCTGGCTGCGCGGTTGCGATCGTGGTGCCTGCTGGGATTTGGCTGCTCGACCGTGGCGGCGCTGGTGAGCGCCGGGGGGCTGTGGGCCTCGTCGGCCACTGACGGTCCGGGAGGGCCCGGCCTGCCGCTGGTCTCGTTGCGGGCCCCCGTCTGCCCCAGCCCTGCCGGCGTGACGGCATTGCCCCTCACCGCCGACCGGGCCATCCCTGGCCCCCGTCGGGATGAGGCCACGCCCGAGTCGCGTCCCGCCGAGCCGGCCCCGGAGCGGTCGGAGGCCAGCGACGCCACGGCCAGCAGCGAGGCGGAGAAGATCGAGCGGGCCAAGGCGATGGTGGCCGAGTGCCGCAGCCGCTACGCCACCCTGCAGGACTATCGCTGCGTCTTCTACAAACGCGAGCGGATGCCCAGCGGCCGGATGACGCCGCTGGCGATCATGCAGATGAAGGCTCGCACCAGCCCTCGCAGCATCTACTTCAAGTTCCTCAAGCCCCACGCCGGCCGCGAGGCCATCTGGGTCGATGGCACCAACGACGGCAAGGTCGTGGTCCACGACGTGGGCCTGGGCAAGCTCCTGGCCGGCACCCTGCACCTCGACCCCACCTCGCGGATGGCGATGGCCGATAGCCGGCATCCGATCACCGAGGCCGGCCTCGGGCACCTGATCCAGACCGTCACCGAGCGGTGGGACGCCGAGATGCGGGCCGGCGAGACCCTCGTCGCCTTCCATCACGATGCCGTGGTGGGCGACCGCGAGTGCACGATGATCGAGTCGATCCACCCGAGCTTCGATGCGGCGTACAACTTTCACAAGGTGAAGCTGTACATCGATCAGGATCTGAAGCTGCCGATCCGGTTCGAGGCGTACGACTGGCCGGCCGAGGCGGGCGCGGAGGCCCCCCTGGTCGAGGAGTACACGTACCTGAACTTCCAGGCCGACCCGGGCCTTGACGCCGCCGAATTCGACCCCGGTAACGAGGCATACGCGTTCGGCCGGTTCTGAGCCGGCTCCGGCACGCGCGACCGGCGCCCGATCGGTCGGGGAAAACGGTCGAGCCGACCGCTACATTCCTCACGATCGGGCGCCCGCTGGGCCGATAGAACAGCCTGTCAGGCGGCCACCTCCGAGCGGGGTGAAGCGGGCTTGGCAGTCCCCAGAGGCTCCGCTAGAATCCGCCCCGCTTTGGGGGTCGCCGGCCCGAAGGATTGGGCCAGAGCGATCGTCCGACGGGCGGAACATCGAGCGTACCGCACCCTCGGGGACCCTCCCGCCGCGCGGGTCCAGACACAGCACGACGACCGGTCTCCGGGCGCCTGCCGCGGTCCCGGTCGCCGTCCCAGGTCCAAGGATGGAACAGGAGGCTCGATGAGCACGATCCCGACGCCCAAGGCCCAGGCCCGGGTGCATATTCGGTGGATGATCCGCCGCGACATGCCCGAGGTCCTCGCCATCGAGCACGCCAGCCGCGACTTCCCCTGGTGCGAGGAGGAGTTCCTCCGCGTCCTCCGCCAGCGCAACTGCATCGGCATGGTCGCCGAGTACGGCGAGCGGGTCGTGGGCTTCATGATCTACGAGCTGCACAAGTCCAAGCTCCAGGTCCTGAACTTCGCCGTCTCGCCCGAGCAACGCCGCTGCGGCGTCGGCCAGCAGATGGTCGCTAAGCTGGTGGGCAAGCTCTCCAGCCACCGCCGCACCCGCATCGTCCTGCACTGCCGCGAGTCGAACCTGCCGGCCCAGCTCTTCTTCCGGGGCCAGGGCTTCCGCGCCCTCGAGGTCGTCCGCGAGTACTACGAGGACACCGGCGAGGACGCCTACCTCATGCAGTACCTGTTCGAGGAGTGCGCCGCCGAGGGCCACGCCAGCGCCCCGGTCAACCGGATCGCCGCCCAGTTCGAGAACTGAGCTGACGGCCCGATCCGGCCGCGACCCGATCGATCCCACTCGCCGCGACGCCCCCAGCCGGGCGGTTCGCGGCGAGTTCGTTCTCCGGCCCGCATGGGACGGGATCCGGCGGTGTCGGGTGGCCAAACGCCGATCCGGACCCGATACTCGATCGGTCGCCCCCCATCCCCACAGAACCCGGCACCCGCGGGCCCCACGCCCATGCTCCAGGACCCTCCGCGCGCCGGCTCTCCGGGCCGGTTCGACCCCCTTGACTGGCTCGTCGTCGGCCTGTCCCTCCTCGCGGGCCTGGGCCTCGTCATCGGCTGGGACCGTCCGGGGGCCCCGCTGGACGGTCCCTGGCGAGTCCTGGCCCTCGTGCTGATCGCCGGGCTGGCGTGGGGTGTCGTCCTGCTCCGGCGCTGGGTCCGGATGCTGGAATCGGAACTGGCCAGCCGGCGGACCTCCGACCCGGCCCCGGCCGAGCCCCTCGCACCGTTCGAGCGGCTCGCCGGTGCGGTGGAGGCACTGGCCGAGGCGATCCGCCAGCAGCCGATCCGGACGGAGGTCGCGGTGACGGCCGTGGCGGTCCCGGTGGCGGCCCCCGATCCCCTGGCCCCGGTGCGGGCCGCGCTGGTCGCCGGCCGCTGGACCGAGGCACG
>CAZUZD010000051.1:21761-25546 GCA_964624465.1 uncultured Isosphaeraceae bacterium
ACCTGGCCGAGGCCCTGGCCCTGGCCGGGCCCGAGGATCCGGCGGCCCTGGCCGCGCGGTCCGAGGTCGAGCATCACCGCGAAGCGGCGGTCGACGACCTGAAGGCCCGGCTGGAGGCATCCCGGGGCGCCAATGATGCCGACTCGGTCCTGGAGCTGCGCGGCAGGCTGGCCGAACTGCTCCCGACCACCGATCGGAGGGCCCTGGACCGCGAGCTGTTGAAGTGGTTCATGGGCCTGCTCATGCGCCGGATGCGGACCGGTTCGGTCGGCGGTGACGTGGCCCGCCTGGCCGACCGGATCGCCAGCGAGTTCCCCGACTCCCCCGAGGGGGCTAGCCTCAAGGCCAGCCTGCCGACCCTGCGCCGCAGCGCGGGCCTGTGTGCCCGCTGCAGCCAGCCCTACACGGGCATCGAGGCCGCCTGCCCCGAGTGTCTGGCCGCGCCGGCCTCGGCGGGACCCACGCTGCTGCCGTTCCCCGATGAGCCCGAGCCCGTGGAGGAGGAGCCGGTGCCGGGGGCCGATCTGGACGGGATCGAGGCCGGGTTGACCTTCCGCGAGCCGGACTGAATGCGGGCGGGTCGGGACGTGCGGGCCAGGGGGTTGGTTTCGGCCCGCGGTCGCTTGACCGGTGCCGGGTCGTCGGGAAGGATTGGACTGTTGAGTGCCTGCGCGCCTGCCGGCCCGCATCGCGAACCTGAAAGGATCGCCCCCATGTCCCGCCTCCTGGCTCTGGCCGGGCTCTGCCTGGCGCTCGGCGCCGCCCCGGCGATGGCTCAGCGGCCCTTCGCGGCCGACCTGCTGCCCACCCGATCGGCCACCGCCCGGCTTGGCCTGGAACGCCAGTGGTACGCCGCGGTCCCCCTGGCCGCCGCCAATGATCGAATCCTGAGCTTCAACGTCGACGGCGGCCAGCTGTTCGTCCAGACCAGCGGCGGCATGCTCCACGCCTTCGACGCCGAGAGCGGCCGCCACCTCTGGGGCGTTGGGATCTCCGCCGGCGCCGCCATCGGCCCGCCCGTCGCGGTCAACTCCACCCTCGCCTTCGTCACCCAGCTCAAGACCCTCCATGCCCTCGACCGCCGCACGGGCCGCACCGTGTGGAAGACCGACATGGAGGACGTCGCCTCGACCGGCGCGGGCGCCGACGAGGATCTCGTCATGGTCGGCCTCCGCTCGGGCAAGCTGGTCGCCTACAACGTCCACGCCCTGCCCTCCGACGGCGACTTCCCCGGCCGCTCGGCCGGCTCGCTCGCCTGGGCCTGGCGCTCCAATGGCCTGCTCACCGCCCGGCCGATCGTGGCTCCGCAGGTCGTTGCCTTCGGCAGCCATGACCACCGGGTTTATGTCACGAGCAAGGGGACCCAGCGCAGCGACGTGAAGCCCGAGCTGCTGTTCCGGTTCCTGACCGGCGGCCCGATCAGCGCCAACATGGCGTTCCTGGGCAACCGCACCCTGATCGTGCCCTCGGCCGACGCCAACGTGTACGCCGCCGACCTGTTCACCGGCACCACCCGCTGGTCGATCTCGACCGGCTCCGAGGTGGATCAGGAGCCGATCGTCTCGGACACCGTCGTGTTCACCATCAACGCCAGCGGGCGGGTGATGGCCATCGACGGCCTGACGGGCAAGATGTACTGGGATCACGCCACCGGCGGCGAGCGGATCGTGGCCGTCAGCGGCACCCGCGTGTACCTGGAGAGCCTCGAGCACGACCTGATCATCCTCGACCGGGCGACCGGCCGGATGATCGCCGACGCCGTGGCCACCCAGCAGCGTGCCGGCATGAACCTGCGCGGACTCGAGCTGAGCTTCCCCAACTACCAGAATGACCGGCTGTACTTCGCCAGCAAGAATGGGCTGATCATCTGTCTCCGCGAGATCGGCCGCGAGCAGCCGACTCTGCTGCGGAGCCCGGGCCTGCCGCCGTTCGGCACGATCCCCCCCGGCGGCTTCACCACCGACGAGGAGATCCCGCCCACCGGCTCGAAGACCACCCCGCCCCCGGCGCCTGCCCCGACCGATGGCGAGGGCGCCGGCGACACCCCCGCGGCGCCCGACGACGCGGCTCCGCCGGAGGATGGCGACGGTGGCGCCAGGCCCTGACCGGTCCCCGTCGTCAGCCGCTCCGAGTCCCTGAATTTCGAGGCGGAAGAGTCCGGGCGTCGGCACCCCTGGGGGCCGGCCCCGGACTCTTGAGTTCCCCAGCGCGGGGCCGCCGCCACCCGCGAGCCGCTCTCCGGCCCGCGTCGACCCGAGTCCGAGGCCTCTCCACCATGTCCGACTCCCTGGTTCCCCTCCGTCGCGCCCTGCTCAGCGTCTCCGACAAGACCGGGCTCATCGAGCTCGGCCGCGCCCTTGCCGGGCACGGCATCGCCCTGCTGGCCAGCGGCGGCACCCGCACGGCGCTGGCGCAGGCGGGGCTGGACGTGGCCGAGGTCTCCGACTACACCGGCCAGGCCGAGATCCTGGGCGGCCGGGTCAAGACCCTGCATCCGAAGCTCCACGGCGGCATCCTCGGCCGTCGCGACGAGCCGTCCGACGTCGCAACCATGCAGGCGCAGGGCATCGAGCCGATCGACCTGGTGGTCGTGAACCTGTACCCGTTCGCCGCCACGGTCGCACGCCCCGACGTGACGCTCGAGCTGGCCGTCGAGAACATCGACATCGGCGGCCCGAGCCTGATCCGGGGCGCGGCCAAGAACCACGCGCACGTCGCCGTGCTCACCGATCCCGGCCAGTACGCCGCGTTCCTCCAGGCGCTCGCCGCTCAGGGCGGCACGACCCTGGACCAGCGGCGCCACCTGGCGCTGGCCGCCTACGAACACACCGCCGCCTACGACGCGGCGATCTCGGCCTACCTCCGCCCGATCTTCGCCCCCACCGACGCGGCTCCGGGCCCGTTCCCGGAGGCCCTGGGCCTGCACGGCACGCTCCGTGAGACGCTCCGATACGGGGAGAACCCCCACCAGCGCGCGGCCTTCTATGCCGAGGCCGGTGCCAGTGGCGCCAACCTCGCGACGGCGAAGATCCTGCACGGCAAGGAGCTCTCGTACAACAACCTGCTCGACCTCGACAGCGCCCTGCGGCTGGTGCGGACCTTCGCCGAGCCGGCGGCCGTCGTGCTCAAGCACAACAACCCCTGCGGCGCGGCGATCGCCGTCGACGCCGCCTCCGCCTTCGAGAGGGCCTACGAGGGCGATCCCGTCAGCGCCTTCGGCGGCATCGTGGGCCTGAACCGCCCGGTCACGCTGGCCGCCGCCGAGCGGATGTGCCAGCCGGGGCGGTTCCTCGAGTGCATCCTGGCCCCGAGCTTCGAGCCCGAGGCGTTCCGGCTCCTGACCACCAAGCCCTCCTGGCGCAACAGCGTGCGGCTGGTCGAGCTGGGCGCCCCCCTCGGGCCAGATTCCGAAGGCCCGGCCGGCTTCGACGTGCGACGGATCGAGGGTGGCTACCTCGTGCAGGACTGGGACCGGCTCCAGGCCGACCCCTCGGGTCTCCAGACCGTTTCGAAGCGCCCGCCCACCGAGGCCGAGCGCCGCGACCTCGACTTCGCCTGGCGGGTCTGTGCGGCGGTGAAGTCCAACGCCATCGTGATCGCCCGCGACGGCCAGGTCCTCGGCGTCGGCGCCGGCCAGATGAGCCGGCTCGACTCGGTGCGGATCGCCGTCGAGAAGGCCGGCGAGCGGGCCAAGGGGGCGGCACTGGCCTCCGACGCCTTCTTCCCGTTCCGCGACGGCCCCGACGTGGCCGCCGCCGCCGGCGTGCGGGCCATCATCCAGCCCG
>CAZUZD010000052.1:0-24698 GCA_964624465.1 uncultured Isosphaeraceae bacterium
CGCGCCTCCTGGCCGCGCGCGATCGGCCCGATCAGCCGCGCGCCCGCGCCATGGACCCCCCGCGCCCACCACCGCAGCGGGCTCCAGGCGGCCGGCGCGGCGGCGTCGAGCCCCCGGCCCAGGCCGTCGACGAACCGCGCCGAGCGGGCCGCGCCCGTGGCATCCCCCCGCGCCAGGTGCGCCAGCTCGTGCGCCAGCACGGCCCGCAGCTCGCCCAGGGTGAGGATCTGCAGCAGCGGCAGCCCCAGCAGCAGCGCCTCCGAACCCCGCCAGGCGACCACCCCGCAGCACGGCAGATACGCCAGCCGGATCTGCGACGGCGGCCGCGCCCCCAGCCGGCGCGCGATCTCGGCCAGCTCGCCGGCCAGCACCGGCGCCTCGTTGCGCCTCAGGATCGGGCCCAGGTCCGCGTCCGGGTCGCCGGCGCCGTCGCGCACGGGCACGCCGCCCAGGGTCGCGATCACCCCCGGCCAGCCGCCGATCGGCTCGTCGCGCAGCCAGCGGCCCAGCACCGGCACCACGCCGCCGGTCGCCAGCAGCGCAATGGTCCCCAGGTGCGTGCCCACCCCGTACACGCCCCGCAGGCCCGCCAGCCCCAGCCCGCGCGCCGCCAGCCCCAGCCCGCCCACCGCCGGCGGGTCCGACATCGGCGCCGGCCGGGGCTCCGGGGTCGCGGACCCCGGCACCGGCACTGGCACCGGCTCGGGCGGGGGTGGGTTCGGCACGGGCGTCGGCATCAGGGCGGATCGGGTGGCGGTCCACTCATGCGAGCCGGTGTCGCGGCGGCGGATGCGGAACCGGCCGCCGCAACCCGGGCAGGTGGCGCGGGCGGCGGCGTCGGGCTCGGGCCCGATCGGGCCGGGATCGCCCAGCCGGGCCCCGCACGCCGGGCACGTCAGCCGGGCCCGCGCCCGGGCGTGCGCCGGCGCCTCCGGGCCCCCGGCTCCCGGCTCATCCGGCTCGGCGTTTGCAGGGCTCTCGATCGACACGGACATGTGTCCGAACCCGGGGATTGACGCTTAGAGACACTTGTCTTAGGATGCGAGCAGGCGCGGTCCGCCCGGATCGTGCCACCGCCGCGCCCCTCCGGACGGAGGGGTCGCGGGCCGCCCGCAGCCCCCCGCCCGCCACCGCCCGCTCCGCCGCCGGTTGCCCCCCGCCTGACCTCAGGCCTCCGGTGGCCCCTGAGCTTACTTCGCGAGGCCCCCCATGGCCAAGAGACCCCCCTCGATCCCCGACTCGGAGCTCGACGTCATCAAGGTGCTCTGGCAGCGCGGCCAGGGCACGGTGCGTGAGGTGCTGGAGACCCTCAAGGCCGCCGGCCGGCAGTGGTCGTACGCCACCGTGGCGACCCTGCTCGACCGGCTCGAGGCCAAGGGCATGGTCGCCAGCGACCGCAGCGATCTGGCGTTCGTCTACCGCCCGCTGGTCGAGGAGCAGGAGGTCCGGGCCAAGCGGGTCGGCAACCTCGTCGAGAAGCTCTACGAGGGGCAGCCGGGGCTGCTGGTCCTGCACCTGCTGAAGTCGCACGGCCTCGATCCCGACCAGGCCCGCGAGGTGCGCCAGCTCCTGGACGGCCTCTCCGACGGCCCCCCCGACGCCCCGCCGGGCGCCTGAGCCGGCCTGGATCTTCGCCAGGGCTCCGACCTTCCCGATGAGACGACCGAGGACGCGCGAGTCATGGCGGCAGGCCCCGGACCCGGTCCCGAGCCGACGATGGTCTGCCGGTGCGGCAAGTCGCTGAGCCTCAAGGGGGCCGCCCCCGGCCGCGTCGGCCGCTGCCCGCAGTGCGGCGCCACCTTCCAGGTCCCCGAGGCGCCCCGATCCCGGCCCCCCGCCGGCCGGCTGGCGCCCGCGTCGGCCCCGGCCCCGGATCTCGAGTCCCCGATCGACCTGGACGCCCCCGCGCCCGACGACCCCTGGCCGGGCCCGACGGCCGGCCCCTCGACGGCGCGGGCCGAGGCGATCCCGCTCGACGCCGGCCCCAGCCCCTCGGTGCGCCCGGCCGACGCCCTCGACCCGGACCTGCTCGCCGGCCTGGGCCCGGGGTTCGAGCCCGAGGACGAGTGGAACCCGGCCCCCGGCGGCTACGACCTGGCCCCCAGGGCCGAGGCGCCGAAGCCCAGGGCCCGCGACCTCGCCGGCCCGCCGGCCCCGCCCCGCACCCCGCGCGGGCCCCGCACCCCCCGCCCCGACGGTGCCACCTTCGAGCCGGCCGACGCCCCGGACCCGGACCGCGACGCGGCCCCGCGCCCCCGGGTGCCGATCGAGCCGGTCGGCCGCGGCGGCATCCTGCCCTTGCCGAAGCAGGCCGAGACCACCGTGCTCGGCTCCTTCCTGTACCCCATCTGGGACGGCCTGGGCCTGGCCTGGCTCGTCGCCCTGCCGCCCCTGCTGGCCGTCTCGGCGCTGATCGTCTTCAAGCTGATCCCCGTGACCGTCGCCGGCGGCAACATGGCCCTGCTCGGGCCGTTCGCCTTCGCGTTCATCATCGTGCTGGCCTTCCTGGTCGCCTTCCTGATGGCGATCTGGGGCGCGGTCGTCGTCGCCTCGGCGCACGGCGACACGCACCACCCCGGCTGGCCCGAGCTGAACCTGGGGGCGATCTTCGCGACCCTGATCCGCTGGGGCCTGGCCCTGGCGCCGGGGTGCGGCCTGATGGCGTACCTGGCGCGCCGGTTCGTGCTCGGGCCCGACGCCGGCGGCGCCGAGTGGGTGACGGCCGCGGCGCTGGTCGGCCTGGGCGGGCTCTACTCGCTGGTCGCCCTGGTGGCGCTGTACCTCTACGACGACCTGCTGGCCGCCAGCCCCACGCTGGTCGTGCCGGCCCTGTTCCGGTTCGGCCTGCCGCTGGTCCGCACGGTGGCGGTGTTCACCGGCGTGCTGATGCTCGGCGTCGTGGTGGTGCGGCGGATCGACCGCGTCAGCGACTTCTGGCCGCTGGTCTTCGCCGGCTGGGGCGGCTGCGTGCTGCTCGTGTACCTGGGCCTCGTCGTCGCCCGCCTGCTCGGCCGCGGCTACGCCGAACGCGCCGAGGCCCTCGGCTGGTTCACCCGCCGCTCCCGCGACGACGACGACGACGAGGATGAGGACGACGAGGACGACGCCCCGGACGGCTCGACCCTGCCCGGCGCCGACCTCTGAGGCCGCCGGCCTACGAGGCGGGCCCGAGCGGGGGCAGCGCGGGAAACTCGGCGGCGAGGGACTCGACCGTCATGGGGGGCTGCGGCTCGAAGCCGCGCGCGGCCAGCCGGCTGGAGCCGAGGCTGATCTCCTTCTCGACCAGGTAGTACTTGTTGTACCGCTCGATGGTGCCGTTGAGGCCGGTCAGGTCCAGCGCGGCCAGGAACGCGGCCCAGCGGCGGTTGAACCGCTCGACGCTGGCGATCAGGTCGCGGGCCACGGCGCGACGGCGGCGGCCGGCGGGGGCGGTGGTCGACCAGGCGGGTGGGCTCGGGGCGCCGGCGAGGTCCCAGTAGGGGGCGACGGCGCGGTCGAACTGGTCGGACCAGTCGTGGGGCCCGCGCGCCACCCCGGCCCACTGCTTCAACCGCAGGTGGACCATGCCCAGCAGCTCGGCCCGCTGGCGACGGCAGCGGCCCCGCAGCCGCTCCAGGCCGTACTCCAGCTCGGCCCCCCGCCGCGCGAAGGCCGGCATGTCGAACAGGCCGAGCATCGTCCGCAGCGCCGGGTCGGTGACCGTCAGCTCGGGAGGCAGTTCGTCCGGTGGCTCGTCACTCATGGCGGACCCGTCCGAGGGCGTCGTTCCGTGCTGTCCCGCCGGGGCTCCGATCCGATCCGAACCAACCCGGCCCTGGACCGCGCTCAGCGGGGCGGGGGCGGCTCCTTGGCGGTGGAGAGGGCGTTGAGGCTGCGGCGGTAGTGCCAGAGCTGCCGGGTGCGGCCCAGGGTGTCGGTGCGGCGCTCCCAGGCGGCGGCGGCGGTGGCCAGCGCCTCGGCGGGCGGGGTGCCGCCCAGGGCGGCGGTCCGGGCGGTGTCGAGGTCGGCCAGGTAGTCGGCGGTGCCGGGGATCCGCAGGCCGACGACGACCCTCGGGGCCGTCAGGGTCCGGCTCACCGCGTCGCCCCAGCCCTTCGACTCGACCCCCAGCGCCGCGCCCGGGTCGGGCAGGCCCAGGCCCAGGTGGGCGGAGCGGACCGAGAGCATGGGGAAGGCCGGGTCGGAGGCGATGGACCCCGAGAGCTCGGGGCCGGCCAGGGTGCGGACGAACGACAGGGCCGCCTCGCGGGCGCGGCCCTCGGTGCGGGCCGAGACGCCGGCCAGCCAGCCGCCGCCGCGGGGCAGGAAGCCGGGCAGGTTCGTGGTCGCCGGTGGCCGCCACTCCTGGCGCCCGGGGTCATAGATCCGGTCCGAGCCGGGCAGGGGGGCGACCGCCACCGGCGCCGGCGCCTTCGGGTCGGTCCAGCGGCTGGCCCGCTCGGCCCGGTCGATCAGCAGCGCCGCCCGGCCCTCGCGGAACGCCAGGCGGGCGGCCTCGGCGTCGAAGCCGGCCATGCCCTCGGGGCCCAGGTCCTTCAGGGCCAGGAGCTTCTGCAACGCCTCGACGAACGGCGGGCCGGCGACGCGCGGAGCCATCGTCTCGGCGTCGAAGAGGAACTCGTAGCGGTCGGGCGACAGCCCCAGCGCGGCGGCGCGGGCCAGCAGCACGCTGCCGGCCACGCCCTCGGCGTCGGGCCCGAGCGCCACGGCCAGGCCCGACTCGGGCGTGCCGTCGGCGTCCCAGTCGCGGCCGTGGAAGAACTTCGCCAGGGCGTCGAGCTGCTCCCAGGTGGTGGGCGGGGCGAGCGTCACGCCGGCGGCGGCGGCGGCCTGGCGGTTGGCGGGGCTCTCGAAGGCGTCGCGACGGTAGGCCAGCACCAGCGCCGATCCGCCCAGCGGCAGGCCGATGCGGGTCTCGCCGTACTTGCCCACCTGCTCGCGGTACGGCTGCGCCACGTCGGCGAAGTCGAGCGGGTCGGGCCGGATCGCCGGCGCGTCGGGGTCGACCTCGCTCTCGCCCCGCGGGCGCTGGCCCAGCGGCAGCGTGTTCACGGGCCGGACGGCGCTCTCGGGGATCTCGGCCAGCGCGCCGGCGTCGACCAGGGCGCCCAGCTCATCGCCGCGGAAGATCAGCACGTCGGCCCCGGCGCCGGCCGAGCCGGGGGCGAGCGGTTCGGCCTGGATCGCCAGCTCGACGCCCTGCTCGCGGGCCCACTCGCCGCTCTGCACCCGCACGGCCTCGAGGATCTCGCGATCGCCGACGGCCGCCACGGTCAGGGTCAGCCCCCGGAACGGCGTCGGCGGCTCGACCACCGCGCGCTCGTCGCCGCCACAGCCCGGGACCAGGCCCAATCCCAGGATCAGCCCGCCCACCAGGCCCCAGGCCGCCGCTCGCCGTCCGCCGCACCGCATGAATCGCGCACTCCGTCCGCCAGGCCAGGGCTCGCCCCGGGCCGACGGTCCGTCGCCTGCGCGACCCCGCCGCCCCGGTTGTTTGAGGACCCCTGCATCGTATGCCACGCCCGCGCGGCCGGTCAAACCGCCCGGCGGCCGCCAGGTCGAAGCCCGCTGCGCCCACTCCGGGTGTGCCGTGGCCCGAGCGCAGCGTGGCCACGCCTCGGCGGCCGTCCGAATCGTCGTCGTGGCCACGCTCCGCTCGGGCCACGGCACACGGCAGCTCCGTCCGAGGCCGCTCGATCCGGGCTCCGCTCTGCGGAACCCGGGCACCCCGGCAACTCCTCAATCGGACCCTCCCGCACGACGAACGCTGGGGTGCCCGGGTCCCGCGTGCGGGGCCCGGATCCAGGCGCCTCTCGAACCTGCACGACGAACGCTGGGGTGCCCGGGTCCCGCGTGCGGGGCCCGGATCCGGTGGCCTCCGAATCGTTGGCGTGGCCAGGCTGCGCCAGACCACGGCCCACGAACGAACGGGGCTCGGCTCCCTGGCTGGTGTGGCGTGGCCTGAAGCGGAGCGTGGCCACGTCGACGTGCCGGAAGCCGCCGCTGGTCGGGCCCGGTCACCTGTCGCCGCAGGTTCGTGGCAGGCTCCCCCTGCGATGGGGCGGGGCAGGCCCTCGGGGCGTGGGGAGGGACTCAGGGCTGGGGCATCGGTGGGGGCTTCGGGGGGTTGTTCAGGAGGTCGAGCTTGAGCTTGAGATCGAGCGAGGCGGGGTAAGCGAAGTAGGCGCCGGCCACCTCGTTCCAGGCGGCCTTCTGCTCGGGCGCGAGCGTCTCGACCATCGCCTCGACGGCCTGCTTGCGATAGGCGTCGCCGGTCGCTGCCACTCCCCGGGCGGCCGGGCCCCTGAGCTGCATCAACTGCCGGAATTGCGTTTGATATTCGGCCTGGACCCGTCGGAACGCCTGCTGCTGCGCGTCGGTCAGCCGCAGCGGGTCCTGCACCTCGGGTAGCCACCAGGCGTCGATGCCGATGCGGTGGACCATGATCTGATCAAACCGCTTCGACTGCTCGGGTCGGAGGATCGGCGCCAGGCCCGTCCGGACCGCGTCGGTGTAGGCTTCGCTGTCCGCCATCCGCGCGGCGAGCTGCTGCTCGCGAGGCAATTTCTGCATCGCCTGCGTTCGCTCGTAACGGGCCCGGAGCGTCGTGCGGTTGAGCGTCGCGATGGCGTCGATCTGCTCGGGGCTGAGGCCGAGCTCGGCCGCGACCTCTGGGGTCTCCAGGAGCACCATGCCGTGGAGGTACTTGTACTGGCGCAGCCCCCAGACCTTCCGGGCGATCTGCTCCGGCGTGAGCGCCGGCGCCTCCTGGGCCGGGAGTGCGGGAGGCATCAGCATCAGCGCCAGCAGCATTCCCAGCGGCAGCACCCGCCGCCGCGGTCGGTCGGTTCGCATCGCGGTCACTCCTGCGAGGGGCCAGATTCCGCCACAGGTCCCGAAGCGAAGGGCCACTGGGCGGTGCAGTTGCAGGACGTGATGATATCACGCCCACGATGGCCCGGAAACCCGTCGGTCGGGCCGGGCCACCAATGCTCAGCGGGGCGGCCCTCCGTTGCCGGAGGGCCGCCCCGCGGGGTGCGGCATCGAGGGGTGCTTCGGGATTCGAGCGAGAGGCGCCGGGGCTCAGACGTCGATGCCCAGGCGGTACCGCAGCTCGTCGAACTGGTCCTTGTAGACGTCGTCGGTCGAGTGCAGGTGCTCGGCCTCGGAGAGGAACTTCAGGGAGTCGTCGCGGCGGAGGCCGTGGTCGAGGAGGATCCGCTCGAACGGCTCGAGGTCGTGGGCGTAGACGAACAGGAGCTTGTGCTCGTCGAACTGGACCTCCATCGGGCCGGCCGGGTTCAGCGCGGCCAGGCCGGTGCAGCCGTCGTTCAGGAGCAGGTCCTCGTAGTCGTAGAGGGTGCTCTTGAGGATGACGGTGTCCATGTGCTCGCGGTACAGGTCGTCGTGCGAGCCGGGCTCGCTCTCGTGGCTCGACTCCATGACCACGTCGACCTCGTCGCCGAGGGGCTCGAGCAGGTCCATGAAGATCTCGAAGAGCCGGTCCGACGAGATGCTGGCGGCCAGCACGGGCATCGTGTTGCCGCTCTCCGGGTCGCGGTAGACGTCGCGCCGGTAGCCCTCGCGGGGCACGACCTCCAGCCCGATCGACGGCCGGACGGCGTCGGTCAGGGTGAAGCTGCCATAGCGGCCGACCTTCAAGTGCGCGTCGAGCTCCTCCTGGCTCAGGTCGTCGAAGCTGGTACGAGGCATACGGCTCGGATTGGTGCGCAGCACCCGCTCGAGAAACCGTTGAATGAAGCTCATCGGGATGGGTCCCCTCCTACCCGCGACAGAAGACGTATGAGATCGCAAGCAGATCCTCGGACCGCGTCGGGAACGGGTTCGGGGCCATCGGCGCCCGCGAATCCGGCCATCCCAGGCTTCAATTCTCCCGACACCGCGCCCATGGGGACCCAACATCGATCAGATCCACCCCGGGGACGGTCGCCTCTCCTTCGGCACCGTTCGTACACCGTTCTCCTATATATACCACGTGGACCGTCCGAAACCTGCCCGCTGCGGAAAACAAGTTGAAGGGGACCGACAGGGCAGGCCGAAGGCTCGGTGGTATCCAGAATCCCACTCGGGACCGGTGTCGTAATCGAACGGGAAAACTCGAATCGCAAAGCCGATGCCACGTCTCCGGCCCGACGGCGGCGCGGGGCCGCTCGGCCCGGCGGCGATGGGACTTGAGTCGATTTCGGATTTTTCTCCGGGGGTCGCCGTGTCGGCCGAAGTCTGTACAAACTTCAAGACGGTGGTGGCGGTCTCCGTGTGACCCTGAGGGTTGCGCTGCCCATTCCGACGGTGGCGGGGCCGGGACGGGAACCCCGGGGGCCACCCGGGGATGGGGCCGGGCGGCGGGCCGATCATTCGGGTCCGGACGGTTGCCCGGCCGCGGGGCCGATGCGACAATGCCGGCCATCAACCCGGATGGGGCGCGGGCGGCCGCCGAGGGCCCCGGCGCGACGCCACGGGCCCGACCCCGACACCCCAGGCAGGCCACGGTCATGGGCAGCACGCTCGCGAAGGTCGACGGCTACCTCGAACAGCATCGCGGCGCCTTCGAGGAGCAGCTCAAGGCCCTGCTGCGGATCCCCAGCGTCAGCGCCCAGCCGGACCACGACGCCGACACCCGTCGCGCCGCCGAGTTCGTCCGCGACGACCTCCGCGCCATGGGCGTGCCCGCCGAGCTGATCGAGTTCCCCAAGGGCCACCCGATCGTCTACGGCGAGCGGCTCGACGCCCCCGGCCAGCCCACGGTGCTCCTCTACGGCCACTACGACGTCCAGCCCCCCGAGCCGCTCGAGCCCTGGACCTCCCCCCCGTTCGAGCCCACCGAGCGCAACGGCAACCTCTACGCCCGCGGCGCCACCGACGACAAGGGCCAGATGTTCACCCACCTCAAGGCGGTGGAGGCCTGGCTCAAGACCGTCGGCACCCTGCCGGTGAACGTCAAGATCCTGATCGAGGGCGAGGAGGAGGTCGGCGGCGCCAACCTCGAAGGCTACGTCGCCGCCCACGCCGCGAAGCTCGCCTGCGACTACGCGGTCATCTCCGACACCAGCCAGTTCGCCCCCGGCATCCCGGCCATCACCTATGGCCTGAAGGGCCTGGCCTACTTCGAGCTCCGCGTGCAGGGGGCCAACCGCGACCTGCACTCCGGCACCTTCGGCGGCGCCGTCCAGAACCCGATCAACGCCCTCTGCACCATCCTGGCCAGCCTCAAGGACGCCGACGGCCGGATCCTGATCGACGGGTTCTACGACGCCGTCCGCCCCTTGCAGGACTGGGAGCGGTCGGCCTTCGCCGCGCTGCCGTTCGACGAGGAGGAGTTCCGCGCCGAGCTGGCGGTGCCCGAGGTCTTCGGCGAGGCAACCTACACGACCCTGGAGCGGAAGTGGGCCCGGCCCACCTGCGACATCAACGGCATCTGGGGCGGCTACGCCGGCCCCGGGCCCAAGACGGTGCTCCCCGGCAAGGCGGGGGCCAAGCTCAGCTTCCGGCTCGTGCCCGACCAGGACCACCACGCCATCGCCGAGCTGCTGGGCCGGCACCTGGCCAAGGTCTGCCCGCCGGGCGTGACCTGGGAGCTGGAGGTCATGCATGGCGCCCCGGCCGTGCTGGTCGAGACCGAGAGCCCCGGCTTCGCCGCCGCTGCCCGGGCCATCGAGGCCGGCTTCGGCCGCCGCCCGGTGCTCATGCGCGAGGGCGGCTCGATCCCCGTCGTCGGCCTGCTCAAGACGCACCTGGGCGTCGACACCCTGCTGCTGGGCTGGGGCCAGAACGACGACAACCTGCACGGCCCCAACGAGAAGTTCTCGCTGGCCGACTTCCACAAGGGCATCAAGGCCAGCGCCCACCTGCTGGCCGAGCTCGCCGGCTGAGCCCCGCCGCCGCCCCGACCTGACCTCCGAACGCCCGCGCCGGCGGCCCGGCCCTGCCCGTGGCCGCCGGTTTCCGTGACCGCCTCGTCCCCGTCGCTGAAGGCCCCGCCATGCTGGATCTGAAGTTCGTCCTGGCCCACCCCGAGGTCGTCCGGCAGAACTGCGTCGACCGGAACCTGCCGGCCGAGGTCATCGAGGAGCTGGACAAGGTCCTCGAGCTCGAGACCCGCCGCCGCGTGGTGCTCCAGCAGGTCGAGGAGATCCGCCGCCGCCAGAACGAGGTGGCCCAGGCCACCGGCAAGGAGAAGGACCCCGCCCGCCGCGCCGAGCTGGTCGCCGAGGGCAAGCGGCTCAAGGGGGAAGTTGTCGAGCAGGACGAGACCCTCCGCAGCCTCGACGAGACCGTCAAGCGCCGGCTGGTCCGGATCCCGAACCTCACCCACCCCGACGCCCCCATCGGCCAGACCGAGGACGCGAACAGGGTCCTCCGCACCTGGGGCACCCCGCGCGCCTTCGACTTCACGCCGAAGGACCACGTCGAGCTCGGCAAGGCCCTGGACCTGATCGACTTCGAGGCCGGGGCCAAGGTCGCCGGCCAGGGGTTTTACTTTCTGAAGAATGACGGGGCGCTGCTCGACCTCGCCTTGCAGCAGTTCGCCATTCGCCGGCTGATCGCCGAGGGGTTCACCCCGGTGATCACCCCCGACCTGGCGCGGACCTCGGTGCTGGAGGGCATCGGCTTCAACCCCCGCGGCCCCGAGACCCAGGTCTACTCGGTCGAGGGGACCGACCTGAGCCTGGTCGGCACCGCCGAGATCACCCTCGGCGGCATGCTCGCCGACGAGGTGCTCGAGGCCGAGCAGCTGCCAATCAAGTACGTCGGCCTCTCGCACTGCTTCCGCACCGAGGCGGGCGCCTCGGGCCGCGCCAGCAAGGGCCTGTACCGGGTCCACCAGTTCACCAAGGTCGAGATGTTCGCCTTCACCGAGGGGACCACCGAGGCCTCGGGCGCCATGCACCTGGAGCTGCTGCGGATCGAGGAGGAGCTGTTCCAGGCGCTCGGCCTGCCGTACCGCGTGCTCGACATCTGCTCGGGCGACCTGGGCGGGCCGGCCTACCGCAAGTTCGACCTCGAGGCCTGGATGCCCGGCCGCGGCGAGGGGGGCGAGTACGGCGAGGTGACCAGCACCTCCGACTGCACCGACTACCAGGCCCGCCGCCTGGGCATCCGCTACCGCCCGGCCGGCCAGAAGGGCACGCGGTTCGTCCACACCCTCAACGGCACGGCCATCGCGCTCAGCCGCGCCATCCTGGCGATCCTGGAGACGTACCAGCAGGCCGACGGCACGATCGTGGTGCCCGAGGTGCTCCGCCCGTACCTCGGCAAGGACGTCATCGGCGCCTGAGCCGCGCCGCCTGCAGAGCCTGTCCAGGGCAGTGCCACGGGTGGCCGGATCCTGGATCGCAACCCTGGGTGCCCGGGGTCTCGGCACGAGACCCCGGCGCAGGTGAGGGGCACCGGGGGTCTCGCCAGCGAGATCCCAGCCACCGGCCGTACCTCGACAAGGACGTCATCGGCGCCTGAGCCTCTGGCTCCCGGACCCCGGCCGGGCCGGAATCCGGGGGCGTCGGTTTCCCTGGGGCCGACCGTTCCGCTACCCTGGACGGCTCGGGTCGGGCGCTTCGGCCCGCCGCCGTGGGGACCCGGGCCGGCGATGCCGCGGCCCGGCCATCGCGTCGGCGTCGGGTCGAACCGCCCGTCGGGATCGGAACGGGAGCGATCGTCTCAGGCCGATCGGGCGCCGCCAGGCGCCCGCGGCGGCGATCGCGTGCCGGCCGCGAGGGCCGCGCCGGCGGCCCGGGGCCACGGGGCGATGGGGGAGGGGACCGGATGCGCAACCCGCTGCTGGTGCCCGACCTCCGCGAGCTGATCCAGGCCGGCGAGGCCGACGTCGTCCGCGAGTTCCTCGCCGACCACCACCCGGCCCGGATCGCCGAGCTGATCGAGGACCTCGAGCCCGGCGAGGGGGACGCGATCCTCGCCGGCCTGGAGCCGCGGGTCTCGGCCGAGGTCATGACCTACCTCGACACCGGCATGCAGGAGCGGATCGTCGAGGCGATGCAGCCGGCCGACGCCGCCACGCTCATGCAGTTCATGTCGCACGACGACCGCGCCGACCTGGTCAAGCGGCTCGACGACGACGTGGTCGACGCCATCCTCCGCCGCCTGGCGCACGCCGAGCGCGAGGACATCCGCCGGCTGGCCGCCTACGAGCCGGGCACCGCCGGCGGCGTGATGACGACCGACTACGTCGCCCTGCCGCCCGACATCAGCGTCCGCGAGGCCATGGACCGCCTCCGCCGCGAGGCCCCCGACCGCGAGACGATTTATTACACCTACGTCGTCGACGAGAACCGCCGGCTCCGCGGGTTCATCTCCTTGAAGAACCTCCTCCTGGCCCGCCCGCGCGCCATGATCGAGGACATCATGAAGGAGGACCTGATCCTCGTGCGCGTCGACGAGGACCAGGAGAGCGTCGCTCGCAAGATCGAGGAGTACGACCTGATCGCGATCCCGGTCGTCGACCCCGAGAACCGGCTCGTCGGCATCGTCACGCACGACGACGCCGTCGACATTCTCCGGCAGGAGCAGACCAAGGACATGCTCCAGTTCGGCGGCGTCGCCGCCGAGTCGGAGTCGAGCGAGGACTCGTACTGGGACGGCCACATCACCCAGTCGGTCCGGCGCCGGATCGGCTGGCTCCTGCTCCTGTTCTTCGGCGGGGCGATCACCAGCACGGTCGTGCGGATGTTTCACTGGGTCGACGGCCGGTTCCCGGCGATCGAGTTCGGCGCCTTCATCCCGCTCTTGATCGGCACCGGCGGCAACGCCGGCAGCCAGACCGTCGGCACGATCATCCGCGGCCTCTCGCTGGGGGAAATCCATCCCGAGGACGCGCCCCGGGTTCTGCTCCGCGAGGTGACCACCGGGGTGCTGCTGGGCGCGCTGCTGGGGGTGCTCGGCTTCGGGTTCACGATCGTGTTCCTGCGGCAGACGCCCACCTTCGCGCTGGTGATCGCGCTGGCGATCCTGGGCATCTGCATCTGGGCCAACGCGGTCGGCTCGATGGTGCCGCTGCTGGCCCAGCGGCTGGGCATCGACCCGGCCGTGGTGTCGGCCCCCCTGATCTCGACGCTGGTCGACGCCACCGGCCTGGTCATCTTCTACTCGGTGGCGATCGTCGTGCTGATCCACCTGTTCGGCTGACCCCGCCGCCACTCCCCGGAGCCGACCCGCCGATGAAGTTCGCCGAGCTGACGGCCCCCGCCATCCGGGCCCTCGACCGCGACCGTACGCTCGTCGTGGCGCCCATCGCCGCCTGCGAGCAGCACAGCGACCACCTGCCGGTGATCACCGACACGATCCTCTGCGGCGCCGTGGCCGACGGCCTCGACGCCGCCATGCCCGACCGCGTGCTGGTGCTGCCCGTGCAGTGGCTGGGCGCCAGCGACCACCATCTCGCCTTCGGCGGCACGCTCACCGCCAGCCTGCCGACGTACGAGGCGATGCTCGTCGAGCTGCTCACGCCGCTCTTGAACGCCGGGTTCCGCCGGATGTTCCTGCTCAACGGCCACGGCGGCAACATCGACCCCCTGCGGGTGGCGCTGCGGCGGCTCGACGCCGCGTACCCGAAGGCGATCCTCACCGGCGCCGCCTACTGGGAGCTGGCCGAGCCCGAGCTGGCCGACCTCTGCACCGGGCCCCGCAAGTCGGTCGGCCACGCCTGCGAGATCGAGACCTCGATGATGCTGCACCTGCGCCCCGACCTGGTGCGCACCGACCTGATCCGCGACGACCCGTGCCCCGCGCCCGAGGCCCTGGGCCCCCTGTTCTGGGCCCGCGACTTCGGCCGCCGCACCGACCACGGCGCCGTCGGCTACCCCGAGCAGGCCACCGCCGACAAGGGCGAGATGATGCTCGGCGCCGTCGTCCAGCGGCTGGCCGCCGTGGCCCGTGGTGTGCTCGACCTTCCCCTTTCGTGATGAGTGGAACGCGGGTGGATCGGGGCCAACTCCCTCAGGCCCGACTCCGGCACGCTCGGACCCGTTCCGGGTGGCTGGGGTCCGTCCTCGGACCCCGGCTTCCCCGGCGCTTCGCCGGGGTCCGCCAGCGGACCCCAGCCACCCAGATCCGTGTGTCCGCTGTCCGCTGGTCCTGCTCTCCGAATTGAGATCCTCCAGGGTGGCTGGGGTCCGTCCTCGGCCCCCGGCTTTCCCAGCGCTCTCCCGGGGTCCGCCAGCGGACCCCAGCCACCCGGACCAGCCGACGGAACGAATCGAGAAATCGACGCGCGAACTATTCGCGAACCAGACCGCTCCGGGCCGCCCCCTCAGGATTCTGCCATCATGCCCAGGCTCGATCGCGAGGAGTACATCGAGCAGGCGTACTTCTTCCACACGTTCCGCGAGCGGCTGATCGACGGCATGCCCGCGCAGGACGTGCTGGGGCGGATCGGCGACGAGCTGCTCTCGACGACGCGGCTGCCGATGGCCGTCTCGTACCTGCACACCGAGGCGAAGACGATCGGCCTGATCGGCCCGGCCATGCAGCGGCTGGCGCACTACTTCGCGCCGTTCCAGGCATTCGTCCTGGGCCGCGCCGAGGACGAGAAGGGCCGGTTCACGATGGACCAGGGCCTGCTCATCCTGGGCCGCGAGGCGACCTATCGCGCCCAGGATCCGCACCCGGCCGGGCTGTTCGTCTACCAGTTCGAGTCGCTGTCGCGGAACCGGCTCGGCTACGGCGCGGGCCTGGAGGCGATGGCGGCCGACCCGTTCTACGACGAGGCCTGGTCCGACTACATCCTGACCCTGCGGGCCCGGCTGGGCGATGTCGACTTCGCCGACCTGATCTACGTCCGCTCGGCCTACCACGTCACCGAGCAGCGCCGGCGGCTCCGCGACCCCGACTATCTGCCGAAGTTCCCGATCCTCTTCGGCGAGAAGGAGGGGAAGATCGCCCGCGCCAACCGCGGCCGCGACCCCATGTACCTCTTCGCCGCCCTCCAGCGCCAGCTCGGCTACCCCGAGGTCCCGCGCCCCAAGCGGGCCGACGAGCTGGAGGCGCGGGTCGCCGTGCTGGAGCTGAAGCTCAAGGAGCTGGAGAACCGGCTCAAGATCGCCGAGACCGAGGGCCCCGCCGGCCCCGGCGTCGGCGGCATCGACCTGGCGCAGTTCCAGGTCAAGCCCGAGGACACCGCCGGCCCCCCCGCCGGCTGGGGCGTGCGCGGGGACGAGTGACGGGTTGGCCCAGGCCCAGGCGCGGGCTCGGGGCGGGTGGGATGTCCGTGTCAGCCTCCAGAGGACGCGAGATCGCATGACTCAGCACTTCCGGGATCGCGGGGTGGCCGGCGCGCGCCGGCTCGTCGAATGCGCGGCGCTGATCCTCGCCGCGAGCGGGATCGCCCCCCTCCAGGCCGACGAGCCGAAGCCGCTGCGGTTCGAGCGGGTGGTCATCGACGCCGAGTTCCCGGGGGCCTATCAGGTCGAGGTCGCCGACGTGAACGGCGACGGCAGGCCGGACGTGGTGGCGCTCGGCGGCGGCACGGTGGCCTGGTACGAGAACCCGACCTGGATCAAGCGCGTCGTGACCGGCCCCGACCGCACGCCGGGGGTCATCAGCACCGCCACGGCCGACCTCGACGGCGACGGCCGCGCCGAGATCGCCATCGCGTACGACTTCGAGATGAACCGCCCGAGGCGCGGGAAGCTCGGCATCGCCACGGCGCGGCCCGGGTTCGCCGACCCGTGGACGTTCACGACGGTGGCCGACGTGCCGAGCATCCACCGCGTGCGCTGGGCGCGGCCGACCGGGTCGGACGCCCCCCGGCCGTCGCTGGTGGTGGCGCCGCTGTTCGGGCCCGGCTCGACGCCGCCGACCTACGAGCAGGACCAGGCGCACCTGTGGATCTTCCACGACCTGGGCCCGCGCGGGCTGCCGGAGGGGACCGATCCGGCCACCGCGCGCACGGCCTTGCAGCGGCCGGTCTGGCACGCGCTCGGGATCGTGCCGGGGGCCACCGCGCCGTTCGGCGCCGACCGGCTGCTCTCGGCCGACAACCGGGGCATTGGCTGGCTGATCCCGCCGGGCCTGGGGCTGACGCGCGGGGCGAACCCCGGCGACGAGGACGGGCCGTCGCCGGCGGTCGCCGTCGACCTGGTCCCGGGCGCCTCGGGGCCGGTGCCGAACCGCGGTTGCAGCGAGATTCACCTGGGCCGGTTCGCCGACGGCCGCCGGTTCCTGGCCACCCTGGAGCCCTGGCACGGCGCGAAGGTCGTCGTGTACCCCTCGCGGCAGCCCGCCGGCCCCGAGGGCCGGTTCCTGTTCGGCCTCCCGCCGGGACCGGAGGGATCACCCCACGTGCGCAAGGCGTCGCTGCCGGCGTTGACCTTCGGCGACCCGGTCGTGCTCGACGACACGCTCGAGGCCGGCCATGCCCTCTGGGTGGCCGACGTCGACGGCGACGGCACCGACGAGGTCTTCGCCGGGCACCGGGGGAAGGACCCGCGGGTGGCGGTGTACCGCTTCGACGGCCAGCGCTGGGATCGGACGGTGCTCGATCGCGGGGTAGCCGCGCAGGATCTGCGCGGGGGGGACGTCGACGGCGACGGCGTGCCCGACGTGGTGGCGGCCGGCGGTTCGACGCACAACGTGGTCCTCTATCGCGGGGTCCGGGGAAACTGAGGGGGCGGGGCGATTTGCGGCCGGAATCGGCGGAGTGGTGGGGTTGTCGGAATTTTGCCGGTCGGGCTTGCGTGAATTCGGCCGGACGGGATACGAAGGGGCCTTGCCCTGGGTCCTGAGCGCCCCGGCCTGCCAGGGTTTCGGCGGGCCGGGCGTCAAGTCGTGGCGTCTCGGGCTGAAGCAGAAGGGTGAAGGAGTCCCGCATGAGTTTGCTCCGTCGCTGGAACCGGGTGGCCCTCGGGGCGGCCCTGGTGGTTGTGGGTGCCTCGCCCCGCGTGACCGTGGCGCAGGACATCGTGGTCTCGATCAAGTCGCTGGCCGACGTCTTCGACGACGCCGGCTACCTGGCCAAGGCCGTGGCGCCCGACGAGCAGCAGGGCGAGCAGATCGTCCAGATGCTCGACCAGTTCAAGGCCGCCGAGTTCCTGCAGGGCATCGACCGGACCCGTCCGATCGGGATCTGGGCCGACCTGCCCGAGGGCGCCGGCGCCCCGCCGTCGGTGGTGGCCGCCGTGCCGATCACCGACTTTGATGCCATGCTTCAGACGCTGGCGCAGTTCGGGATCCAGGCCGAGGAGGCCAAGCAGGCCCCCGGCTTCACCCACCAGATCACGCTGCCCGACGGCGCCACCACGGTGTACGTCACGTCGAGCAAGACCTACGCCTTCCTGTCGCTGCTGCCGACCGGCGCCGACAAGCTCAAGGGCCTGACGCCCAAGGACTGGCAGCCCAAGCAGGTCAACGGCCTGATCAGCGTCGTCGCCCGGCTGGACCAGGTGCCCGACGAGCTCAAGAACATGGCCATGGGCCAGCTCGACCAGCAGATGGAGGGCGACCGCCAGCAGCGGCCCGACGAGAGCCTGGCCGAGTACCGCGGCCGGCTGGCCGGCATGAAGCTGGTGCAGCAGGCCTTCACCGGCCTGCTCCGCGACGGCACCGAGGTCGGCTTCGACCTGATCGTCGACCGCACCAAGCAGGAGCTGGCCCTGGAGCTGGCCGCCGGCGGCAAGACCGGCTCGCCGATGGCCACCACCATCCGCGGCATCGCCGCCCGCGCC
Source organism: uncultured Isosphaeraceae bacterium (assembly GCA_964624465.1). Classification (GTDB taxonomy): domain Bacteria; phylum Planctomycetota; class Planctomycetia; order Isosphaerales; family Isosphaeraceae; genus CAZUZD01. Next base: position 17,694 of record CAZUZD010000052.1, read on the forward strand.
AGCCGGTTCCAGCCGCTGAGCGCCGGCGCCCCCCTGGCCGGCTGGCTGAGCGTGCCGGTGCCCAAGCCGATCCGCGACGCCCTGGGCGAGAGCATCGAGGAGTCGCGCCAGGAGGCCGTCGCCAAGGCCAAGACCGACGACGAGAAGGCGCTCATCAACCTGATGGTCGACGCGCTCAAGCCGACGATCCTCAGCGACGCCACCGACGTGGGCATGGCCGTGCAGGGCCCGAGTGCCTCGGGCAAGTACGTGATCGTGGGCGGCTCGAAGCTCGTCGACGGCCTGAAGGTCGAGGCCGCCGTGCGGGAGGCCGTCAAGAAGGCCAAGCCCGAGAACGACGACGTCGTGATCACCCTCGACGCCGGCAAGACCGCCGACGGCGCCTCGATCCACAAGATCCAGGGCAAGGTCGACGACGACGCCGCCCGCTCGTTCGGCAAGGACGCGGCGCTGTACGTCGCCTTCAAGGCCGACGGCGTGTACGTGGCCTTCGGCGAGGGTGGCGACAAGGCGCTGAGCCAGACGATCGCCGCCGCCAAGCCGGCGACCGGCGGCACCCCGGTGCCGATGGAGCTGGTGGCCCGGGTCGCGAAGCTCGCGGCCATGGCGCCCGACGCCGACCAGCGGGTCGCGACCGAGAAGGCGGCCGCCGAGGTCTTCAAGGGGGCCAACGCCGGCAAGGACCAGGTCCGCATGCTGCTGCGTGGCGACGGCGACGTCCTGCGGTTCCGCTTCGGCGTCGACGTGCCGGCGCTGGGCTTCTTCAGCCGCGTCGGCGCGACCAGCCAGCTCGTCAACCAGTGAGCCAATCTCCGGCGGCCCCGGCCCGGGCCGGGGCCGTCGTGAGGTTTCCGTGAAATCGGCCGGCGGTGGTGGGCGCTTCCCCTGGCCCGCCGTATGCTGAGCCCACCCGCCCGGAGCCGCCTCGCCACGAGGCGGCCCGTCCGAGACGCAGCGACCGGCCGGGTCGCGCCGCCCCCCAGGGGTGGCGCCGCCCGGCCGTCGCCGTTCCCGGACCCGGGGCTCACCGCCCACGCACTGCACCCCCGGAGACACCCCCCCGTGACGACGCGCCCGCTCGCCACCCTGACGCTGATCCTGGGACTCGGGCTGGCCGGCCCGACCCGCGCGCAGGACGCCCCGGCCCCGGCCTCCGCCCCCGCGGCCCGCACGACGCCGACCCTGCCCGGCCTGACCGCCACCGGCCAGGTGCAGCTGCCCAACGGCTGGAAGCTCCAGCCCGCCGGCCGCCAGGTGCCGCTGGGCGACTTCCCGATCGCGCTGGCCGAGCACCCGACCGAGCCGGTGCTGGCCGTGCTCCACGCCGGCTACGGCGAGCACGAGGTCGTGATCGTCGACGCGAAGATCACCAAGGTGCTGGGCCGCGTGAGCCTGCCCGAGACCTATGGTGGCCTGGCCTGGTCGGCCGACGGCAAGTTCCTCTACGCCGGCGGCGGGTTCGACGACGTCGTGTACCGCTTCAGCTTCGACGCCGCGAGCCGGCTGCTGAGCGGGCGGGCCACCTTCGAGGACCTGGGCGGCGACCGCGAGGCCGCGAAGCCCGAGCGCGACGAGCCGCTGGAGCGTGCCCAGCGCGGCGCGAAGCGGCCGAAGGGGGCGATCGCCGGCCTGGCCGTCTCGGCCGACGGGAAGTCGCTCTGGGCGGCCAACGCCTTCGCGCACCGGCTGGTCCGGTTCGACACCGCAACGCTCCAGCCCACCGGTGAGGTGGCCCTGGCCGACGAGTCGTTCCCCTACGGCGTGACGCTCGACGAGGCCCGCGGGCGCGTGTATGTGAGCCTCTGGGGCGGCTCGGCCGTGGCGGTCGTCGACGCGAAGGACCTCAAGAGCCTGGCGACCGTGGCCACCGGCCCGCACCCCAACGCCATGCTGCTGGGCCCCGGCGGCAAGGTGCTGTACGTCGCCAACGCCAACCACAACACCGTCACCGTGCACGACCTGGAGGCCGACGGCAAGGCGATCGAGACGATCGGCACCGCCATCGACCCCCGCGCGCCGGCCGGCTGCACGCCGAACGCGCTGGCGCTGTCGCCCGACGGCTCGCTGCTGTTCGTTGCCAACGCCAACACCAACGACCTGGCCGTCGTGAGCGTCCAGGACGTCGGCAAGAGCGTCCCGATGGGGTTCATCCCGACCGGCTGGTACCCGACCGGCGTGCAGGTGGCCCGCGACGGCAAGACGCTCTGGGTGACCAACGGCAAGGGGGGCAGCTCGGCGGCCAACCGCGACGGCCCGGTGCCCACCGTGCCCGGCGGCACCGAGCGCACGCGGCAGTACATCGGCGGCCTGTTCCGCGGCTCGCTCTCGGTCGTGCCCATGCCCGACCCGAAGCAGATGGCCAGCTACTCGCGCACCGTCTACGACTGCAGCCCGGTGCGCCGGGGCGACCCGGCGGGCGTCGACACCGCCGGCCGCTCGCCGCGGAACCCGATCCCGGCCCGGGTGGGCGACCCTTCGCCGATCCGGTACTGCGTCTACATCATCAAGGAAAATCGCACCTACGATCAGGTCTTCGGCGACCTGCCCGAGGGCAACGGCGAGCCGTCGATCTGCCTGTTCCCCGAGCAAATCACGCCGAACCACCACGCCCTGGCACGCGAGTACGTGCTGCTCGACAACTTCTACGTCGAGAGCGAGGTCAGCGCCGACGGCCACGAGTGGACGATGGGCGCCTACGCCACCGACTTCGTCGAGCGCACCTGGCCCTTGAGCTACCGCGGCGACCGCCGCGTGCCGTACCCGGCCGAGGGCGCGCTCAAGATCGCCACGCCGGCCAACGGGTATCTCTGGAACCGCGCGGCCGAGAAGAATGTGACCTACCGCAGCTACGGCGAGTTCGTCAGCGACGGCAAGGCGCGGCTGCCGGTGCTCGAGGGGCACTTCGACCCCGAGTTCCCCGAGTACAACCTGAGCGTCACCGACCAGAAGCGCGCCGACCGCTTCCTCGAGGAGCTGGCCCGCTTCGAGCGCGAGGGGGAGCTGCCCCGGCTGATCGTGATCCGCCTGCCGAACGACCACACCTCGGGCACCCGGCCCGGCGTGCCGACCGTGCAGGCGATGGTCGCCGACAACGACCTGGCGCTGGGGCGGGTGGTCGAGGGCCTGTCGAAGTCGAAGTTCTGGCCGCAGATGGCGATCTTCGTCGTCGAGGACGATGCGCAGAACGGCTCGGACCACGTCGACGCCCACCGCACGGTGGCGCTGGCGATCAGTCCGTTCATCAAGAAGAAGACGGTCGACTCGACCCTCTACACCACCTCGTCGATGCTGCGGACGATGGAGCTGATCCTCGGCCTGGAGCCGATGAGCCAGTTCGACGCCTCGGCGCGGCCCATGTTCGCCTCGTTCGCCGACCAGGCCGACCCGACCCCCTACGCGGTGCGCCCGCCCCGGATCGACCTCAAGGCCGTGAACGCCCCCAACGCCCCCGGGGCGCAGGCGTCGCTGAAGCTGGACCTCTCGAAGGAGGACGCCGCCGACGACCTGACCTTCAACGAGATCATCTGGAAGGCCGTCAAGGGCCCCGACTCGATCATGCCCCCGCCCGTCCGCGCCGCCTTCATCGTCCCCCTGCCGGACCTCGATGACGACGATGACGACGACGAGGACGACGACGACTGACACCCGGATCTCTTGTCTCGTAGGGCGGATCAGCGGAGCGTCATCCGCCGCGCCGGGGCGGAAGCCGGGCTCCAGCCCGATGGCAGGGAGGGATCGCAGGGCGGACCTTCGGGCGCGGCGGATGACGCTCCGCTGATCCGCCCTACGGAAACCTGGGCCGTTGTGCCGTGGTCTGGCGGAGCCTGACCACGTCCACGATTCGGAGGCCGGGCCGGTGGTGGGCGGGCACCCCGGCTGCCCGGAGGCCGGGAGCCGGCGGCTTGATCGTGAGCGGTGACGCACCCGATTGACGACCGGGGACCCGCACCTACAATCCGACCACGATGAACACCCCCACGCCGACGACCGCCCTGCTCCTGATCGCCCACGGCAGCCGCCATGCGCCGGCCAATGCGCAGCTCACCGAGCTGGCGGGTCGGCTGGAGGCGGGGGGAGCCTATCCGATCGTCGAGCCGGGGTTCCTGGAGCTGGCGGGGCCGGACATCCCCTCCGCGGGGGCCCGCTGTGTGGAGCGCGGGGCGGGCCGGGTGCTCATGGTCCCGTACTTCCTGGCGACCGGGGTGCACCTGATCCGCGACCTCACGGCCGCGAGGGACGCCTTGATGGCGGCGCACCCCGGGGTGGCGTTCGTGCTGGGGGGGCCGCTGGGGCCCGACCCGCTGCTCGACCGGCTGGTGATCGAGCGGGCCCGGCAGCTCGACGGCGGCGATGCGCCTGCGTACGACCCGGCCGAGGCCGCCGCCCGCCGCTACGCGCCGATGGGCGATCACTGAGCGGTCGGCGATCCCGGTGACGGTGATCCTGGGCTCGACGGCGCCACCGCCGTGCGGGGCGGCGGGAACAGCCGCGCCAGCGCCAGGTGCGTCGGCAGGAACAGGAGCAGGGGCAGGGCGATCATCAGCAGTGCGAGCCAGGCCAGCGGGGGCATCCAGGCCTGGGGCCGCTCGTAGCTCAGGCCGTGGACGTAGTTGAGGTTCACCGCCAGGTTCGGGTTCCCCGCCGGCGCCGGGGGCGCGGGGGCCAGGGTGTAGGAGACGAGCAGCACGAGCGTGGCCAGCACGGTCCAGCCCACGAAGGCGCGGCGGTCGTAGCCCAGCACGGCGACCAGCCAGAGCAGCAGCAGGGGCAGCCAGCCGTGGAACGTCGAGAGCCCGCGGAGGAACAGCGGGAGCTTGCGGTCGTACATGTAGCTGGTCATGCCGGTGATCCGCGCCCCGGTCGCGAAGTCGGCGATCCAGAGCAGCTGCGGCAGCACGATGCCCACGGCCGCCAGGCTGGCCAGCAGCGGGCTCTCCAGCCAGAGGGCGGCGACCGTCAGCAGCAGGGCGATGTCGCAGAAGAACAGGAAGTTCCAGGGCGAGTACGCCCGCCAGTAGACCGGGACCAGCACGGCGACGAAGGCGCTGAAAATCAGCTTCAGTGCCCAAGGAATCTGCGGTTCGGGGCCCATCCGTGTCGATCCTGGGGAGTGAGAGGGTCGGTGGCCGCCGCCGGCGGTCGGGGTTGACGGCCCCGGCTGGCCAGACTAGGGTGCGGCGTCCGCCGAGTCCAGGGAAGGGCGAAGGCGTGACCCGCCGGTGACCGGCCCCGTCCGATTCGCGTCCCCCCCCGATCGGTCCAGACCTTTCGAGACCCGCCCGCCACCCGTGGTCAAGGAGTGACCGCCGTGAGCATCGCGATCGAACCGAGGGCCGTGCCCGCCCTCGACCTCAAGGCCCAGTACCGCACCATCCGCGACGAGATCGACGCCGTCGTCCGCGGCGTCGTCGAGAGCCAGTACTTCGTGCTCGGCCCCGAGGTCGCCGCGTTCGAGGCCGAGGTCGCGCAGTACTGCCGCGCCAAGCACGCCATCGGCTGCGCCTCGGGCTCCGACGCCCTGCTGCTGCCCCTGATGGCCTGGGAGATCGGCCCCGGCGACGAGGTGATCTGCCCGCCCTACACCTTCTTCGCCACCGCCGGCGCCGTCTGGCGCACCGGGGCGAAGCCGGTGTTCGTCGACGTCGACCCCGAGTCGTACAACATCGACCCGGCGCAGATCGAGGCGGCGATCACCCCCCGCACCAAGGCGATCATCCCGGTGCATCTCTACGGCCAGGCGGCCGACATGGACCCGATCAACGCCATCGCCGCCAGGCACGGCCTGAAGGTCCTGGAAGACGCCGCGCAGGCGATCGGATCGGGCTACAAGGGCCGGTCGGTCGGCACCCTGGGCGACGCCTCGGCCTTCAGCTTCTACCCGTCGAAGAACCTCGGCGGCTTCGGCGACGGCGGCCTGGTCACCGCCGAGGACGACACCTTCGGCAAGCGGGTCGCCCGCCTGCGGGTGCACGGCATGGAGCCGCGCTACCACCACCACGAGGTCGGCTTCAACTCGCGGCTCGACGCCCTCCAGGCGGCCGTGCTCCGCGTCAAGCTCCGGCACCTGCCCGCCTGGACCGCCGGCCGCCGTTCGGTCGCCGAGCGCTACCGCGGCCTGTTCGACGACTTCGGCCTGACCGAGGTCGTGACCCTGCCGACCGAGGGGCCGGGCCGGTTCCACGTCTACAACCAGTTCGTGGTCCGCGTGCCCGAGGCCAGCCGCGACCCGCTCCGCGCCCACCTGGCCGAGCGCAAGGTCGGCACCGAGATCTACTACCCGATCCCGATGCACCTGCAGGTCTGCTTCGCGTCGCTGGGCCACGGCCCCGGCGACTTCCCGATCTCCGAGGCCGCCGCCCGCGAGACCATCGCCCTGCCGATCTACCCCGAGCTCTGCGACGACGACCTGCGGCACGTCGTCGCCTCGATCGCCGAGTACTTCCGCGACCTGCCCGGGCGCTGAACCGCCGGCCAGTCTGCGTCGAGCCCTCGCCCGCCACGCCGGGCCGCCCTCCCATCGGGGAGGGGCGGCCCGGCGTGCGGCGTTCTCGGGTCAACGGTTTGCGCTCAGCCGACGCGGGCCAGCGGGTCGAGCGCCGGGCGGAGGGCCCGCTCCGGGCGCTGGATCTCGAAGTTGCGGGCGGCGTCGTCGAACGCCAGGTTCGCCCGCGGCGGGGCCGCGCTGCTGATGTCGTAGATCCGCAGGCGGAGCACGTCGCCGCTGCGGGTGTGCGTGATCTCGAGCCACTGGCCCTCTTTGCGCTTCAGGACGAGCATGCGGTCAGCTCCAGGCAGGGGTCTCGGTCGAGGGGGGACATGGGCTTGCGGGCTCCAGCCGGATCCGGGGTCTGGGGACCAGGCCCCGGGTAGCCCGGCTGCCGGACGCGCTGGCCATCGGCTGTGGCTCCGGCACACCCCAGATGCGGCTGGTGTGGTTTGGCGTGGTGTGGCCGGGGGGGGGGGGCGCCGCGGGCCCCCCCGCGCCCGCCCCCCCCCCCCCCAAAG
>CAZUZD010000052.1:24708-25536 GCA_964624465.1 uncultured Isosphaeraceae bacterium
CGGGGGGGCCTGGGGGGGGGGCTCCGCCCCCCCCCGGCGGGGGGGGGTGGGGTGGGGGGTGGGGGGCGGGGGCCGGCGCGCTGGGGGGCCCGGGGGCGCGCCGGCCACGGCACACAAATGGGGGATGACGCTGGCCTCCGGGGTCGTGGCGGGGCGCGGCACACGGGACGGGAGGGCTGGGGGGCGTGGGTCGGCGAGGGCCGCGGACCGGCTCAGGCGGCGTGGCCGGCGTCGGCCTGGAGCATCTCGATGGCGGCGCGGTGGACGGCGGAGAGCCGCGATTGCGAGATGCCGAGCACGGCGGCGGCCTCGATCTGGTTGCGGCCGGCGACGTAGAGCTGGCGGCAGGCCTCGGCGTGGCGCCGCGGCAGGGTGCGGAGCCGGTGCTCGAGCGCCTCGCGGCTCTCGAGCTCGGCCCCCACGGGGCGCTGGGGCCGCAGGCCGAGCACCCTGGCGGCGCGGTCGACGCCGGCGTCGTGGTCGCCCGGCGGCAGCGACGCGCCCGGCCGGCCGTCGCCCGGCCGGTTCCGGGCGTAGAGCCGGCGCTGGACGTCGCGGAGCGCGCCCTCGATGCGGTGCCTGGCGAAGGTGCGGAACTGCGCGCCCCGCTCGGGGTCGAACGCCTCGGCGGCCTCGACCAGCGCCAGCAGGGCGCCGCTCTCGAACTCGTCGCGCTCGCGGGGCCAGCGGCGGATCAGCCGGCCGGCGAGCCGACGCGCCAGGTCGAGGTGCTCGCTGGCGAGCCGCTGCCGCGCCGGCGAGAGCCGGCCCCGGGGGCGTCGCGGCGGGGTCGGGGTCGGGGTCGATCCGGACAGTCGCGGACGGGTC
>CAZUZD010000053.1:0-1386 GCA_964624465.1 uncultured Isosphaeraceae bacterium
GGAGTGCGGGGCCGCCGCCACGGCCAGTTCCAGATCGCCGACCTCGCCTTCCAGGGCTCGTCCGGCGCGGTGCACCCCCGGCCCCGCACCCCCACACCGCCCGATGCCCGGGACCCGGGCCCGGGCCCGCCGGGGCGGGCCCGACGGGGGAGCACACGGGTCGACCGGGACAGATCGAATCTGGGCTTCAATTCGCGGGCGCCCGGGTCATCAGTTGCCGAGGGTCCGGGTGAACGAGAGCTGGAGCAGCTTCCAGGAGTCGCCGTCCTTGACGAAGACCTCGGTGACGACGAACGGATTAGTGACCTCGTTGCCGCCGACGACGGCCAGGAGCCGGATCCGGCTCAGGACGATGCCGGTGTTGCCCACGACCCGCGCCGACACGTCCAGGATCTCCGCCTTCTTGTACTGGATGCCGCCGCCCTTGATGACGTCAAGCTCCTGCTTGCGGGGCATGCTCCCACCCATATGAACGAAGACGGCCTGCTCGTGGAAGAGCCCATCCAGGGCCTCAACCTTGCGCTCCGCCATCCAGTCCCACTTCTGCTTCGAGAGGTCGATGAGGGCCTTCTCGGTCTCCGCAGTCGCTTTTGCGGCGGGGGCGGCCGGGGCGGCGGTGTCCTGGGCCCGGGTGGGCGTGACCAGGGCCAGGGCGAATCCAGCAGTCAGCACGAACGGGGCCAGACGGGTCATGAGACCTCCAGGGAGCGAGGGGACAGGGTCACGAGGGAGAAGGTCGGCGGCGCGGGCCGACGGACTGGCGTTGCCCGAACGAAGGCGCCCGGGCGAAGGCGGGATTGGCGGGCGATCACCGCACTAGCGCGGCCGCGGGCCGCCGGGGCGGAGGGGGACGGCGGTGTTCAGGCCGTCGCGGAGCCGGTCCACGGCGAGGAGAGCGCCGGCGTCGTCGCCCGCCCAGGTGGCGAACCAGCGGGCAAACCCGCCCACGAGCTCCTCGCGGTCGAGTGTGCGGTCCTGGTTCACGTCCAGGGCGGTCATGAGGGCGGGCTCGAGCAGCTCCTCGGGCTTGAACTCGGGCGGGCGGCGGTCGCCGGGCCGGGGCCGGCCCAGCACCTGGCCCTCGCTCTTGCCGGCGAGCTGGGCGTCCACTGCGGCCGCACGCTCCTTCACGAAGACGAGCATGGGCGGGGTCGGGCCGCCGAAGCTGAACCGGCCCGCCGAGGGCGCGGGCTTGCCGGCGAGGACCGCGTCGAAGCGGGCGAGCTTGTCGGCCGACTCCTCGGCCACGGCGGGCCGGATCGCCGCCGCGAGCGTCGCCGCCCGCGCCGCGATCTGCTCGGGACGCGCCTGCTGCTGCGCGAACCCGGCCAGCGCGGCGAGGTAGCGGTCGCGGAACGCCGGGACCGCGAACGACCGCTCCAGGAA
>CAZUZD010000053.1:1396-25496 GCA_964624465.1 uncultured Isosphaeraceae bacterium
CCTGCCAGGGCTGGCGGACGCTGTGCTGCACCCGCTCGGCGTAGTCGCGGCCGCCCCACGAGCCGAAGGTGTGGTCGCGGTCCCAGGGGATGAACCGGAACCGGCCCGACGTCGGGTCGAGGTGGACGTAGTAGTTCTGGCCGACGGTCAGGATGCCGTCGAGGTCGCCGATCCAGGCCGTGACCGCCAGAAACCGGGCGAACTCGTCGAGATCCACGAACTCGCCCAGCCGGCGGGCGTACTCGGCATCGTCGGCGTCGGTGACGAGCCGGCAGAACTCCAGGAATCGCCGCAGCTCCGCGGCGGTCAGGTCGGTCTTGGGGTCGTAGATCTGCTCGTAGGCCGACCAGTCGTCGCCCAGGTCGGTGAAGACGTCGGGCGTGCAGGGCTTGAGGATTGCGCCCCCCTGGCCCAGGTCATGATCGGCGACGAAGTGCTTGTCGACGTTCTCGACCAGCGAGTAGAGCCCGAAGAATTTCCGGTCGTGGGTGCCGGGCACCGTGACGAACACGCGGGCGTACGCGGTGCGGGGCGCGGGCACGCCGGCGTCGCGGTAGAGCTGGTGCGCGATCACCTCGTTCATCAAGCCGGCGTCGGTGACGTTGTTGTGCAGGTTCAGGGTGGTGACGCCGGCGAGCTTCTGGCCCTTAACGTACTTGTTCAGGTCGATCTTCAGCGGCCGCTTGAGCGAATCCCGCGACTCCATGAAGGTGCCGTTGCCCTTGTAGCGGACCGCCACGTCGGCGAACGTCCGGCCGGCGAACTCCAGGTCGGCGTGCGCGTACGGGTAGTCGAGCCCGAGCATCACCGAGACGCCGTTGCGCTTGCCGCGCTCGCCGATGAGGTTTAGCCCCGGCATGCCGCCGCCCGGGTCGCCCACGCCGGCGGCCGCCAGCGCCGCCTTCAGGCCGGCGCGGATCTGCTTCGGGTCGAGCGTGCCGTCGCGGTCCTCGTCCCACGCCTCGAACCAGCGGCCCGCCAGCGCCCGGAGCTCGTCGGCGGAGAGCCGGCGGTCCCGGTTCGCGTCGCCGTCATGCAGCAGCGTCGGCGCCAGGGTCATGCCGGCCCCGAATGCGGGCCGGCGGGGCGGCGGCGGGATCTCCTCCGGCTCCATCTGCGCCCACTGCTCGGGAGTAAACTTCAGATGGAGCTCCCAGACCTTCGTGGTCTCGAAGAGCTCGGACGCCTTCGCCGGCAAGACGTCGTCCATGGTGCCGCCGTAGGAGACCAGGGCGATCCCGAGCAGGGCGATGAGGAAGATGACCGTGCTGAAGACCCAGGTGGCCGCGACCGACGATCGATCGGCCAGCGGTCGGGCCCCGAATCGGGGTGGATCGCCGGGCAGAGGAATGGGGGCGGTTGCCATGGAGTTCCCTTTCGGGGGCGTGGGGTGGTGTGACGTGGGGGCTCAGTCGCGGCGGTTCAGGCTGATGCTCTCGACCCCGCCCAGCGGGGTCAGGCCGGCGATGAGCCCGGTGGGCGACTCGCCGGGGCGGAGCCGGACGTGGTACACGAGGTCCAGAGCGGCCCCCTTGCGGGCGGTCTCGGCCCCGACCAGGTCGAATCGGGTGGTGCTCCGGGCGAGCAGGTCCTCCACCGCGGCCTGCGAGCCGTCGGACTGGCCGAGGCGGAGGCTCAGGGTGGCGTCGGTTCGCAGCCAGGGGTCGCGGCGCCCGGGCGGCCAGAGCAGCGGGGCGGCGGCGACGAGCACGGCCAGGCCCACGAGGCCGACGACCAGGTGATCGGCCCCGGCCGACATCCCGACGACGACCGCGAGGATGACGAAGGCGGTGTCCTGCGTGTCCTTGACGACCGTGCGGAAGCGGACGACCGAGAGGGCCCCGACCAGGCTGAAGGCCCGCGCGACGTTGTCGCCGATGATCTGCGTGGCCAGGGCGATGACCACCGCCAGCAGGACCAGGGTCGTCAGAAACGTGGTCGGGATCGACTCACCACGACGCGCCCAGCGGTAGATCCCGGCGACCGCCAGCCCCAGGCACAGGGCCACGACCACCCGGCCCCCCAGCGCCAGGGGGGTCGTCTCGGGACGGCTCGTCAGGACAGTCTGGAACCAGCCGGTCATCTTCCGCTCCCTGGCACGGCCAACGGACGCCGTGCGTGTGAGGCTCGGGCTCTCGGGTCGTGTGTTCGGTGGGTCGTCGCATCGAGCCGGCGGCCACCGGGGTGCTGAGGTGGCCGCATCAGTCGAGGGCCTCGAACTCAGTCCCCAGGTCGAAGAGCCGCCAGACGAACTCGCGGACCCGCCGGAGCAGGCCGTCCTGCAGCGTCGCGAACCGACCTCGAGTCGCGGTCCCCTGGGTCGCTGGCAGCACCAGAATCGGCGTGACCATGCTCATCCGAAGCCTCCGCGAGGGGTGGGTCTCCCGGGGATATTCCCGGTGCCGATTCCAGGGTTTCGCCGGGTCCCGGGTCCATAACCACCGGACCCGATCGGCCTCCACCCAGGAATCAAGCGAACCGGACCGCAGCGTTACTGGCTCCTCGGGTTTTTTTGGTCGGCGGTGGGGTCGAGGGCGGATCGGAGGCGCGGTGCGGCCGCGATCGGGCCGCCGGTGCCATGCAGGCGCACGGCTGCGAACCGTCTGACAAGCTGGTGATCGTCGGGCCGCGATCAGTCCTTCGTACCGCCGTGCGGACGCGGGCCGGCATTCGGCGGGCGGCGCCAGGGCCGCGGATAGGCGGCGGCCTCCTCGGTGCGACCGGCGGCGCGGAGGGCCTCGCCGAGGCCGACCAGGGCCAGCTCGCTGCGGGGCCGCAGGGCCACGGCCGCCTCGTAGAAGCGGGCGGCCTCCTCGGGCTGGCCCGCACTCAGCAGCGAGCGGGCCAGATCGTGGTTGATCCAGAAGTCCTCGGGGTGGGCCCGCTGCGCGCGACGAAGCAGGGCGGTGGCCGGCTCGATGTCCCCGAGCTCGCCCAGGGCGTAGGCCAGCCGCGAGAGGCTCTCGCGGTGCAGGTCCTCGGCGGGCGTCGTCGCGGCCAGGTCCTGGAACTGCACTCGGGCCAGGTCGCGGTCGGTGGCCTGCAGGTCGAGGGCGTCACGGAGCCGGCACCGCCAGGGGTCGGGGTCGGCCGCCTTCGCGATCGCCGTCAGCTCGCGAGCGTTCGAGGGGTCCTTCGGATGAGCCACCCGCCGCACGAACGCCCACTGGTCGAGCGCATCGACCAGATCGGCGGCGATCGGGGCCGCGGCGACGCGAGTCCCGGCGTCGGCCGCCGCCAGGCCGGCCACGTCGATCCCGTAGTCCAGGTAGGCCGCCCCGTACTCGCGGTCGGCCCGGTCGAAGTCCAGGTGCAGGGCGATGTCGGAGTGAATCGCCGCGAGCCGCTCCAGGGTCCGCTGGTCGAGCGATCGCCGCTCAGCTCGCTCCCGTTCGCGGTCGACTGTCGCGACCAGCTCCTGGATCTCGCGCCGCTGATCGGGACCGATTTCGGCGCGGGCCAGCAGCGCTCCAGCCCGCTGCGCGGCGCGGGCCGCCTCGGACCAGGGCGACAGGTCCCCCGGGTCCGCCGCGCGGGCCCGCCCCAGCAGCAGCGCCGCCTCGTTCACGGCCGCGTTCGCCGCGCGAGCGACGGCGTCGGATCGGGCGGCGCGCAGCTGCATCCACCAGAGCCCGACGCCCCCGCCCAGGGTCACCAGCGCGAGCACCGAGGCGGCCAGGCCGGCCATCAGGAGTCGTCGCTTCCGCTCCTCGGCGGCGCGCGACTCGGCCCGGGCCCGCGCCAGCTCGGCGGCCCGCAGCCGCTCCTGAACCCCGGCCAGGTGCAGGGTCAGCGCGGCGGCGACCACGCCGGCGTCCCGGGGTCGATCCCTCGGGGCCGCCGCCAGGCACGACTTCGCCAGGTCCACCAGCTCGGTCTCGGCGCCGCAGGCGTCGAGCCGGGCAAGGGCGCCGGCCAGGTCCGCCCGCGCCGCCTGGCCGTAGACGTCGTCGCCGCTCGATCCCGTGTAGGGAGGCAGGCCGGTGAGGATCTCGCAGAGGATCGCGCCCAGGCCGAAGACGTCGGCCCGCTCGTCGAGCGTGTCCAGCAGGCCACGGGCCTGCTCGGGGGCCATGTAGCAGGGGGTGCCGAGCACCGAGCCGGCCCGCGACTCGTCGGCCGACGAGCCGGTGCGCAGGGTGCGGACGGGCCCGGCCTCGGCGTGGCTCCGGAGCGACCGCTCCTCGTCGGCCACGCCGCCGCGGTCGATGACCTTGGCCAGGCCCCAGTCCATCACCTGCACCTCGCCGAACCCCCCGACCATGACGTTCGAGGGCTTCAGGTCGCGGTGGATCACGCCGCAGCTGTGGGCGTAGGCCATCGCCTGGCAGAGTGGCTCGAAGACGGCCAGGTATCGCGGCCGGTCCTCGGCCGCCTCGGCGCGGCTTTCCAGCAGCGCCGCCAGGGTGCGGCCGCGGATCAGCTTCATGGCGATGTAGAGCCGGTCGTCGGGCAGTCGGCCCAGCTCGTAGACCGGGACGATGCCCGGGTGCTGGAGCTGGCCGGCAATTTGCGCCTCCTCGACAAAGCGGCGGACCATCTCGGGGCTGTCGCGGTGCTTCTCCAGCAGGACCTTCACCGCCACGTCACGGCCGAGGTCGACGTCGCGGCCCCGCAGCACCACGCCCATGCCCCCGCGCGCGATCTCGCCATGGAGCTGATAGCGCCCGGCGTCGCCGGCCGAGGTCGGCATCGCCTCCGAGCATGCCAGCGCGGGCCGATCGTCGGTCACCGGACCCTCGCGCAGCAGCACCCGGGGCACCGGCCCGACCGTGCGGTCGACGGTCGAGAGGATGCCCGACTGCCGGGCTGACGCCCCCCGACCTCCGGCCGTCCCCCCCACCTGGAGCCCATGTCCGAGCAGGCAGCGCGGGCAGAGCCCGGCCGGGGCATTGGCCAGCCGGGGCGAGCCGCAACGGGGACACGACTGGACCGCGGACATCGTGAGCACCTCGATCGGTCGGGCCGGCGCGGCGACTCCGCTCACGGCAACGGACCGCTCCGCTCACTATCAAGCGGAGCGTCACCGGATGTTACCGACGACCGGCGGAATTCTCGCGAGCGCGGCTCAGGCGTCGAGGGCGGCGAAGAGGTCGCGGATCTCGTCGTCGACCTCGGACGGCCCGGTCACGGTGGCGGCGATCTCCTGGCGGAGGAGCTCGCCGTAGCGCCGACGGAGCCGGTGGGCTGCCACCCGCGCCGCCCCCTCGGTCGTGCCCAGCCGCTCGGCGACCGCTGCGTACGAGGGCAGCTCCGGATCACCGGCGAGCACCCCGCGCAGGGCCTCGAAGGTCGTCCCCTTACCGGCCTCGTCATACTCGCGGCCGAGAGCGTCGAGGACCCGCCCCAGCAGGGTCAGGGCCCAGCTCCGGTCGAAGATCCGCTCCGGGGTCAGGCCGTCGGCAAGTTCGAGCGCGTAGCGTCCCTCGGCGCCGGCCGGGTCGAATGACAGGGCCACCCGGCCCCCCCCACGCTTCGCGGCCTGCTCCCAGTCGCGGCGGTTGGCCAGGAAGTGACTGCACACCGTGCGCAGGAACGAGCGAAATCGCCCCCGCGCCGGGTCGGCCTCCGCCAGCAGTCCTTTCTCGAGCGCCCTGGCGAAGAAGTCCTGGGTGAGGTCCCGCGCCGGCTCGGGACCATACCCGCGGCGACGGATGTACGCGTAGAGCGGGTACCAGTAGGCGCCGCAGAGCTCGGCGAGCGACTCCCGGGCCAGGGGCGCGTCGGGGTCGCCAGCCTGGATCACCCGGCTCCAGCGGGTCGTCGGGAACTGGGCCGGCGAGGGCCCGTCTGGCCGGTTCTGAGCCACGATGACCGCCTCTCCAGCGAGCGACTTCCGATCCCGAGGCCCGCCCGCTTCCCGGGATCGTAACCCGGCCGGCAGCCGAAGTGTAACGCCTGGAGCCAGGAATGCCGCTCGTGGCCATGCCTCGCGCCGGGTCGACTCGCTCTTCGACCTCGGCACCCTGGCCCGGCCGACCCGCCCGAAGCGGCTGGTGGACGCGCCGGTGCCAGCCTGGCACTGGTCGCCCTCGCACCCCGGTTCCTGGTCCTGGCCTGCCTGATCAGGCTCGGCGACGCCCCGGCCTCCTTCCGCCAGCAGCGGGCCGGCCAGGGCGGCGTCACCTTTGATCACTTCAAGTTCCGCCCGACGCGGACCGACACCGAGCAGCTCCGCCAGGACCCACCGGCCAGCAACCAGCACGGTGAGACCGGCATCAGCTCCAGGATGAAACACGCCCGCCGGGTCACCCGCATCGGTCGCCCACTCCGCCGCCCCAGCATCCAGAGCCGGTCTGGCCGCCAGGGTGTCCCGGAGGGCCCCGTTCCCGACCGCAGGATGACCGTGGACAACCAGGTTCATGGCCCGACGTTTGGATTATCTGATTCTGATGTCACGACTCTTGAGTGCCTGGCCGGGGGGTTGCAGAATGGCCCTGCTGCCCCCTTGAACCGCACCACGAGTGTGCGAACGACCACGATCGGTCGCTCGAATGTCGGAGTCGACCTCATGATCCGCCACGCCACACCGAAGGCCACAGCGCGTGGTCAACGGGCCCGCCGGGCCGCCGACGGTTCCCGTGCCAGGGGGCAGTTCCTGTACCGCCCGGGACTGGAGTCACTGGAAGCCCGGACGGTCATGACGGGTAGTGCCACCCCGTTTCTGTAAATTCCCGTCTGAGCGGCGGGTCAAGCCGGCTCCATCGTCAGGTACGTGCGGCCGGTCTCCCACTCCTCACTGATCTCCATCGCCACGGCGCTGACCAGCCGAGGCAGCGAACCCTCGTCCGGGAACAACCCCGCGACCCGGGTCCGCCGCTTCAGCTCCTGGTTCAGTCGCTCCACCACGTTCATCGTCCGCAGCCGGCGGCGATGGGGACGCGGCAGGCCGAAGTCCGACAGGCCCTCCGGGAGGTTCACCTCCCTCGACGATGGCCGAGACCCTGCGGGTCGAGACGCCCTGGACGTACATCTCGGCCACGGCCAGCTTCAGGGCCCGCTCGGAACGGATGCCCTTCTCCAGGGTCGAGGGGGAGAAGGCCACCCCGCGGGTCTGGGGGACCTGGACGGTCAGCGCCCCGATCCTGGTCCGGATCGTCCTGGATTTGAAGCCATTGGCGTACCCCTTGCGATCATCGGCTCGCTGATAGGGCCCGGCGCCCAGGGCGTGGGGCCGCTCGATCTTCATGACCTCGTTGAGCAGGACGGTGACGGCCTGGGCCAGGCCGTCGAAGCCGTTCTCGGCGAGCAGTTCCGTGATCTGATCCAGGGCGGTAGTCTGCAACTGGTGGGTCATCGTCGGTCGTCTCCCTTGGGTTGATTGGCACCTTCCAGGGGAACCGGCGGTGGCCCGCCGCTTCAAGACCACCCGAATTACCAGACCAGAGTCTGCACGACCCGTTCCAGCTTGTGGCCAACCGGCTCAGGGGTCCTCCTGCCGGAGCAGGCCTGCTCAAGGTTCACAAGTCCGGAAGCGAACCAAGGAACGCGATCGAGGAGCGATCCGGCATGACCGTCGATGAGATCCTCGCCCAGCTCGAGTCCCTCGGTGACGACGCGAGGCGCCAGCACAACCGCAAGGCCGGGGCGCCCGACAACCAGTTCGGCGTGAAGCTCGGCGATCTCCGCACGATCGCCCGGAAGCTCAAGTCGAACCACTCCCTTGCGCTCGAGCTCTGGGATACGGGCAACGTCGAGGCTCAGCTCCTCGCCACGCTCATCATCAAGCCGAAGTCGCTCTCCGCCGTCGAGGTGGACCGACTGACCCGCTCGGTGACCTGCGCCCAGGTGGCCGACTGGCTGAATGCGTATGTGGTCGCGGAACATCCCGAGAAGGAATCGCTGCGCCAGAATTGGATGACGGGCAGGGATCGCTGGGCTGCCCGCGCCGGCTGGAACTTCACCGCCAGCCGCGTGAACCAGGGGGAAGACGGCCTGGACTTGCCCGCGCTGCTCGACCGCATCGAGAACGAGCTGCCGAAGGCGAAGCCCGAGGTGCAATGGACCATGAACAACACGCTCGCGGCGATCGGCATCCACCACCCCGAGCTCCGCGAGCGCGCGGTCGCCATTGGCGCGAACATCGGCCTGTACCGGGACTGGCCGGTGTCCAAGGGCTGCATCCCGCCCTATGTGCCGGTCTGGGTCAGCGCGCTGGTCAAGCGGCAGGGCGGATGAGTCCGCCCGACGCCCAACCGGCGGTCCGCACCGACATGGGTGTGGGCGGGCCTGGGGCGATCGATGACCGCAGGGGCCTCAGGATCGTTCCCGATCCCGGGCACCGGCCGGGCGCACCGGGCTGTCGAGGGGCAGCCGGAGATCGCCGGCCTCGGCATCCGGGAAGCGGGGATCCAGGCCATACCGACCATCCGTCTCGCGGATCGGCAGTGCGGGACGGCTCCGATCGGGCGCGTTCAGGCAGTACCAGACGTTGCGGGCGACCGTGAAGCTCTGGGGGTCGGTGGCATCACCGACATTGATCGGAACGACCATCTCGTCGGAGTGGAACACGATCAGGTTGTCGGTGAACTGGCCATTCCGGCAGGGGACGAAGCCCGAATCCCTGGTCTCTTGCAGGATGCGGACGCCCCAACGCCCGGGACGGTAGATCGTGTTGTGCCGCACGATCGACCCGTCCACGCCCACGAACGCGATCGGCGCCATCGACCCGAGGATCGTACAATCCTCGACCCTCAGCTCGCTGGCCTCGGAGCCAGGTGACCCGGGACGGAAGAAGTCCCGTCCCGTGCTGCCCCCCAGGTTGATGGCCCGCTGGCCGGCGTGCTCGAACCGGCAGCCGAGGATCGCGACGTCGCGACTGCCCCCCTTGGCCTGGACCCCGCTGTCCCCCGTCGCGTCACCGTGCCGGAACACGCAGTCGAGGATCGCACCCCGGTGGCAGCCCACCATGTCGATCCCCGAGCCGCGGCTGCCCCAGCGCTCGATGGTGCAGCCCTCGACCCGGAAGCTGTCCACCCCGGAGAGCTTGATCCCATCGCGGTTCCCGGTCGGGCCGATGTCCCGGACCACCAGGTTCCGCAGCAGGATGTGATGCGAGGGACGGTCCAGGGTACCACCATCGTCAATATTCACGCCGTTGCCTGTCGACTTCTCGACGATGAGATCATGGATCTCGACGTAGGCCACGCGTGAGAGGTGAAACCCGGTGGCACCCTCCCGGAACACGGGAGGTCGCGTCGGGTCGCTCGCCCGGATCACGATCGGCTGTCCCGGCTCCCCCTGGAGTGATTGCGCCGACACCCCGCCCCGGTACGTCCCGGGCGCGATGCGGATCGTCTCACCCGGACGCGCGTGGGCCAGGGCGGCCTGCAACTGCTCGAGGCTGGTCACCGTGCGCGTCGGCTCGTCCGGCCCCCAGGCCAGGGCCGAACCGGCAAGGATCAGCGCGGCGATCGCCATCCCCCGGGGAGGGCGCCTCCTGGCTGCAATCGGGACAGTCCGCTCCATACCGACACCCTCTCTCCCGTCGCTACCGTAAGCGCTGTCGCGCCAGTCGTCCCCGACTCCGGCGGCCGGACGAAGCTCCTCGACTTGCCAGGTCCTGCCGCATCGGACCGAGCTCTGTCTCAAGAGTACCCAAGGTGGGGCTCGAACTCACGCGGCCAGATTCCACCGGAGTCTGAGCTGGGCTGACGCCGATTTCGTGGGTCCGCCCCGGTGGGAACCTGAGGGGGTCGCTGAAGCCCTCCGAGCACACCAGCCGGGGAGAAACCCACCCAGATCCGACCCACCGAGCCCCTGGCGCTGCTCGATGCCTGCGCCCTGGCCTTCCGACGGATTCGCCTCCGGCTCCTGGCAGGGAACCTCACCCATGATCGCCACACCGTCAGGAAGCGGCTGCGTCTCCTCGGACGGCTCACCCAGGGCCATCGCCAACGGCGACCGCGCGTCCAATTCCGGGCTCTCGGATCCGGCGTACCCTTCGGCTGCCTCCTGGCGGACTCGCTCCTGGAGCGACTCGTGCCCGAGGGGCCAGCAATTCGGGTCGGCGGCCCACACCTGCCGCGAGACGTTGACGGACACCTCGGGCACCGGCTTGACCGGCTCGGACTCCCGGGCAGCCGAGCGGCCCCGACGCAGGCCGGTGACGGCCTGGAGGCCGTGGTGGGTCGACGGCGGCACGAGTTCTACGGCGACGGCCCACTCGAAAGCACTCAGCACGTGCCGGATGCGCCGGTTGACCCCGTTGCAACGCAGGTCTGGCCCCGATGTCGGCCTGGCGCAAGGTCTTGAGGGCCATCGGACCGAAGTCGCGAGCAACCGTGTGGCCGTCGAGCTGCCGCAGGAGCCGCAGCGACCGGCGGATGTCGACCGTCTCGCGGGTGGGTTTGCCATTCTTGACGTAGGACCCGTCCGCGAATTGGGCAAATCGCGGGGAGCAGGGCACTGGACCCGCTGTTCCCCGCTCGAATCCAGGGCTGTAGTCTGCATCCGGTCGGTTGTCGGTCACCTCCTGCGGTCGAGCTGGCCGATTCCCTGGGAATCGGCGGTGGACAGCCGGTACAGGACCGGGTGAATCGACCGAAGCGAGAGAGCAGAACCTCCGGGAGCGTCGCGCCATGGCCTCATCGATGACCCTGATCGCTCTGGTCTGCACCGCCTTCCTGGGCGTGCCGGGTAACCCCGGCCCTGAACCACTGGAGGCTGGGGTCGCCCGGGTTGACATCACCCACCCCGAGGCGACCCGTGTCAACGATCCCTGTTTCGCCAGAGCCATCGTCCTGAGTCAGGGAAAGCTGACCGTGTGCCTGGTGACCGTGGACGCGGTGGCGATCGGAGGCATCGGGGCCATCCCGGACTCCTTCATGAACGCGTTGCGGCAGGAACTGGCCAAGGATCCCGGAATTCCGGCGGCCCATCTCATCGTGAATGCCAGCCACTGTCATGGCACTGTCCGGGGTGATGCCGTCGGACTGGTCGCGCAGGCGGTGAGAGACGCCTGGAAGAGTCGGACTCGGGTCAAGGTCGGGGCGGGGACGACCACGGAGAACCGGATCAGCGAGAACCGGCGTGTGACCCTCAAGGACGGCAGCCAGGTCGACATGCGACGAGCCTACCCGCTGGCCTGGGACCAAGAGATTGCAGCCGTCGGGCCGATCGACCCGGAGGTCGGTCTGGTGCGGATCGACCGTGAAGATGGCCGGCCGCTGGCCGTCCTGTATCACTTCGCTTGCCACCCGATCATGAACCCGCCCAGCAAGGGTTCCTCGGCTGACTTTCCAGGCTCGGCTTCCGCTCTGATCGAGACGTCGCTGGGTGGTGCGATGGCCTTCTTCATTCAGGGTTGCGGTGGCGATATCAACCCCGTGCGCTACAAGGAGGTCCAGCGGGCGCCCGATGCCGAGCCGTTGGGGCTTCTCCTGGGGGCTCGCGTCCTGGAGCGCATTCAGGGCGTTGCGACGACATCCGATGTCAGGCTGGCGGCGGATCGTCGGATCCTCAAGCTCCCTCGCGCAGCAGATTACCAGAGCAGGATCGACAGGCTTCGCGCCGAGCGCAACCGGCTCGTCGAGTCCCTGAAGGGCACGAACATCAACTTCAAGACGCTCGTGCCGCTGCTGATCCAGCAGCGACTGGACCCCGAATTCCCCTCCGCTGACGCTCAGGCCTACCTGCACGAACGCCAAGCGCGACGGGAGGATCGGTCGCGCCTTGACGCCGAGAATCGTTTGCAGGTCGAGACGTATCTGGCGAACGTCCAGATCATGGAACGACTGACCCGCCTGAACACGAACCTGGCGCTGCTCGAGATGCACCAGACCCGAACCCATGAGGCCGCGGACACCACGATCGACGTGGAGGTCTGCGCCCTGCGCATCGGGGACTTCAAGCTGGTGACGTTCCCCGGCGAACTCACAGTCGAGGTTGGCCTGAAGCTCAAGGAAGCCGCCAGGGATCCGCTCGTCTTCGTCTCCGGGTACACCAACGGCTACATCTACTACACGCCGACCACCGAGCAGCGTTTGAATGCGGGATACGCTCAGGAGGACTGCGACTGCCTGGTCGCTCCCGAGTGGCAACAGATCTTCGAACGCAACGCGCTGGAGCTGATCCGAGGCTTGTGAACGCCTGCCGAGCCGCCCAGTCCGTGAGACTTCCAGACACCGCGCGTGGTCCGGCAGCGGCTCGACCAGGCGGTCGAGAAGGTCTTCACGGGCTATACCCAACGGCTTCGCTCGAAACGCTCCGACGAACGACGTCCGGCTGCTTGGCCCCTCGGGTCAGCGGCACCGCGCCGCCCGGGATTGCAGGACCGAGCCAGACGCCAGACCAGCCCGGCCGGCGCCCGGCTCGCCTGACCTCACACAGCGGTGTAGGATCGGATGGGGTTATCCGGGTCCGGAGCGAGAAAACCGTGATCTCATTCCTCAGCGCTGGGGCTGGAGCAGACGCCAGATGGAGCCGCCGTGAGTGGCTCCGCATCGGCGGTCTGGGGCTGCTGGCCAGCCGGGCGACCAGGGCCACGGTCGCAGCGGCCGGTGATCGTCCTCCGGGGTTCGGCCGAGCCCGATCGGTCATCGTGGTCTACGCCAACGGGGGCCAGAGCCAGCTGGAGACCTGGGACCCGAAGCCTGAGGCTCCGTCCGAAATCCGAGGCGAGTTCCGCGCCATCCCCACCGCAATTCCGGGCACGTTCGTCTGTGAGCATCTGCCCAGGCTCGCGCGACTGGCCGACCGTTACACCATTCTCCGGAGCGTCTCGCACGACGATCTGGATCACGGCTCGGCCACCTACCTGGCACTCACGGGGCGATATCACCCCCAGAAGTCGGCCAATCCGCCGCCACGAGCGACCGACTTTCCGGCCCTGGGCGCCGTCGTCTCGAGGCTCCAACCGGCCGCTGGCTCGCCCTACTCGGCCGTCCACGTGAATGGTCCCGCGCTGGTGCCCGTGCTTCCCGCACCGGGGCAGGACTGCGGCTTTCTGGGACGCGAGCACGACCCGCTGGTTCTGGGCGACGTTTCTCGGGGCACCGGCGCGCTGCCGGATCTCACGCCACCTCCCAACCTCCCCCCCGTGCGGATGGAGTCGCGGCGCACGTTACTCCAGGCCCTCGACTCCTATCGGGATCGACTCGCACGTGACCCTTCGCTCCAGGCGATGGACGGGCTGTACCGGCAGGCCTATGAGCTTCTCGATTCCCCACGTTGCCGGGCCGCGTTCGACCTGGCGGCCGAACCGATGGCGCTCCGGGCCCGCTATGGAATGCACCGCTCGGGCCAGGCCTGCCTGCTGGCACGCCGGCTGGTCGAAGCGGGGGTGCCCCTGATCACCGTCGTCTGGAACCACTCGGCCCGGGGCCAGGACACACTCCCCGACGACGCCGACGCCTGCGGCTGGGATACGCACAACGACATCTTCGCCGTGATGCGCGACGTGCTCCTGCCGCGATTCGATCAGAGCTTTGCGACCCTCATTGAGGACCTGGACGGCCGGGGCTTGCTCGATGAGACCCTCGTCGTCTGCATGGGCGAGTTCGGTCGCGCCCCCCGGGTGGCGCTCGAACGCACGTTCGCGGGGGCGACGCCCGGTCGCAAGCACTGGGCCAACGTGTACTCCGTCGTGATGGCTGGCGCCGGGGTCCGCCGGGGCGCCGTGTACGGCAGCTCGGATCGAATCGCCGCCTATCCCCAGTCCGATCGGGTCGGGCCCTGGGATCTGGCGGCCACGATCCTCTCGGCGCTCGGCATCGACGCCAATACGACATATCACGACCCCGTCGGCCGCCCCTTCTCCGCCACCCTCGGCCAGCCAATCGCCGGCCTCTATCGCGGCTGATCCACACACGGCCGCAGGCCACTCTCCCCGTTGCGTGAGCCCGCTCTGGGTCCACTGAGCAGAGGCGGCTGATCCCGGAGTTCCTCTGGCATGGAGCGGAGGCCCATGGCTTCCGCGTCCGGTTCTGGCCCCGCGCCCGCGTCGCACGGGTCATCGAGAAGGGGCTGGGCGTCGCCGATCTCGAGGATCACGTCGGCAAGCTGCTGAGGGTCGTGAGTTGGACGTCCCGGTAGCCGATCCGGCGTACGACCCGGCTGGATAAGCGCGCGAGGGTTCCGTAGCGTCGGGAGGTCTCGCTCGAGTTGTTGAGGCAGGCCCACGAGGAGCGGCGAGTCCTGGTGTTGGAGGACGAGGCGGGCTTCGATCGGCTGCCGGTGCTGGTGCGGACGTCTGCCCCGGCAGACGGACGCCGCTCCTACGCGATCAACTGACTCGCGACCACCTCTCTGCAGAGGAGCAGAGGAGCCTGGGCGGGGGCTCGTCATCCGCCTGGGCATCGGGCATCATCCCGAGCGGGTGCGGTAAGCACCGCAGGACTCACGGACGACCAGGCCGGGGCTGACGGCGACCCACCGCGGGGGTATGGCCGGGTCGTCGATCCGGTCGAGCATCGCCCGCAGGGCCACCTGCGCAATCTCGCGGCAGGGCTGGTGCATCGTCGTTAGCGGGACCGACAGGAGGGTGGCGAACCGCACGTCGTCGAAGCCGACCATGCGGATGTCCTCCGGAACCCGCACGCCGGCTCGCTCCAGGGAGCGGAGCAGCAGCGCCGCGACATGGTCGTTGGCGCAGAGCACGGCGTCGACCCGCCCGTCCTCGGCAATCGCTCGGGCCAGCTCGGGATCGTCCGGCTCGCCCACGCGGACAAACGAGGCAGGTACGGGCAGGCCGTGGTCGAGGATCGCCTCGCGCGCCCCGGCGATCCGGGCGTTCACCGTCGACGCCGACCGCGGCCTCATGGCGAAGACGGGGTGGCGGCATCCGAGCCTGAGGAGGTGGTCAGCCAGGCGGTATCCGCCGGCGAAATTGTCCACTCCGACGAGATCCTGGTCGCTCCGGAACGGGAACGTGCCGAGGTCGCGGTCGAGCAGGACCACCGCCACGCCCGCCCCGCGCAGCTTCTCGACGAGGCGGCGGTTGACCTCCTCGCGGCGGTCGATGTGCTCGAAGGGGGCGAAGAAGACCCCGGTCACCCGACTGCCGAGGAACTGGTCGCAGATCGCCTCGGCGTCCTCGGCGGTGACGTCCCCGTTCGGGCGGCGGCCCCCGCCGCCCCAGAGGAGGCCGTAGCCGCGGGCCCGCGCCAGGCCCGCCAGCTCGCCGCAGATGACCTCGAAGATCTCCGTCCGTCCCAGCCCCGGGATGAGCAGCCCGAGCTGCCGGATCGCCTCGGGCACGCCCGGCCCCCGGATGAACGTCCCCGACCCGACCCGGCGCTCCACCAGCCCCTGATCCTGGAGGTCGCGCAGGGCACGCGCGGCCGTGGGACGGGACACGCCGAACCGCTCGACCAGCTGCGCCTCGCTGGGCAGACGGTTCGACGGGGCGTATGTCCCCGAGGCGATCTCCTCGAGCAGCACCCGGGAGATCTGCTGATGCTTGGGCCCCGATCCCATCGCAAGCGCTCCGGCAACCGACCAGCTTGTCATGACAGGAACTTGACAGGTAGGCCTGTCCACTGCAAGGGCCCGATCGGTAGGTTCGACATCGCGAGCCCCGTACCGACGCGAAGCGGCCTCTCCCAGGCCGGCCCGCTCGATGCGATCGCACGGCGTGGCAAACCCACGAGTGTCGGCGGTGGCTCGGAGAAAGGGGCGACGATGCCTGGCAAGGTCCTGGGCCTGGGCGAGGTGCTCTGGGACCTGTTGCCCTCCGGCAAGCAGCTGGGGGGCGCGCCCGCCAACTTCACGTTCCACTGCCGGTACCTCGGTGCCGATGCTCGCCTCGTCACCCGCGTGGGGGACGACGCCCTGGGCCGCGAGGCTCTCGATCGCTTCCGATCGCGGGGCGTCCCGACCGACACGGTGCAGGTCGATCCCGCCCGGCCGACCGGGACCGTCGACGTGGCCCTGACCCGAGACCGGCAGCCCCGCTACACGATCCGCGCCGGCGCCGCCTGGGACCGGATCGAGGCCGACGCCCCGGCGATGGGCCACGCCGCCTCGGCGGATGCCCTCTGCTTCGGCAGCCTGGCCCAGAGGGAGGAGCCTTCGAGGCATTCGCTTTGCTCGCTGGTGCAGTCGGCACGCCCTGGCGCCCTCCGGCTGTTCGATGTGAATCTGCGGGCACCGTTCATTGACCGGGCAGTGATCGAGGGCTCGCTCGAACTGGCGAACGCCCTGAAGCTGAACGACCAGGAATTGCCGGCCCTGGCGGCGATGTTCGGGCTGCCGCCCGAGGCTCGAGCGGCGATGGCCGGCCTGGCCGATCGATTTGGATTGTCGCTGGTGGCGCTGACCCGAGGGCCAGACGGGAGCCTCCTGTTCGCCGACGGGACCTGGTCGGATCACCCCGGCGTGCCGGCCCAGGTGATCGACACCGTCGGGGCCGGCGACGCCTTTACGGCGGCGCTGGTGGTCGGTCTCCTGGCCGGTCGGTCGCTCGACGCGATCAATCGGCGGGCCAACGAGGTCGCAGCGTTCGTCTGCTCGCGGGCCGGCGGAACCCCCGCGCTGCCCGACGCCCTGACACTCTCGACCCCCGCCGCACCGGAGGCATGTCTGTGAACGCGAACAGCCCTCGAACGACCCCGGCGGCGCTGACGCGCACCCTGATCGGGAGCTCGGTGGTCGCGGCCCTGGGTGGACTGCTCTTCGGGTTCGATACGGTCGTGATCTCCGGAACGACCGACGCCCTCAAGACGGTCTTCGCGCTGTCGGAGACGTCCCTGGGCTTCACGGTCGCCATCGCGCTGATCGGTACCATCTTCGGCTCGATCCTGGCGGGACGACCCGCGGACGTGTGGGGCCGGAAGCCGGCCTTGATCGCCCTGGCGGTCCTCTATTTCGTGACCTCGCTGGGTACCGCTCTGGCCTGGGACTGGATCTCGTTCCTCGGGTTCCGATTCCTCGGCGGCGTGGCCGTCGGCGGGGCGTCGGTCGTCTCGCCCCTCTACATCGCCGAGATCGCCCCCGCGCGATACCGGGGCCGCCTGGTGGCGATCCAGCAGTTCAACGTCGTGCTCGGTATCCTGCTGGCGTTCCTGTCGAACTATCTGATCGCGAGGCTGCACCTCGGGGCGACCGAATGGCGGTGGATGCTCGGCGTCCTGGCGGCACCGTCGGCCCTGTTCTTCCTGCTCCTGCTGCCCACCCCCGAGAGCCCTCGCTGGCTCATCGGCCGGGGCCGCACCGATGAGGCCCGCGCCGTGATGTTGCGGCTTGGAGTCGATCGCGGCAGAGTGGATCAGGAGATCGCCGAGATCCGGGCGGCGATCGACCCCGAGCACCACGGGGCGCGCGAATCGCTGTTCCAGCCCGCTTACCGCAAGCCGGTCCTGCTGGCCGTGGCGATCGCGGCGTTCAACCAGCTCTCGGGCATCAACGCGATCCTGTACTATGCCCCGCAGATCTTCAAGATGGCCGGCGCCAACGTCGATTCGGCGCTCCTTCAGGCGGTGGCCGTGGGTGGCACGAACCTGGTCTTCACGATGCTGGCGATGCTCGTCATCGACCGTTTCGGGCGCCGCCGGCTGATGCACGTCGGATCGGTGGGCTATCTCATCAGCCTGGGGATGACGGCCTGGGCGTTTACCACTTACGGCGAGCAATTCACGCCCACCGGCAATGCGATCGTCCTGGCCGGGCTGATGCTGTTCATCGCCTCGCACGCCTTCAGCCAGGGGGCGGTGATCTGGGTGTTCATCAGCGAGATCTTCCCCAACCGCGTCCGCGCCGCCGGCCAGGCGCTCGGCAGCACGACGCACTGGGTCATGGCGGCGTTGATCTCGTGGACCTTCCCGATCATCGCCACGCGGATCGGGGGCGGGAGCGCCTTCGCCTTCTACGCGGCGATGATGGCCCTGCAACTGCTCTGGACCCTGTTCGTCATGCCCGAGACCAAGGGCGTCCCCCTGGAAGCGATCCAGAAAGAGCTGGGGATCGAATGACCCACCCGAGGAGTCGCCTGATGCGCCCCGCGATCCTGACACTCGCGCTCGCCCCGCTGTTCGTCTCCCTGGTCGCCAGGGCCGACGAACCCGACGTGGTCCGGCCGCTGTACCACTTCACGCCACCGAAGAATTTCATCAACGACCCGAACGGCTGCCTCTACCTCAACGGCGAGTACCACCTGTTCTACCAGCACAACCCCGAAGGCGATCGCTGGGGGCACATGAGCTGGGGCCACGCCGTCAGCCGCGACCTCGTCCGCTGGGATCACCTGCCGATCGCCCTGCGAGAGGAGGGCGGCATCATGATCTTCTCGGGCAGCGCCGTGTTCGACGCGAAGAACACCTCAGGGCTCGGCCGCCCCGACGTCCCGCCGATGGTGGCGGTCTATACCGGGCACTCGGCCGAGAAGCAGACCCAGAACCTCGCCTCCAGCGTCGACGGCGGCCGGACCTGGGCAAAGTTCCCGGGCAATCCCGTCGCCGACATCGGCTCGAAGGAGTTCCGCGACCCGAAGGTCCTCTGGCACCCGCCGACGAAGCGCTGGGTCATGGCCACCGTGCTGGCGGACCAGCGGCAGGTCCGCTTCTGGGCCTCGCCCGACCTGAAGCAATGGACGAAGCTCAGCGACTTCGGCCCGGCCGGCTCGGCCAAGGGGGTATGGGAATGCCCCGAGCTGATCGAGGTGCCCGTGGAGGGCTCGAAGGACGCCACACTCTGGGTGCTGAAGGTTGACCTGAACGACGGCGCTCCGTTCGGGGGCTCGGGCGGCCAGTACTTTGTCGGCCGGTTCGATGGAAATGCGTTCGAGCCCGTCGAGCCCGCCGGGCCGGAGATCCCAGCGTTGTGGGTCGACCTCGGCAAGGACTTCTACGCCGCGCAGGCGTGGAACGACGCCCCCGGGCCCGGCCCGGTCTGGATCGCCTGGATGAACAACTGGCAATACGCCAACGAGATTCCGACGTCCCCCTGGCGAGGCGCCATGACCACCCCCCGCCGCGTCGCGCTCCGCAAGACGGACGAGAGCTACCGCCTCGTGCAGACGCCGGTCGATGGCGTCAAATCACTGAGGCGCAACGCCCGTCGGGTCGATGCGCGGGCAATCGGTTCGGGCGAGGTGCCCCTGGAGACGATCGAGGGTGCGGCCCTGGAGATCATCGCGGAATTCGAGCCGGGGGATGCCGAGACGTTCGGGCTGAAGGTCCGTAAGGGCGCGGACGAGGAGACGGTCATTGGCTTCGACCGCCGCGCCGGCGAGGTCTTCGTCGATCGGACGCGTTCCGGCCAGACGAAGTTCAGCCCCCACTTCGCGGGTCGCCACGCCGCCAGGCTGGCCGTGGGCGCGGGTGGGACGCCCCTGCGTCTCCACATTCTCGTCGACGCGACCTCGGTCGAGGTCTTCGCCGACGACGGCCGAGCCGTCCTGACGGATCAGATCTTTCCAGCGCGCGACAGCCGGGGCGTCGCGCTCTTCGCCACCGGTGGGACGGCCCGCCTGCGTTCGCTCGAAGCCTGGGAGTTGCGACCCTGAACCGCGGAGCGTCACCGGGTTCCTCAAGCCTGCTGGTACACGGTCCAGCGCTTCGTGGCGGCCGACGGGCCGGCCATGTCGGCGTCGACAGTCTTGCCGACGCGGCGGTCGAAGGCGTCGTCGACGTAGCCCACCTGCTGCGTGACCGGGTCGCGATCGGTCACGCGGTTCAGGCGGTTGCGGTGATTTCGCTCCGGGTCCACGCGGGACCCTACGAGCGTGACTGGAAGAACACCTGGTCGATGCGTCGGTGCACCTCATGAGCCGGCCCGGAGATTGGCTCCGGCGCCAGCGCAGGTTCCCGTACATCTCACCCGGTTAACTCTGTCGATGACGGAGACGACCCGAGGGCGGCGGTCCTGGGATCCGTCAAGGATCACAGGCCAACCCGATTTCAGGACACAGAACCCGGGAACACCATTCAGCCTCCCCCGGCGGCAAACCTGGAGTGGATCGGGGCGAGGACCTCGGAGCATTGGTCCGTGCCAGTCCGGTTCACGTCGAGTCCCCGCATGCTGAAGACGCGTCGCCGGCAGAAAACTCAGTTGCTGGCGGTCGAGGAGGGCTTCGCACCGCGATGCTCATGGGCCGGCGCCCAGGCGGGCAGGTCCAGGTGCTGCTCGACCTCGAAGAACGGGACCATCCAGGCCTGTCGCGCGTAGTAGGAGGATAGCCAGCCAACGTACTGCGTGAGCAGGTGCTGCACTCTCTGGTCGTGCGGCCAATCATCGAGGCCCCGATCGAGCGGCCCAACGAGGTGGACCGAGACATCCAGGGGTTCGTGAAAGATCGATTCCACCACGAAGACCGTGGCACGGGTCCAGAGCGCCAGCTCGGCGAATCCGGTCAAGAAGCCACGGCGTCGGCCGTGGAACGGGAACTGAACCGCCTGGCTCGTGCCTTGCACGCCGTCGCCATGAATCTCGACAACTCGCCCCTCAGCCAGGTGCTTTCGGGCCAGGTCGAGCTGATGCACGTAGATCGCCGTCGCGTCCAGCGCGGTGGGCCGGTCGATCTGCTGGATCACATGGCGGGCATCGGTGACGCGGAAGTCCGACAGGCCCAGGGGCCGGAACCAGCGCCTGGCGTGATCATGGCTGCGGACCAGGAGTACGCCCCGGCCCGCTCGGGTCGCGTCCTCCAGCGCTTCCCAGCCGATCACCCTGGCGGCTCGAGCGCCGGCGCGATCGGAACCGCCCCGCAGATCACCGGGCACGCCGATCCCATAGCGGTCGATCAAGTAGCAGTACAGACTCTGCGCCAGAAAAGTCTCCAGAGCGAGCGAGCTCCGGACCTCGGCGTGGAACTGGGTCAGGCGGGGAACCATCTGACCGAAGAGACGCCGGCCGACGGGACGCCGGGTGAGCGCGGCGAGCAGAGCCGCGGCGCGTGACGGTCCCGCCGCCCCGAGCACCCGGTCGACGAGCTGCGTCGGTAGGTTCCAGTTCTGGGCCAGACGCTGGGGTTTGCTGGCGCGGATGAACCCTTCGGCTCGATCGAAGATCTCATCAGAGCGTTCCAGCCGTGGGCCGGCCGACTCCGGGGCGGCCGTCGGGGCGGTCTGGGTCTCGGGCGGCGCGGTCACCGGTGCCGGAGCTGGCCGGTCGAGCAAATGGGCCAGTTGCCGGACCGTCGGGTTCGCGAAGAACTCCCGGGTCGGAATCACGCCCCCCAGGTGCTGCTCGATCTCGATCAGGAGCCGCACCGAGAGCAGCGAATGGCCCCCGAGCTCGACAAACGGGTCGTCGATCCCGATGCCATCGATGGCAAGCAGCCTGGACCAGAGCGCGGCCAGCCGCGCCTCGGTCTCGGTCCGGGGCGCCACGAACGGAGCCTTCAAGGCGGGGCGCTCGCGTCCCGGCGGGGGCAGGGCCCAGACGTTGACCTTGCCGCTCGGCAGCAGGGGGAACTCGGGCAGGACGATCCAGCGCGCGGGCACGGCGTAATCGGGCAGGCTCTCCGCGAGTTGTGCGGTCAGGCGGGCACCGGTGACGCCCGAGCCAGGAGCCAGACGGACGTAGCCCAGCAGACAGTCGTGGGCCTGGTCCAGCACGACGACGGCCTGCCGTACGCCGGGCAGGGCCTGCACCGCGATCTCCACCTGGCCCAGCACCACCCGATACCCGCGCACCTTCACCTGCGCATCGCGACGGCCCTGGAGTTCAAGCGCGCCGTCGGGCCGGAGCCGGCCCAGATCGCCGGTCCGGTAGATCCAGTCGCCGTTGCCGTCGTCGGCCTGGCGGAACGCGGCGCCGGTCAGGGCCGGCTCACCCCAGTACCCGGGTGCGATGAACCGGCTCAGGATCTCGATCTCGCCGGTTTCCCCGGGGGCCACCTCCGCGCCGGCCTCGTCGCAGATCAGGATACGTTTGCCAGGAACTGCATGCCCGACGTCCAGCACCTCCGCGCCGGGAGTGGAGTCCAGGGTCAAGAGGGCCAGGCTCATCAGACTCGCTTCGGTCGAACCGTACGAGCTGATGAGCAGGCACTCCGGGGCCACCAGCGGCCAGATCCGTTCGAAATCGGTCCGCAGCTTCCGCCCCGACGGATACAGGCGGCACAGGTGCGGGAACCGCTCGTGGGGCCCCAGGCTGTCGAGCCACTGGCGAAGCAGCTCGACGGAGCACGGCAGGTAGGTGATCGGCTGGGCCGTCAGCCAGCGGCTCAGAGCCTGCAGGCCGCGGGACTGCACCGTGAACGGGCAGTAGGCGGCCCCCGTCAGCAGGCTCTTGAACAGGTCGGCCGCCCCCGCACTGAAGCCGCAGTGGCGGAGGCCCGCCAGCCGGTGCCCGGGTCCGATCAGGCCCAGCCGATGCTCACACCAGGCCCGGTGCGCCAGCATCCGGTGCGGGTAGATCACCCCCTTGGACAATCCGGTCGAGCCCGAGGTGAAGATCAGGGCGGCGATCGAGTCAGCCGTCGTGTGATTGGCCAGGGTCGGGGCGGGCGTGGTGTCGAGAGGCCCGAGCGTTTCGACTCGGGCGCCAGGCGGGCCAATTGCGCGGGCCAGGGCCTCGAGCGGCTCGGCCGCCAGCAGCAGGCGAGCCCCGCTCGCGGCGGCGATCGGCCGCAGGAAGCCCGCCGGCTGCCGTGGATCGAGCAGCACGAACGCCTTGTGCGCCTTGATCACACCCAGGATGCCCGCCACCTGCAGGCAGGACGGCTCGGTCAGCAGCAGCACCGGGACGTTCTCGGGCCCCAGCGACTCAAGGATGCGCCGGGCGAGATGGGTCGAGGCGGCATCGAGCTCGCCATAGCTGAGCTGGGGCCCATCCGCCTCGATCACCGCCAGGGCCGCGGGATCGCGGGCGACGACCTGGTTCCAGACCGCGATGAGGGAGCGGTCAGCCACACACGGGTCGGAGTCGAGTGGAGGCGTCATCGGAGACCAGAGGGGCTCAGGAGCCGGGGCGCGGCTCAGGCGCGGTAGACGGTTTGCCAGCGGGTGTGGAACTCGAGGTCGGCCACGCCATGCTCGGGAGCACCGACGCCCGAGGCCTTCCAGCCACCGAACGGCGCGTCGGCCCTGGCTCCGGCGGTGGCCTGGTCGAGCTTGAGGATCCCCGCCCTGGCCCGTTGCAGGAAGTCGCGCTGGCGGTCGGCGCAGGGCGAGAACAGGGCGGCGGCCAGCCCCTGGGCCACGCCGTTGCAGAGGGCCAGGGCCTGGTCCCAGTCGCGGGCCGGCTGCACCACGACCACGGGCCCGAAGGTCTCTTCCTGCACGATCTCGGCGTCGGGATCGCCGCACAGGATCAGCGTGGGGGGGTAGTAGAACCCGGGCGATTCCAGCCCGGTTGCGGGCTCCTGGCGCGGGTGCGGGGTGATCGCCCGGGCGCCGCCGGCGACCGCCCGCTCGACCTGGGCGGCGATCCGTTCCAGGATCCTGGCCGAGATGACCGGCCCGATCTGGGTCGCTGGCTCCAGCGGGTCGCCCCACCGCAGCGCCCGGGTGGCATCGCTCAGGGCGGCCACGAATGCGTCGTGAATGGACGCCTCGACGATCACCCGGCGGTTGGCCGTGCAGCGCTGACCCGCCGAGCCGAAGCCAGCCGCGGCGATCTGGCTCGCCACGGATGCCAGATCGGCGTCGCCCCAGACGATCGCGGCGTTGTTCCCGCCGAGCTCCCCCTGGAACGGCACGTTGCGACGGGCGCAGAGGGCCAGGGCCGCGGCACCGGCCTCGATCGAGCCGGTGAGGGTCACGGCTTCGATGGCGGGGTGCTGGATCAGGCGTTCGGCAGTCCGGTGGTCACCTTCCAGGAGCGTCACCAGGCCCGCCGGCAGCCCCGCCCGGCCGAACCGCTCCTGGAGAGTCCGGGCGATCCCCGTGCCGGGCAGCGCCGGCTTCCAGAGGACGGCGTTGCCCGCCAGCAGTGCCGGCGCAACCTTACCCATCGGGATCGCCAGCGGGTTGTTCCAGGGGCTGACCAGGGCCATCAGGCCATGCGGCCGTCGGTACGCCTGCCAGCCAGGGCCCGAGGCACCGCGATCGGAGTCGGGCCAGAGCCCGACCGCCGACTCGATCAGGTCGACGCCGAACCGGACCTCCAGGCGGGCCTCGGCGATCGGCTTGCCGGTGTCGAGGGCGATCCCCAGCGCCAGGGGCTCGGCGTCCTCGCGGAGCAGGGCGGCCAGCCTGGACAGGATCGCCTTGCGCTC
>CAZUZD010000054.1:0-12543 GCA_964624465.1 uncultured Isosphaeraceae bacterium
GCGCACCGGCACTTCCGGGCCACCGAGATCCTCTCGTCCGATAACTGCCGCGGGCTGGTCGCCGACGACGAGAACGATCAGTCGGCCACGGTCGACGCCTTCGAGGTGCTGCGGTTCGTCGCCGGCAAGCGGCTGGAGCGCGGGCGCCTCACGGTCATCGACGCCACCAACGTGCAGCCCGAGGCGCGTCGGCCGCTGGTCGAACTGGCGGGCCGGTACCACTGCCTCCCGGTGGCGATCGTGCTCGACCTGCCCGAGCGGGTCTGCCACGAGCGGAACGCCGCGCGCCCCGACCGCGCCTTCGGGCCGCACGTCATCCGCAACCAGACGTCGCAGCTCCGGCGTTCGCTCCGCAACCTGCGGCGCGAGGGGTTCCGGCAGATCTCCGTACTGACCTCGCCCGAGGCCGTCGAGGCAGCCACCATCGAACGGGTGCCGCTCTGGAACGACCGCACACACGAGCGTGGACCGTTCGACTTCATCGGCGACGTGCACGGCTGCTGCGACGAGCTGGAGGCGCTGCTGGAGCGGCTCGGCTATGTCCCGAACCCGGCCGGGTCCGACGGCTGGCTCCAGGCCACGCCCGTGTTCCGGCACCCGGACGGCCGCAAGGCGGTCTTCGTGGGCGACCTGGTCGATCGCGGACCTCGGGTGCTGGACACGGTGCGCCTGGTGGCCGCGATGGTGGCCGCGGGCGCGGCGCTCTGCGTGCCGGGCAACCACGACGTGAAGTTCGTGAAGGCCCTCCGCGGCAAGGCGGTGCAGATCACGCACGGCCTGGCCGAGTCGCTGGCCGAGGTCGAGGCCCTGCCGGCCGAGAGCCGCGACGCGACCCGAGAGGCCCTGGCCGGGTTCCTGGACAGTCTGGTCAGTCACTACGTGCTCGATGAGGGCCGCATCGTGGTCGCTCACGCCGGCCTGAAGCAGTCGATGCAGGGGCGCGGCTCGGCCCGGGTGCGCGACTTCGCTCTGTACGGCGAGACGACGGGCGAGACGGATGAGTTCGGGCTACCGGTGCGGCACAACTGGGCGGCCGATTATCGCGGCCCGGCGCTGGTCGTGTACGGCCACACGCCGGTTCCCGACTCCGAGTGGCTCAACGGCACGATCGACATCGACACGGGCTGCGTCTTCGGCGGCCGGCTGACGGCGCTGCGGTACCCCGAGCGCGAGCTGGTTGCCGTGCCCGCGGCGCGGACGTACTGCGTGCCGGCGCGGCCGTTCCTGGTTGCGGATTCCATGGCCCCCGGAGTCTCGGCGCAGCAGGCGCACGACGCGATGCTCGACGCCGAGGACGTACTCGGCAAGCGGATCGTGCCGACCCGGCTGCGGGGCAACGTGACGATCCGCGAGGAGAATGCGGCGGCGGCGCTGGAGGTGATGAGCCGGTTCGCGGCCGACCCGCGCTGGCTGATCTACCTGCCGCCGACGATGTCGCCCTGCGCCACCAGCCGCGAGCCCGGCCTGCTGGAGCACCCCGCCGAGGCGTTCGCCTACTACCGCGCCGAGGGCGTGCCGCAGGTGGTCTGCGAGGAGAAGCACATGGGCTCGCGCGCCGTGGTCGTCGCCGGCCGCGACGCCGCCGCCGCGCACGAGCGGTTCGGCGTGACCACGGGCGAGTGCGGCGCGGTGGTCACCCGCACCGGCCGGCTGTTCTTCCGCGAGCCGGAGCTGGAGGGCGCGTTCCTCGATCGGGTGCGAGCGGCACTCACGGCGGCGGACGTCTGGACCGAGCTGGACACGACCTGGGTGTGCCTCGACTGCGAGCTGATGCCCTGGTCGGCCAAGGCGCAGGAGCTGCTGCGGAGCCAGTACGCCGCCGTCGGATCGGCCGGCACCGCCGCCCTGCCCCGCGCCGTCGAGGCCCTGGCCGCCGCCGGCTCCCGCCTCACCGGCGACGAGCAGGCGCGGCTGACCGGACTGCTGGACCGTTCCGCGCAGCGCGCCGACGAAATCGGCCGATTCGTGGCCGCCTATCGCCGATACTGCTGGCCGGTGCAGTCGCTCGACGACCTCAAGCTGGCCCCGTTTCACCTGCTCGCCAGCGAGGGCCGCGTGCACACCGACCGCGACCACCTCTGGCACATGCAGACTCTCGCCCGCATCTGCGAGGCCGACCCTGCGCTCCTGCTGGCGACGCGGCACCGGGTGGTCGATCTCTCGGATCCGGCCGCCCAGGAGTCGGCCGTGGCCTGGTGGACCGAGCACACCGAGGGCGGCGGCGAGGGCATGGTCGTCAAGCCGCTGACGTTCGTGCATCGCGGCCCGCGCGGGCTGAGCCAGCCGGCGGTCAAGGTGCGGGGGCGCGAGTACCTGCGCATCATCTACGGCCCGGACTACACGAGCCCCGAGCATCTCGATCGACTGCGGTCCCGTGGCCTCGGCCGCAAGCGGAACCTGGCGCTCGGCGAGTTCGCCCTCGGCCTCGAAGGCCTGGAACGGTTCGGCCGCCGCGAGCCCCTGCGCCGGGTGCACGAGTGCGTCTTCGGCGTCCTCGCCCTGGAGAGCGAGCCGGTCGACCCCAGGCTGTAGGCCACACCGGGCGGACGTCGCCTCCTCGCCCGGTCGCGAGCTTCTGCCGTGGGACGGAATCGTGCTGCGACCGAGGCGAGGCGATTGATTCGATCGGGGGAGACGACGGTCAGTCGATCGAGACGGTGCCGAGAGTCAGCCAGCCGGGCAGGTCGGCGTCCTGGGCGGCGTTGGCGAACTTGAGCGGGTGACCACCGGGCAGACGGTTCGGAACCCGGAGCGCGAGACGATAGGCACCGGGTTTCAGGCCCGCCAGGTCGATGGATTCGTCCCAGACCCGCGCCGGCGCGTCGGGAAGCAGGCCGAGGAGCCCGCCTGTCACGGGGACGCTCCGCACCACCTGGCCCGCCTGGATCAGGCCCAGCTCGGGCCTCCAGTCGTAGTAGAAGGGCGCCACCCCGCGGTTCTCCACCTCGACCCGCACGGGCAGCTTGCCGTCGGCGATGCGACCGAGCGTGACGGCGGGAATGTGGAACTCGTACCCCATCCTCCGGACCCAGGCCTCGGCCCGACGGATCCGGTCGGCTGTCGCCCGCGATTCGAACAGGCCGCTGTCCATCAACCAGGTGGCGTGGGTCACGGCCACGCAGCGCTGGAAGTCCTGGATCGCCGCGACGCCTGGCGGATCGTCGAAGACCTTGCCCCAGGCTTCCGGGCGGATCTCGCCACCGATCGGGTGCGTCTTCCAGCGGTCGACCGCCTCCGGCCCGGCGGCCTTGAGCGCGGGGACGAAGTACCAATCGTCCTGCTTGCGGCCGGTGTCGAGCGTGGCCCAGGCAAACGAGTCGTCGTGGTAGCCGAACGGCCGCCGCGCGGTCGGGGTCTTGCCGGGTGTCGTTGGGCCGGCCGGGTAGCGGAGCAGCACCGGAGTGACCCGGAACGCGGCCTCGTAAGCGGTCAACACCTCGGCCTGCACCGTCTCGCTGGCGAAGAGTTGCGGGCGGGGGTAGGTGTGCCACTCGCCCCAGGTGCCCAGCAGCCCGGCGGTGAGGAACCCCAGCCTCGGGTCGCCGTCATACTTGCGTCCGAAGGCGGCGATGAACTGGCGGAGCGAGGCCCGCAGGTGCGCATCCTCGTAGTCGGGAGTCTCGATGGGCGCCGGCGGGAAGGGCTGCGTCTCGGTGTACAGCCACTTGTGCACCGTCAGGCCGTCCTGGATCAAGAACTCGGGGATGACGCCGGTCCGACCCGGGTACTCCAGGTAGATGCGCACGACCGCCTGATGACCGCGGCCGGCGATCCGATCGAGCATCCGCTCCAGCGGCGCCCAGTCGAACTGGTCGTAGCCCTTCACCAGGGCCGAGTACGGCAGATAGTTGAACTCCATCGAGTGCGGGAACCGCGCCCGGACGTCCCCCTCATACGGCACCAGGCCCTTCAGCGGGTTGTCGACGGGGGCCGGCGCGTACGTCAGCTCCAGACGATCCTGGCCGATTGCCGGAACCACGACCGTCGCCAGCATGACGATCAGAGCGAGCCGTGAGAAACGCATCGCAGAGCCTCGGGCGCCGGGAGCGCCGGTGGTTGGGGATCAAGTTTCGGGTGGGGTCGGTCCACTGGTTTCAAGATCGCGGCCGGTTCCGGTCCAGAATCGCCCTGGATTCTGTCCGATCGACCAGACGCTGGCCAGTGAGGTCACGCCCCGACCACACCCAGCGCCTCCCCGGGCGGCTCTCAACCGGGCCAGAGGATCGGGCGGGCCAGGCCGACAAGGGCGCCCGCGCCGATCAGCCAGACGGAGTTCAGGCGGGCAAACCGCATCAACAGCAGGCCGCTGCCGATGGCCAGACTGATGGCGAACGGATCGACCAGTGTCGAGCGGGCGAGCTCGAACAGGACGACGGCCATGAGGGCGAGCGAGGCGGCGTTGACGCCGTCGAGAAAGGCGCCGGCCAGCGGTGAGCGTCGGAGCACGGGGATCAGCGGGCCGCTGATGGCGACGAAGACGAACGCGGGCAGGAAGATCCCCAGCGTGGCCAGACCCGCACCAGGCAGTCCGCCCAGGACGTAGCCGATGAACGTGGCGGTGGTGAAGACCGGGCCAGGGGTCACCTGGCCCACCGCGATGGCGTCGAGAAGCTGGCGGTCGCTGAGCCAGCCCCAGCGCTCGACCAGGTCGGCGCGGAGGAACGCCAGCAGCACGTAGCCACTTCCGAAGAGCACCGAGCCCACCTTCAGGAAGAACCCGAACAGCGACCAGAGCCCGAACGGCACCGCCGTCGTCGCCGCAGCCACGCTCGCACCGGCCCCCACCACGGCGCCCAGGGCGGGGCGAACCGGACGGGTGGCCAGCGCCCCGGCCAGGCACGCAACGCCCGGCGCCGTCGTCCCCGGTGGCCGGCGGGCCAGCGCCAGCACCGCCATGCCGAGCACGCCCGCACCCAGGAGGACGAGCAGCTCGTGGGCGCCCGCGACGAGCAGACCGACGCTGGCCAGCGCCACGCCGAGCGTCACCGGCCGACCGAGCGCGGTCCGGGCCAGCCGGATCAGGGCCTGGGCGACGATCGCGAGGATCACCGGCTTGACCCCGGCCAGCAGCGCGGCCGCCTCGGGACGGGTCCCGTACCGGACATACGCGATGGCGCAGGCGAGCACGATCAGCGCCGCCGGCGCGATGAAGCAGGTGCCGGCCACGATCAGCCCCGCCCACCGGGCCCGCTGCCAGCCGATGTGGATCGCCAGCTCGGTCGAGTTCGGGCCGGGGATCAGATTCGTGGCGCCGAGCAGATCAAGGAACTCGGCCGAGCGGAGCCAGCCCCGGCGCCGGACGACCTCGTACTCCATCAATGCGATGTGGGCGGCCGGCCCGCCGAATGAGGTCGCCCCCAGCCGGAGGAACAGGCCGGCCAGCGCGAGCAGCTCGGCGCGATTGTGATGCGGGGCCGACGGCGCCGACCCGGAACGCTCGAACTCCATCCGACGGCCCCCCTGGCGACGCACGTGATCGGCCGCCATCACCCACGACCCGCCCGTTGCCGCCCCATGCTAGGCACTCGAACACCGACCGACGAGGCCCTTGGCCCGGCCAGCCGATGATGGTGGGAGGTGGCACACGGCGGCCTTGCGGCGAGTGACGCGAGATCGCACCATCGGGAGAGCGAATCCCGGGGATCGAGGACCGACCATGACGCGGAACAATCGGATCGGACGCTGGCGGTGGACGGTGGTCCTCCTCGCGGGGGTGCTGGTGAGCTTCGCACCGATCGACGCCGGGGCGATGGCGGACGAGGGCCGGACGGTGCGGGGGCGAGTGACCTACGACGGCCCGATCCCGGAGCCGATCCCCGTGCCCGAGGCGGCGAGCAGCCGGCCGGTGCTGGAGGTCGAGGCCCGGACCAAGGGACTGCGGGGGGTGGTCGTGTGGCTCGATGGGGCACCGGCGCCGGCGGGCTGGGCCGGGCGGAGCCGCGAGGCGGAACCGGTCGTGGTCGACCAGCAGAACTTCGAGTTCCTGCCGCATGTCATCGCCGTGGCGGCGGGCCGGCCGGTCGAGTTCCGCAACAGCGATACCGCCAACCACGGCGTGAGCGCGGGGGCCCTGGACGCGGGCAACCGGTTCAACGTCGTCACGCCGGCCGGCGGCGCGCACACGCATCGGTTCACCGCGGCGCGGACACCGATCGCCATCGGCTGCCCGATCCACCCGTCGATGGCCGCCTGGGTCTTCGCGTTCGACCACCCGCACTTCGCCGTGACCGACGAGCGTGGCGAGTTCTCCCTCGCCGAGGTACCGCCGGGGTCGTACACCCTCCAGGTCCGCCAGCCCGACGGCGGCTTCCGGCAGAGCCGGCCGCTGACCGTGGGCGCCGACGCTCCGGAACCGCTCGAGATCCCGTTCCATGCCGGCGATCTCAAGGGGGCGCGGTGAGCCTGGCCACTGCGGCCCGCGTGGGTCAGCGGCGGTCCATGGCGAAGGTGGACTGCCAGTCGGGGTCGTAGGCGAGCGAGAACAGGGTCTGGATCGCCTCGGCGCGGCCGGGCTCGGCCACGACCAGGGCCTCCAGGGCGCGCTGGATCAGCCCCAGGCGGCGGTCTCCTGCCACCTCGGGGCGGTGGGGGGCGCGGTCGAGGCGGTCGAGGGCGGCGGCCACCTCGAGGATCCGGGCCCGGATCTCCAGGAAGTCGCGGTCGAGCACCGCGGGGGCCGGTCGAAGTGCGGACATGGCGGGCAATTCTCCGTCGCGGGGCCGCCCGAGGCTCGTGCGGCGGTCTCGGCCCCTGCGTCTCATCATGGCACACCAGGACCGCCCGGTCCAAGGGGACCGCCGCGGCGCCACCCCGTCGGTTGGCCCGGGAATCGCACCCCCGACTTGGTGCGAGTTCGGACTCTTGGTAAGATAGTGAAGACGACTCCTGCAGCGGTGGTCATGGTTGACCCGGCTCGGGAGCAATTCGCACCCTGGAGAGTCGCACCATGTCGCCGCGAGCCGCGCTGAAGTGCGTCCTGTCGACGGCCCTGGGTCTGAGCCTGACGGCCCTGCCGGCGCCGGCCGACGAGATCCTCGAAACCGTCTATGTCCCGACCACCACGCTGGTTCCGACGAGCGTGGTCGTGCCGACGACGTCATACGTGACGACCGCCGCCACCATCCCCTCGGCGGTGCTGCCGGGCGTCTATGCCACCAGCTACACCCCGACGGTGAGCTACTCGGTGCTGCGGCCGACCAGCGTGGTGGTCGAGCCGACGACCTACTCGGTGCTGCGGCCCGCGAGCGTGGTGGTCGAGCCGACGACCTATGTGCTCGAACCCACGGTCTACGAGGCCCCCCGCCGCTTCGGCGCCCGCCTCCGCCGCCGGGCGAACCGGCCGATCTGGGGCGAGACGGCCTACGTCGCGACCACCCCGACCTACGTCTCGACCACCTACTGGCCGACCACCACGACGCTCGACGTGCCCGTGCTGGCCCCCACCACGCTGGCTTACGACGACCCCTGTGCCACCACGACCGTCGTCACCCCGGCCCCGGCCGCTCCGACGGCGCAGTCGGCTCCGCCCGAGAACCACGGGGCGGGCAGCACCGGTGGTGGCGTCAACCCGCCGGCCAATGGCGGGGCCACCCCCGACACCCGCACCAGCCGGCCGCCGGCGCAGATCAACAGCACGCCGGCCAACGGGGCGCCCGCGTCGCCCGCCCCGGCGGGCTCGACACCGGCCGGCAACACCGGTGCCGGTGAGCCGGCGTTCGAGTTCCCGCAGACGCCGGCCCCCGAGAAGGCCCCGGCCGAGGGCGGCCTCCAGTCGCCGCCGGCCGACGGCAACGCCTCGCGGACGGCGTATCGCCCCGCTCCCACCGAGCTGTCCCCGCGTCAGGCCCTGCCGGCGCTGGGGACGATCCGGGGCGAGGTGATCGGCGCCACCACCAAGACGGCCCAGCCGAACCTCAAGGTCGTCTTCTCCGACGCGCAGCGGACCTACGCCGACAAGCCGGCCACCACCGACCTGTCCGGCCGCTTCGAGGTCGCCCTGCCCAACGGCGACTGGCTGGTCAACGTCGTCGAGGAGGACGGCAAGCTCACCCCGTATGGCCAGATCACCGCCAGTAACGGCCGCTTCTTCGACGAGCGCGGCCGTGGGGTCGCGAGCCTGCGGCTCAACCACTGATCGGACCGGACCCGTCCCGACACGGGTCGATCCTGCGACGGCTTGCAGAACCCGGCCGCCCTCCGGAACCTCAACCGGAGGCGGTCGGGTTTCGCGTTCCCCGGGGTCCCGGTCCGGCCCCCAGCCCCGAGGTCCGGCGATGACAACCTCCAGCACCGGCCGCGAGCCGACCGGCGGGCCGCCGCTGCGGATCGGCCTGGTCATCAGCCACTTCCACCCGCTCCAGAGCGGCGCCGAGCGTCAGGCGCTGGAGCAGGGCGCCGAGCTGGTCCGGCTCGGGCACACGGTCCACGTCCTGACCAAGGCCGTGCCGGGCCTGCCCCGCGACGACACGGTGCGAGGGATCGCCGTGCACCGCTGGATCAAGCCGTCGTCGCTCGGCCCGCTGTTCGGTCTCACCTTCGTCGCCGGCCTGGTGCGCGGGCTGGTGCGGCTGCGGCCCGAGCTCGACCTGATCCACACCCACCAGGGGCTCTGGGAGGCGATCGGCACCGGCGTGGCGCGGCCCTGGCTCCGCGACATCCCGACCCTGGTCCAGCCGGCCAGCTCGGGCTACTACGGCGAGGCCGAGGAGCTGCTCCGGACCCGGGGCGCGGCCGTGCTCCAGCAGCAGATCCTCCACAACACCGCCTTCCTCACGATCTCGGAGGACATCGCTGCGCAGTGGCGCGCCCTGGGCGTCCCGTCTGACCGGCTGATCGCCACCGCCAGCGGGGTCGACACGGCGCGGTTCCACCCCGGCCCGCCGGCGGCTGCCGTCGAGAACCGCCTGCCGCCGCATCCTCGGGTCGTCTTCACCGGCCGGCTGCACCCGCAGAAGAACCTCGACGTGCTTCTCGACGCCTGGCCGGCCGTGGCCCGTCAGACCCCGGCACACCTGGTTTTGGTCGGCGACGGCGTGGAGCGGCCCCGGCTCCAGACCAGGGCGCAGGCGCTGGGGATCGCCGACCGGGTCCACTTCGCCGGCGCCGTCGATGACCCGGCCGAGCACCTGCGCGCCGCCGACCTGTTCGTCCTGCCGAGCCTGGCCGAGGGCATGAGCAACTCGCTGCTTGAAGCCATGGCCACCGGTTTACCCTGCCTGGCGTCGGAGATCGGCGGCAACACCGACCTGATCGACGAGGGCCGCACCGGCCGCCTGCTGCCCGCCGACGAGCCGGCCGCCTGGTCGGCGGCCCTGCTGGCGCTGCTGGCCGACCCGGAGCAGGCGCGGCGACTCGGGACGGCCGCGCTCGAGCGAGTCCGTTCCCGGTACTCGCTCACGGCGGTCGTCGCCGCGAACGTCGCAACCTACCGGCAACTGCTTGCCCGGTCCGGCCGCCGTGGCACGTCATCTGCCTGAATAGTCATCGGGAGCCACCGGACCGCACCGAAGGGACCGGACCCCGTCCCCCAGGGGCTCGATCCTGGACGGCGTCGACCTACAATGGTTGAAGTCGTCCCCCGAGGCGTGTGGGACGAGCCTCCGCGAAGCCACCGGCCGGCCACGGAGACCGTGCGCAGGGACTGCGATCCGATCGGGCTTCGGAACATCGACGACGAGTCTGCCCCCGTGATTCGCACCAACCGATCCAGCTCCGCGCCGATCGTCCTGGCGCACGGTCTCTTCGGGTTCGACCGCCTGGGGGTCGGGCCGTGGACGGTTGCCACCTACTTCCGTGGCATCCCGGCGGCGCTCCGGGCCGAGGGGCACCGGGTGCTGGTCACGGCGGTGCACCCCACGGCGGGCATCGCCCGCCGGGCCGAACTGCTGGGTCGCCAGATCCTGGCGGCGTTCCCGGACGAGCCGGTGCATGTCATCGGCCACAGTATGGGCGGGCTCGACGCCCGGGTGCTGCTGGCCGACCCCGCCTGGCACGGCCGGATCCGGAGCCTGACGACCATCGCCACGCCACACCACGGTTCGACGCTGGCCGAGGTCGCCCGCCGGCGGCTCGGGCCGGTCTACCGCCTGCTGCATGCGCTCGGGCTCGACCACCAGGGGTTCCTGGATGTCACGCCCGAGCGGGCCCGTCGACTCGACGAGGCGTTGCCCTCGCCGCCGTCCGGGGTCGCCTGCTACAGCATCGCCGGCGACCCGCCCCCGGAGGAGGTCGGCTGGTCGCTCCGGCCCCTGTTCCGGCTCATGGAGCGGTGGGAGGGGGCCAACGACGGACTGGTCTCGGTGACCTCGTCGGAGGCGTTCGGCACTCCCCTGCCCGCCTGGCCCAGCGACCACATGCAGCAGACCAACTGGGGCCAGCCCCCCTGGCGCCACCGCCTCCAGCGCCCGGTGACCGATCGGTACTGCGAGCTGGTCGACCTGCTGAACGGCCGGGACGGCGCGCTGGCCGCCGCCGGCGCGGGCCTGGTCCGCACCGGGGGATCAGCACCCGCGAACCACTGACCCGCCGGTGCGTCCGGCTCAGCGGGAACCCGGACCGGGATCGTCGGCGGTGCGGTCGAGGAGCACGGCGACGGTCATGTCGCCGAGCACGTTCGAGGTGGTGCGGCAGCGGTCCAGGAACCAGTCGATCGTCAGCAGGATCGGCAGCTTGTCGGCCGGCAGGTTCACGGCCGCGAAGATCAGGGGCATCGTGACGAAGCTGCCCGACGGGATGCCACCCGCGCCCACGCTGGCGACCAGGGTCGTGAGCATGATGACGACCTGGTCGAGGGGCCCGAGCTGGGCCCCCAGCGCCTGGGCGAAGAACAGCACGGCGACCGCCTGATACAGCGCGGTGCCGTCGTTGTTGAAGTTCGTGCCCACGCAGGCCGCCAGCTGGCTCGATGGCCGCGAGACGCCGAGCTTGCCGGTCAGCGACCGGAGCGTCACGGGCATGGTGGCGGCGGTGCTCGCGGTGCTGAAGGTGGTCGCCATCACGTCGGCCGCCCCGCGCAGGAACCGCCCCGGCGCCATGCGGCCGAAGACGCCCAGCTCGATCAGGTACCAGGTGATCTGGAGCGCCAGGCCGGCGACGACCACGACGATGAACCAGCCCAGGTTCAGGAACAGCTCGGGCCCCTCGCGGGCCAGGCTCGTCGCCACCACACCGAAGACAGCCAGCGGCACCAGCGCCACCACCCAGAGCAGGACCTTCATGAGGACCTCGAACCCGACGGCCAGCGCATCGACAAGCGCGCGGTACGCGTGCTCGCCGCGGGCGATCTGAGCGTTGCGGATCTGGGCCAGCGCCACCGCCAGGGCGACCGTGACGAGCACGAGCTGCGCCAGGTTGTTCTTGAGCAGGGCGTCGATCAGG
The DNA here is from genome assembly GCA_964624465.1 of uncultured Isosphaeraceae bacterium. Classification (GTDB taxonomy): domain Bacteria; phylum Planctomycetota; class Planctomycetia; order Isosphaerales; family Isosphaeraceae; genus CAZUZD01. The sequence continues at coordinate 11,377 of CAZUZD010000054.1, forward strand.
TTGTCGGGGATCAGGTCGCGGAACAGATCGGTGACCTTCTTCTGCTCGATCGACTTGCGGGGCTTCGGCGCCGTGCCGGCCAGCTCGTCGATGAGCCGTCGGCCCGGCTTCGCCGCCGGCGCCGCGGCCTCGCCCGCAGCGGTCGGGGCCGCCACAGCGGAGGCGGGGGCGGTCGGGGACTCGCCGCCGAGGTTGGCGCCGGCGCCGGGGCGAATCAGGTTCGTCAGGCCCAGGCCAATGGCCATGGCGACCAGGGTGTTGACCAGATAATAGAGCATCATCCGCGTGCCCTGCCGGCCGCGGATGTCGTTGGTGACGATGGCACTCAGGATCGCCAGGATGACCAGCGGCGCGGCCAGGGCCTTGAGCGCCCGGATGATCAGGTCGGGGATCAGCTCCAGGGCCGCGACCAGCGCGGTCAGGGCCGCGCGGACGGGACCCGGCCAGGTGCGGGCCTGCTCGGCGGGCACGCCCAGCAGCAGCCCGACGGGCACGGCCAGGGCGACGGCCAGGACCACCCAGACATACAGGGGGATTCCGCCCGGCCGGCTCTCGGGCTCCTCGGCGCCATGGTGCAGGGCCTCGGCGAGCGGCTCGACCTCGGCCTCGGCCCCCGGCCGGTCCATCTCGGGCTGCGACATTGAAGCGGCACTCCGGCGCCTGGGCGCCAACAGGCTCGGCGTGGGCCCCGCTGGAGAGCGGCGAGCGCGCCCGCACGGCGGTGGGATGGTGGGAGGGACCGGTGAGTTCGCGAATCTGGGAACGATCGGCCCGCTCTGGGGGCGAGGCCCGCCTCCAGCGGGGCCGGGCCCGGCGGGCGGCGTCCCCAGGTTGCCCCAAGCCGCCCGGTCGCTCAAGGGGGCAGCGCCGGCGGCGGGCCGACCCGGTTCGCGTCGGCTGCGGCGTGGGCCGGACTTGAGTCCTTTTGCCTTGACGGTCTCGCATGAGTCCTCTATTGTCCCGACCGTCCGGCGGCGGGCCCCCCGGGGGCTGGCCGCGCGACGCTCGCCGCCCGGTGGGGACGGACCCCTGCCCGCAGTGTCGAACCGGATCGGACCCGTCATGGAGACACACCAGATGAAGGGACGCCTCGCAGGCCTGATCGGCGGCGGACTGGCCCTGGCGGCGCTCGCGGCTCCGCCCGCCGCGGCGTGGGCGGACGCGATC
>CAZUZD010000054.1:12553-25178 GCA_964624465.1 uncultured Isosphaeraceae bacterium
CTTCCAGATCACCGACCTGGGCAACACCGACGGCAAGGGGATCACCGGCTCGGGCATGGTCTTCGGCTCGAAGCTCGGCAGCGCCTTCACCGCGGCGCCGATCCCCGCCCCGCCGCCTCCGGGCGACCCGCTCGTCAAGGGCGCCCCCGCCGCGACGAACGTCGGCAACCTCGGCGGCGGCTACAGCGTCACCCAGGCGATGAACAACCAGAACAGCCTGGTGGGCCAGTACCAGGTCACCACCGAACAGGGGACCAGCCTCCGGCCGTTCCTCCAGACCGACGGCCAGCTGAAGCCGATCCCGACCCTGGGCGGCAACTCGGGCACAGCGCTCGGGCTGAACAACTCCGGCACGGTCGTTGGCACCTCGCAGAACGCCGAGGGCGCCGACCGCGGCTTTGTGTACCAGAACGGCCAGGTCACCGACGTCGGCTCCTTCGGCGGCCGCTCCAGCGAGGCCCGCGTCGTCAACGACTCCGGCCAGGTGGCCGGTGCCGCCCAGACGTCGGATGGCAGCTGGAACGCGTTCCTCCGCACCGGCGACACCAACCAGAACCTGGGCACCCTCGGCGGCCAGAACTCCTACGCCTACGCCCTGAACGGCGCCGGCCAGGTGGCGGGCGCCTCGCAGAACGCCGCCGGCGACATGCGGGCGTTCCTGTCCACGGCCGGCCAGATGAAGGATCTGGGCACCCTCGGCACCAGCAGCTTCGCCCTGGGCCTGAACAGCGCCGGCATGGTCGTGGGCTGGAACCGCACCGGCATCGACGACTACCGGGCCTTCCTGTTCGACGGCCAGACCATGCACGACCTGAACAACTTCCTGCCCGGCGGCTCGCCGTTCGCCGAGCTCAACGGCGCCACCGGCATCAACGACGCCGGCCAGATCGTCGGCTGGGGCCGGCTGGCCAACGGCGAGCAGCACACCTTCGTGCTCACGCCCCTGACGAGCCAGACCAGCCCGGTGCCCGAGCCCTCCACGCTCGCCCTGTTCGGCCTGATCGCCGCCGCCGCCGGCGTCGGCCAGCACCGCCGCCGCCGGCTCCGTGTCGCCTGAGTCGGGTCCCGCCCCGACCCTGATCTGCCCGATCCCGCTCCGAGGCCTGCCGGCCCTTGCCGGCAGGCCTCGCGGCGTTGAGTCGATTGCGATTGGCCAGGTGGGGGACCCGGATCAGCCCGGGACGGAGATCGGACCCCGATCGAGCGAGGGGAGCGGCTGTCCGGTGAGGGCGCGGAGCAGCGCCACCTCGTCCCGGAATCGCTCAGCCAGCGCCTGAGCCTGGTCGGCCGGCAGCTCCAGCGAGGGCGGCTGGCCCGGAAACGCGTGCAGAACGCAGACACGAACCAGGGAAAAGAGTCGTGGCGGCAGGTGCGCCTTGAGCCATCGGATCGACTTCGAGCCCATCAGCCGGCCTGAGATCCGGTTCGGGTAGCCCTGCACTGCGCCGACATGATAACGCTGCCGCAGGATCTTCGCCGGGATCCTCGCCTCGACACCCAGGAAGGCACACACCGTCGCCACGGTCCGCTCGGTGTGCCGCGCCAGCTCCGCGGACTCGAGCACCAGGATTCGCTCGCGCGGGTAAAACTCGAGCATGCGTTGCAACTGCGAGCCGTAACAGGTGGCGTCGACCATCTTGGAAGGATGGCGAATCATCGCGGCGAACGGCTCGGTGGTCAGGCCGTCGCGGACCACCATCTCGAAATGCGAATGCACCCGCGCCCAGGGCTCGCGCACCAGGTAGATCAGCCGGGCGTCCGGGATCAGTCCCGACATCCGCTCCAGAACGTTCGGGATGCTCGGCCACTGGCTGTACGCCGGAGTCGTTTCACCGCAGAGGAGCCGGTCCGTCCGGAAGTGGCTGCGATACCACGCCTCGCCGCGTTCCCAACGGCTGCCCCCGCCGGAATCGACGAAGAAACCTGGCTCTTTCGGACGGGCCATGGCGATCTGGGGGTGATTCGCCAGGTAGTGGTCCAGGCTGGTGGTTCCCCCCTTCATACAGCCGACCACCACGAAATCCGGCAGTCGCCCCGCGGCGTCGCGACGGCCAGAGCCTCGGTGCACTTCGGTCATGGTGCCCGCGCCCTCGCTCCTGCATAGCGGCCACCGGACTCCCCGCGACCCGGTCCGGCTCGCTACGACATCGGGGCTCAGTCTACGCCCCGAGTCACCTGGCGTCACGGAGGCGATCACCCGGACCTCAGGTCCGGATCGAATCCCAGCGGGCGGCGGCGAGGGTGGCGAAGGCGAACAGGGGGGCCCAGGCGGCCATGGCGGGGGTGAGCACGTCGTTGTTGCCGAGGTAGCCGGCGACGAACAGGCTCAGGTAGAAGATCGCCGAGGTGGCCAGGGCGCGGCCCAGGTTCACGAACATGTTCTTGTTGTCGCCGCCGAGCACGAACGGCAGGCTCAGGCACAGGAGCGTGACCGACAGCAGCGGCCGGACATTACGGCTATGGATGAAGACCGAGATCTCGGGCCACTCACCCTCGCTGCTGGTGTCCTTCAGCGAGCGGACCAGGTCAGGCGTGCTGGCGTACTGGAACCACTGCTTGCTGCGGGTCATGGTCGTGAAGCTGAGGTTCGTGCGCAGGAAGAAGGTCTCGCCGCCTTCGAGCTTCTTGGCCTCGTTGCGCGCCGGCGGCAGGGCGGCGACCAGGGCGGCGTTCACGATGCCGTCGGCGCCGGCGGTGACCAGGCCCCCGAGCGGCTCGGTGCCCACGCGAACCAGCACGTCGCCGTCGGCGGGCACCTCGGCGGGCGAGGCCGACGCACCCCGGATCAGCCAGCCGCCCCGCAGGGGCGAGCGCGTGGCCTGCTCGGGGATGTAGCGGGCCTCCTTGGCGTCGAGCCGCAGCAGGGTCCCGTAGCGCCAGGGGGGGAACACGGCATTGAACGGCTCGACGGCCTGCTCGGCGCGGAAGGCGAACGTGCCGCCGACGACGATCTCGTTGACGTCGCGGCGGCTGAAGATCTTGAGCCCGCGCTTGCCGTCGTCGTCGGGCGTCTGCTGGAGCTGCTCGCTGATCCGGGGGATCACGAACTCCTGGTTCACCACCGCGATCAGGCTGACCAGCGCCGCCGAGATGATCACCGGCCGGATCACCCGCTGGGCGCTCAGGCCGGCGGCGAGCATGGCGATCAGCTCGTTGTTCTTCTGCATCCAGGTGACGGTGAAGATCGCCGCCATCATGGTGATCACGCCGCAGAGCCGGTCGTAGAACGCCGGGATCCGCAGCAGGTAGTAGCGGCTCATCACCCGCAGCACGCCGCTGAACTTGTCCTCGAGCTTGGCGAACTCGTCGACGTTCGAGAACGCGTCGATGACGATGTACAGGCCCACGAGCGAGCCGAAGCAGATCAGGTAGGCCTTGAAGAAGGCCCAGTATCGCTGGCGGTCGAGGATCCACATCATCGTCGCGCCCCCTCCGTGGGACGTCCGGCCGCGCCGGGACGGGACAGGCCGAGGGCCCGGGTTCGATCGGTCAATGCTTGCGGATCGGCGGGATGGCGAAGACCAGCGCCAGGACCGCGAGCACGCCGTCGGCCGCGTAGACCATCTGCGGCGGCACGATCCCCTCCTTGCCCATGTTCATCGACGCCAGTACCAGCGGGTAGAACAGGAGGATGATCGGCACGAAGCACGTGATGAACGCACTCAGGAAGTCGCGCTTGGCGAACAGCACGCCCACCGGCGCCCCCAGGAGCACGAAGAAGAAGACGCTGCTGGCCAGCGCCACCCGCAGGTGCCGCTCGGTATCGATCTCGCGCACCTTGCGCTGCCAGTAGTTGAAGTCGACGTAGGCGGTGCGCACCCGGGTCCAGTCGACCTGCTCGATCCGGCCGGCGCCAATCAGCAGGATGGCCTCGACGGCCTGGCGCTTCCGCTCGCGGCGGAGCTTCTCCTCCAGGAGCTCGCGCGACTTGACCAGCTCGCCGTCGGTCATCTCCATGACCCGCTTCTCGGGCGCATCGGGGGCCTTGGGGATGGGGTACTTCAGCACCCGCTTGCCGTTGATCCAGAACAGGAACGCATTCTCGTTGCTGCCGCTGGTCTCGGCGTCCTCCAGGTTCACGACGACCTCGAGGTTCTCCATGTCGAAGTCGAGCGTCGCCTTGCGGGCCCGCACCGTCAGGTCATAGGTGCCCGGCGGGTTCGGGGGCGAGGGGGCCCGGTGCCGGAACAGCGGGTCGATGAGCTCCTTGCCCTCGACGTCGCGCACCTGGATGAAGAACGGCATGCGGGGGTTGTTGAGTTCGCCCTCGCGCTTGAGGAACCGGTAGAAGGTCTCCTCCAGGCTGCCGAAGATCATCATCCGGAACGAGTTGCTGGCGCGGGGGATCACCTCGGTCGAGAGCACCAGCAGCGTCAGCGAGAGCACGAAGCCGAGCGTCAGGGCCGGCCGCAGCACGGTCCAGGCGCTCAGGCCGGCGGCCTTGATCGCGATGATCTCGTTGTCGCCGGCCAGGCGGCCGTAGACGACCGTGACGGCGAACAGCAGGGCGACCGGGATCGTGTACGGCAGGCTGCCGGGCACGACGTAGGGGACGACGCGCGCGACCTCCACCGGCCCCAGCCCCTGACGCATGGCCTCGGCCATGATCACGAACAGGGTGAAGATGCCGCTGATGGCGAGCAGGGCCATGGTGAAGGCGCCGAGCACCTGCCCCATGACGTAGCGCTGCAGGATTCCGAACCGCAACGTCGTGCCCCCAGCTTCCCTGCCAGTGGACGACCGAACGCGACCGCCCGAGGGCGGGCCCGCTCAGCCCGAAAAGACCGCGGTGCCCTGCGACCGCATCGCCGTGGCGGCGCGGCGGTCGGCCAGCACATGATCGAGTGCGCGCGCCAGCCGATGGATCCCCTCGGCGATCGCCGGCTCGCCGGCCACGCCGTAGCTCAACCGCGCCCGGTTCGTCGGCACCGGGCCCGGCAGCTTCGGGTACGCGTAGTCGCCCGGCACGTAGAGGACGCCTTCCTCCAGGCAGCGGGCGAAGAACGCCCCGTCGCGGCCGGTGTCGACCCCCTCGGGCAGGGTCAGCCAGACGTACAGGCCCCCACGGGGGTGCGTCCAGCTCACCGTGTCGCCGTGCGGTCCGAGGTGGGTCTCGAGCGCCCGGAGCATGGCGTCCCGCTTGCGGCGGTAGGTGGCCCGGAGCACGTCGATCTGGCCGCGATAGTCGCCGTCCGTGACGACCCGCTCGATGACCTGCTGGGCGAAGTGCGACGAGCCGAAGTCGTGGTTTCCCTTCAGGTTCAGCACCGGGGCCACGAGCGGCTCGGGCAGGATGCCGTAGCCGATCTTAAGGCCGGGGCTGAACGTCTTGCTGAAGGTGCGGGCCAGGATGACCGTGCGGTTGTCCTCGTCGTGCCGCCAGACGCTGGGGGCCTCGGCCCCCTCGTAGGTCAGGCCGCGGTAGGCGGCATCCTCAAGGACGTAGATGCGGTGCCGCTTCGACCAGGCGCGGGCCACCCGCACCAGCTCGGGGCGGCGCTCGGGTGCCAGGCTCAGGCCGGTCGGGTTGCTGTGCTCGCTGATCGTGTAGATGAACTTGACCCGCTCCAGCGCCCCCTCGGCCTCGATCCGGGCCAGGGTCGCCTCCAGCGCGTCAATTCTGAGGCCGCCGGCGTCGGTCTCGACCCCGATGATCGTGGCGCCCCGGGCCTCGAGCACGCCGGTGAAGACGAAGTACGTCGGCGACTCGACCAGCACGATATCGCCGGGGTTCAGCAGCGCCTCGGCGACCAGGTAGAGCAACTGCTGCGAGCCGCTGGTGATGACGAGCCGGTCCATCGCGGCGGCGAAGTGGCCGGGATTGACCCCCTCGTCCGACTCCAGCAGCCCGATCAGTTGCCGGCGCAGGTGGAGGTCGCCGCGGGTGGTGCCGTATTGCAGGGCACGCCGGCCCTCGACCGGGTCGCTCAGCACGGCGGCGATGGCGCGGGCCGTGGCCTCGACGGGCAGCGTGGCGTGGTCGACGAAGCCGGCGGCCAGCGAGACCAGGTCCGGCGCCGCCAGGGCGCGGGCCATCAGGTCGCTGATCGGGCTGTCGCCGCAACGCTGCGCGGCGTCGCTGAGCGGGTTCGAGGGGGTCATGAACGGCGAGCCTCGCGGCGCCGGCAGGCGCGGGGGAGAGGGACGGTTGGCCTCACTCTAGCGGTCGGGCCGACCCTGTCAAGGTCGGCGGATCGCTGGGTCCTGCGACCGCGAGACTTGCGGCGCCGGGTCCTCCGCCTCGGACACCCCGGCCGTCGGTGCGGTTCGCGCCCGGGCCGCCGCCAGCTCGGCCACGAACGGATCGACCGTCCCGTGGGCGTTTTGCCGCAGGAGGGCGGCCGTCGGGTCGGCGGCATACCGCTCGGGCGCCCGGGGTTCGAGCACCCGGTTGTAGAGCAGGGTCACCGACGCCTTGGGCCGCAGGCCCCGGTGCGCCTCGATCTCGCGGATCACGGCGTCCAGCGGCTTGGCCTCGACCACGAACCGATAGATGCCGACCCACGCCGGAGTGCGGTCCATGCAGCCGTGGCAGTGCACGAGAATGGGCCAGGCGTCGGGGTCCTGGGCCAGGGCGAGGGTCCGGTCCAGGAACGCGTCGCTCTCCAGCGGGTCGGCCGGGTTGGCGACGTAGTTCAGGCCGTGGGCCTTCGCGAACGCCAGCTCCTGTGGCAAGAGTGGGCTGCGCTGGGGGCTATCCTCGTTGAACAGGTTGATGATCGTGCGGAACCCGTGCCGCGCCTGGGCGACCTCCAGGCCACGGCCCGTGGGCATGGCACTGATGTAGATCTTCCCCGGCACCACCGCCTTGAGCCGCGAGAGCGGCCGGTGATACCACACCAGCCAGAGCCCGCCCTGGATCAGCACCAGCGTCGCGACCAGCGCCCCGGCGCCGACGGCCAGGCGGCGGGCCCGCTGCGGGATCGGCGGCACCAGCCGCGTCAGGGCCAGCCCGAAGGCGAGCAGACCCCAGACGAATGCCCACCGCGGCCAGTAGCCGAACGGCTCGACATCCGGCCACCCGATCAGCCGGCAGGCGACCAGCACCACCGCCAGGCCGAGGAGGCTGCGCGTCGTGCGGTCGGCCCCGGCCAGGAGCGTGCCCCGCGAGCGGCGCCAGGCGAGTGCGGTGGACATCACCAGGGCCAGGGCCAGGCCGGCGGCGGCCAGGCTCAGCGCCAGCCGGGTCGGGGCCGGGGTGCTCGGATCGCCGATGGCGCGCCAGTTCAGGCCGTGCCAGCCGTCGAAGGTCGGCCAGGGGGTGGCGGCGTCCCAGGCGGCGGCCAGCGCGAGGCCGAGCGCGACCGGCCAGAGTCCCGCGCCCCTCGGGCTGCGGCGGTTCAGCACCCAGCCCAGGCCGGCCAGCGCGGCGGCGGCCGAGGCGGCGTAGAGGGCGACCCGGTCGATCGTGTCGCCGGGCTCGGCCAGCCGGTAGGCGGCCGGCGGCCGGGCGCTGTAGGTCTGGCGGGCGACGGCGGGAAACTCGCCGTCGGGCTCGGACTCGAAGGCGAGGAAGTGGTACACCGCCGGGACGGTCGCCAGCGCCAGCACGGCCCAGGGCCAGAGGCCGGCCCACCCTCGCCGCACCGTCCGCACCGTGCCGTCTGACATGCTCGTCTCCTTGCGAGGCCCGCTGGATCCGATCGTGACATTCGGATCCGACTGCGCGCCGCCCGTCGTGAGCGATCGCGCGGCCAGGGTCTAACCGAACCGGTCACGGGGGACAACCCCGATCCGTCGGCCTCGCCGGCCCGGTCAGTCGGCGGCGGCCAGGGCGGGCTGCGCGCTGGATTCGGACCAGAAGAAGTAGTCGAGGCTGTTGTCGGGGAACCGGCGGACCCAGGCCTCGACGCGATCGAGGTTGGCCTGCACCCAGGGGGCGGCCCCCTCGGGCTCGCTGGCCTCGGGCGGCGGGCACTCGGGCGGCAGGAACTCGACCCGGCAGGTGCCGTCGGGGCACATCACCGAGAAGACCGGCAGCACGGGCGCCCCCGTCCGGGCCGCCAGCGTGACCCAGGTCGTGGTGAACCGGTAATCCCGGCCCAGGAAGTGGCCCGGGGCGCAGCGGTTGCCCGACCACCGCACGTCGCCGGCCAGTTGCACGATCAGGCCCGAGCGGAGCATGCGCATGGCCCGTCGAATCGCGGCGCCGCCCTCGTTGGGGTTGAGCTTCCGCGAGACGAACAGCTCCTTCTGCCCCAGCGGTCCCTCGGTGGCGAACGTGGCGGAGATCATCCGGGAGATGTGCCGGGGTCGCTCGGTGAACCAGCGCAGCGGGTAGCCGTGCCGCACCAGCCAGTGGGCCGGCATCAGGAACGGGCCGTAGTGGTTGAACAGCAGCACCACGCCGCGGCCCATCGCCTGCGCCGCCTCGAGGTGCTCGCGGCCGGCGACCGTCAGCAGCCGTTCGGCCTGGGCGTCGCTGAGGCCGTCGAGGAAGTTGTCGCGGGCGTGCCAGCGGGCGTGATTGCCGGCCAGGCGCCTGGCGGTGGCGTCGACGTCCCATTCGGCCCCGATCCGCTCGCCGGAGGCCCGGACGGCGGCGGCGAAGCGGTGATGATACGGCGGGCTGAGGCAGTACTCCGCCTGGCCCAGCGCGGCGACGAACCGGGTCGCGTGCCGGGGCGGCAACCACTTGAGGGCCGGCAGAAGGCCCTGCACGAGTCGCTTCCGGGCGTTGGCGATGCCCCAGGCCATCAGGCGGCCCCACTCCCGGCCCCGGTCCGACCTGGCCCGCTCGCGACGCCGGCGCGGGCCCCGTGCCGGTGCGCCGGATCGTCGGGCTCGGCCCAGAAGAAGTACTCGTTGGAGTTCGTCGGATCGGTCGCCACCCGGGCCTCGATCTGGTCGATCGCCCGCTGCACCCAGCCGGCCAGCGCCTCGGGCGTGTTGCCGTCGGGCGGGATGTGGAAGGCGGGCAGGAATTCGAGGTCGTGCGTGCCGTCGGCGGCCATCGTGCAGAAGACCTGCACCACGGGGGCCCGGGTCAGCACGGCCAGCGAGACCCACGTGGCCGAGAAGCGGTACTCGTGTCCCAGGAAGCTCGCGACCGCGGTGTGCTGGCCACTCCAGCGGACGTCGCTGGCGATCAGCACGCAGAGGCCGGCCTTCAGCACCCGGGCGGCCCGCATGATCGAGCCGGCGGCCTCGGTGGCGTCGGCCTTGCGCGAGATGAACAGCTTCTTCTGGCCCAGCGGCCCGTCGCTCTCGAAGTCGCGGCTCAGCACCCGCGAGACCCGGTTGGGCCGCTCCATGAACAGCCGCAGCGGCACCTGGTTCCGCACCAGCCAGTGCGCCGGCATCAGGTGGGCGCCGAAGTGGTTGCCCAGCAGCAGCACGCCCTTGCCCTCGGCGCGGGCGGCTTCGAGGTGCTCCAGGCCATGCACCCGGAACAGGCCGGCGACGGCGGCGTCGTCGAGGTGGTCCAGGAGCTGGTCGCGGGTCCGCCAGCGGATCTGGTTGCCGGCCAGGGCGCGGCTGACGCTCGGCACGTCCCAGTGGCCGCCGAGGTAGTCGCGATTCCGCGCCACCGCGTGGTCGAACCGGACCCGGAGGTTCCGCACGAACCGGTACTCGGTGTGCCCGATCCCGGCCAGGAACCGGGTGGCCGCCTTCGGCTCCATCCGGCGCAGCATGGGGAACAGGAACTTGAGGAAGGCCTTGCGGATGTTCAGACCGCGGCGTTGCATGGGGGACTCCGTTCCCGCGGCGTTCGGCCCGCTCCCGGATCGGCCGGTCGCGGCCGATCGCACCGACCGCCCGGCCCCGTCCGGGCCGGGCCCCTGGGGCGTCGTCAGGCGGCGGCCGAACCGGCCCGCTGCTGCACGTAATTGACCACGTCGGCCACCGTCTGGAGCCGCGCGATGTCGTCGTCCTCGACGATCACGCCGGTGTCGTCCTGGATCGTCAGGTACACGGCGACCAGGTCGAGCGAGTCGATGCCGAGGTCGTCGACCAGGCGGCTCTCGGGCCCGAGCACGCGGTCGGCGGGCACCTTGCCAACGCGGCGGATCACGCCGACGACGGCCGTGGCCAGGGGGGTATCAAGCGCCATGGGGGAGCCTCCGGAAGATCAGGGCGTTATTGGTGCCGCCGAAACCGAGCGAGACGCTCATCGCCGTCTCGATCGACGCCGGGCGGGCCTGGTTCGGGATGTAGTCGAGGTCCAGCTCGGGGTCGGGCCGGTAATTGATCGTCGGGGGCAGCACCCCCTCGACCAGCGCCCGCACCGTGACGGCCGCCTCGATGGCCGAGGCCGCGCCCAGGCTGTGCCCGAGGGCCCCCTTGATCGAGCTGACCGGCAGCCGCCGGGCGTGGTCGCCGAAGACCGCCTTGAGGGCGCCCGTCTCGACCCGGTCGTTGACCACCGTGCTGGTGCCGTGCGCGTTGTAGTAGTCCACCTGCTCGGGCCGCAGGCCGGCGTGGGCCAGAGCCAGCTCCAGGCAGCGGGCGACGCGGCCGGGGTCGGGCATGGCCATGTGGTAGCCGTCGGTGTTGCCGGCCCAGCCCAGCAGCTCGGCCCTCGGGCGCAGGCCCAGCCGCCCCGCGGCCTGCTCGGTGGCCAGCACGACCATGCCGGCCCCCTCGGCCAGCACGAAGCCGCCGCGATCGACCGAGAACGGCCGGCTCGCCTGCGACGGGTCGGCCTGCGAGCGATCGTCGGGCTTGCGGCCCAGCAGGGCCTTCATGGTGGCGAAACCGTTGACGATCGCCGGCACGAAGGCGCTCTCGGCCGCGCCACAGAGGGCCAGATCGGCCTCGCCGGCCCGCAGCAGCAGGGCCCCCATCGCGATGGCGTGGCCGCCCGAGGCACAGGCGTTCGCCGGGGCCAGGCTCGGACCGTACAGGCCCAGGTGCTGCGCGATCTGGCCGGCCGCCTGGTTGATGATCATGCCGGGCACGAGGTACGGGCTCGTCGCCAGCCCCTTGCGCCGCGAGGCCGCCTGCTGCTCCGACTCCAGCAGGTCCAGCCCGCCGAAGGCCGAGCCGACGACGATCGCCACCCGGCCGGGGTCCAGGTCGCTGTCGGTGCCCACGCCCGTGTCGGCCCAGGCCGAGCGGGCGGCGGCCAGGCCCAGGTGCAGAAACCGGGCCCCGAGGCGACCGAGCGCGGGATCCTCGTGCGCGGTCCCGGGGCCGAGGTCGTCGACCCGACCGGCGATGTCCTGGAGGAACCGCTCGGAGGAAAGGTCCTCATGCCGGCGCACGCCCGAGCGGCCGGCGACCAGGCCCGCCCAGGTGGCGTCCAGGTCGCGCCCCAGGCAGGTGACTGCCGCATTGCCGACCACGACGATCCGCTCGGCCACTCGTGCCTCCTTGCACGCATGACGCAACCCGGCTCCCGGCCCGAGGCGGGAGCTTAGCACGTTCTCTGGATCGGTCCAGGTTCGATTCCGCTTGAGCCTGGTTGGGGGCAAACCGGCCGCCCCCTGGCCAAACCGGCCCGCGCCGCCTTATGGTGGCCACCCGAATCGATGAGGCCGCCGGCCGCCCGGCCGGGGCCCGGAACCCTCCGCCGGACCGGGACCGAACGCCATGCAGCTCGCCAAGTTCCTTGATGCCCACGGCCAGGCCCGGGTCGGCCTGATCGAGGGCAGCGTCATCCGCCCGCTGGGGCGCGACGGCGCCCGCCCCACCCTGTCGTCCCTGCTGCACGCCGCCGACGGCGGCGCCGGGGCCGCCGCGCTGGTCGACCCGGCCGCCGAACCGCTGGCGCTGGCCGATGCCCGCCTGCTGGCCCCGATCGACGCCCACGAGGTCTGGGGCGCGGGCGTGACCTACCACCGCAGCAAGGTCGCCCGCCAGGAGGAGTCGGAGGCGGCCGCCTCGTTCTATGACAAGGTGTACACCGCCGACCGCCCCGAGCTGTTCTTCAAGGCCAACCCGGCGCGGGTCGTGGGCCCCGGGGTCGCCATCCGCGCCCGCCGCGACTCGACCTGGACGGTACCCGAGCCCGAGCTGGCCCTGGTGCTGGCCCCCGACCTGCGGCTGGTCGGCTTCACCGTCGGCAACGACGTCAGCGCCCGCGACATCGAGGGCCGCAACCCGCTCTACCTGCCCCAGGCGAAGGTCTACGACGCCTGCTGTGGCCTGGGCCCGGTGGTGACCCTGGCCGCCGCGATGCCCGCGCCCGAGGCGATCGAGATCCGGCTGCGGATCGAGCGCGGCGGGGCCACCGCCGTCGAGGCCACGACCTCCGTCGGCCAGATGGCCCGCTCGTTCGCCGAGCTGATCGACTGGCTGGGCCGCGACAACGCGTTCCCCGACGGCGTGGTGCTGCTGACCGGCACCGGCATCGTGCCGCCCGACGACTTCACGCTCCAGACCGGCGACACGGTGCGGATCGCCATCACCGGCATCGGCGAGCTGGTCAATCCGGTCGTCCAGGGCGGCTGAGCCCCGCACCGGCCCCACCTCCGCCCAGTAACGAACCGAGCCGGCTGGTCCCCCGAGATGTGGGGAGACCGGCCGGCTCGCTGTGCGCTTGGGGTCCGCGACCGGGGTCGCGGGCGAGGTCAGGCCTTCGGTTCGGCGGTCTTCTCGGCCTCAGGAGCGGCCGGGGCGCCCGAGGGGGTGTCGGCCGGCTTGGGGGCGTGGTGCTCCAGATACTCCTCGCCACCGAGAT
>CAZUZD010000055.1:0-24873 GCA_964624465.1 uncultured Isosphaeraceae bacterium
GTTCCGGATTCGAGCGGCGCCGACGCCGACGAACATTTCCATGAAGTCGGAGCCGCTGAGGCTGAAGAACGGCACGCCCGCCTCGCCGGCCACGGCCCTGGCCAGCAGGGTCTTGCCGGTGCCGGGCGGGCCGACCAGCAGCATCCCCTTGGGGATGCGACCGCCCACGGCGCGGAATCGCTCGGGGGTCTTGAGGAAGTCAACGACCTCCCGGAGCTCGGTGACCGCCTCGTCGACACCCGCGACATCCTCGAAGGTGATCGCCGCCGCATCCGAGCCATACAGCTTGTGGCGGCTGCGGGCGAACGCCATCGCGCCCCCCAGGCCTCCCCGTCGCGCCGTCAGCCACAGGATCGCGGCGATCAGCGCCAGGGTGCCGACCAGCGGGACGACCGTGTCCAGCGGACCCGGGCCCGGCTCCGCCTCGTAGGCTCCGGCCAGGTGCTGATCGAGGAGCGTGACCAGACTGTCGTCGTGAATCCCCTGCCGCGGCGCCCGGAACTCGGTCACGCGATCGACCGCAAACTCCGGTTTGAACGCTCCCCGGACGGCATTCGCGCCCACGGTGACCCTGGCGAGTCGCCCCGACTGGAGCGCCTGGCGGAACTCGCCGTAGGTGAGGGCTCGCGTCGGAGGCGGGGTGGGCCAGGCCATCGGCAGCAGCGGCAGGGCGACCGTGGCCAACGCCAGCGGCACGATCCACCACGGGGCCAATCGACGACGACGCGAGCGACCCGCGTCGCGAGCTGGACGAGAGGGCAGGCTGGGCAACATGGTGTCAATCCGATGAGCCGGCCGATCCCGCCGGGCGGTGGGGATCGGCTGCCGGGAGAGGAGACCACGTTGTCCCCTCGACCGCGGGGCGACCCCGGACGGTTGAAACGATCTTAGGGTCTTGATGGGTTCGGGTCAACGACCGGTTTCCTCCAGGAGGGCCGGGACTGGAGGCTCGATCAGCCCCGAGACGGGTCGCTGCCGGGCTCGCGACGGGGACCGCCCGGGGTGGCCGTGGCGGTGGCCGGAACTGCATGCGGGACCAGGCTCACGTGGGGCCCGGCGATCCGTGGCTCGACGCGACGGGCCTTGGAGAGGTCGATCCCCTCCTCGCTGAGCTTCACGTCGAAGAGCCGCTGATTGGCCAGCTGCATGGGCAGCCTGACGGTGAAGGTCGAACCTCGCCCGACCGTGCTCTCTAGCGCCACGTCGCCGCCCAGGAGTCTGGCCAACTCGCGGACGATCGACAGTCCGAGTCCGGTCCCCTGATGCTCGCGGGTCAGCACGCCGTCGCCGGCCGCTCCGATACCCGCCTGGCGGAACTTCTCGAAGATCCGGTCGCGGTCCTCCTCGGCGATCCCGATGCCGGTGTCGGCGACCTCGATGACGACCTGGCGGCCGTCGGGCCGGGCGCTGACCGTGACCCGGCCACCCTCGGGGGTGAACTTGATGGCGTTGGACAGCAGGTTGTAGAGGATCTGGCGGAGCTTGCCGGGGTCCTGGCGCACGAGCGGGATCGCGTCGTCGAGCCGGCACTCCAGGATGATCCCCTTCTTGTCGGCGATCGGCCGGGCCAGGACCGTGAGGCTCTCGCAGATGTCGCGAATCGAGCAGTCCTCGACCCGGACCTCCATCTTGCCGCTCTCGATCTTCGCCAGGTCGAGGATGTCGTTGATCATCCCCAGCAGCATCTTGCCGGAGTGCAGGATGTTCTGGGCATACCGGCGCTGCTTCTCGCTGAGGCTGTCGTTGGAGCCGAGCACCTCGGAGAAGCCGATGATCGAGTTCAAGGGCGTGCGGAGCTCGTGGCTCATGGTCGCCAGGAAGTCGCTCTTGAGCCGGTTCATCTCGAAGAGGGCCAGGTTTGCCTGGGCGAGCTCGTCGACCTTCTTGTCGAGGTCGCCGTTGACGTCGCGGAGCTCCTGCTGCATGGCGACCAGGTTGTGAAGCATGCGGTTGAAGGCGTGGGACAGCTCCTCGAACTCGTCGCCGGTGTGGATCTGGGCCCGGATGTTGAGCCGGCCGGCGGCGATCGCGTCCGAGACGTCCCGCAGGTGCTTGACCGGCTTCACGATCACGTATCGCACGATGACGTAGGAGGCGACCATCGCGAGGATCGCGGTCACCAGGGCGGTGGAGATCAGGATGGCGCGGTTGCGGTGGATGTCCTTGTTCGTCTGGTCCATCGGCAGCTTCACGACCACGGCGCCGGCCAGGTCGTACGGGCGGTTGAAGATGTACTTGCCGGTGGCCTGATCCTGCCGCGTCTGGTGGTAATGGCAGCTGATGCAGTTGGGCCGCAGCAGCACCGCCTCGGCGTACTGGTACTCCCGCTGCCCGGCCTGGATCCGCCAGCGCGAGGTGGGCGTGCCGTCGAGGAACGTGTTCTGGCGCCGGAGTCCCGGGGTGCGGGCGGCCGCCTCCTCGCGGGCCGCGGCCCGCAGGAAGACGTTCACCGACTCGGCCTCGAAGTCGTCCCGAGGCTGGTGGTCGCTGTCCTGGGCGCGATACGGCAGGATGACGTGCGAGTCGTACCCGGGCGTCTCGTTCAGCGACGAGTGGTCGTCGGCCCACTCGTCGACGAGGTCGGAGAGGTTCTGGCTGTCAGCCAGGAGCTTCTTGGTGTGGAACTTCTGGAGGATCGGGCCGACCAGCAGGCGGGCGCCCTCGGTCTTCTGGCCGATGACCAGGCTCTCGGTCTTCTGGCCGTACCAGTAGAAGCTCAGGGTCACCAGCGCCAGGATGCCGCCTCCGAAGATGAAGCGGCACTTGCGTTCGAGGCTGGTCTCACCCAGCAGGTGCTTGAACGTGCGATACGACACGCCCCGCCCTCCGGGTTCTGCCCGTTGGCGAAGGCCAGGGCCGGTGCCCCTCATAGGCACGCATGGCACAGATCCAGAACCCCTGGCCGACAGACCTTCAATCTACCCGATCCACCCCGTCTGGACCAGACGGACCGCGACGTCCCCGGCCGAGGACCTTGGGCACCCGCACCTCGAAGCCCGCCACGTCGGGGCCAGGCTGGCAGGTGGGGCAGAAGTGCGAGGGGCGGTTGACCAGCCCGACCAGGTACGTCTTGGTGATCGGCCCGCCGCAGCCGGGACAGTCGGCCCCACCGCGGCCATACATGGCATTCTGTGCCAGGAACCCGCCCTCCAGGCCGAGCACGGTGCGGTAGCCGGCGTCGAACGTGGAGCCTTCGGCCGCGATCGCCTCTGCCAGCACCGTGCCGATGGCGTCGTGGAGCCGGCCGACCTCGGCGGCCGACAGCTCGTTGGCCCGTCGCAGGGGATGGACCCGGGCCCGGAACAGGACCTCGTCGGCGTAGATGTTACCCACGCCGGCCAGCACCTTCTGGTCCATCAGGGTCGGTTTGATCGCCCGCGTGGTGCGTGCCAGGCGACCGGCCAGGTCCTCGCGGCCGATCCGGGTCGCGTCGGGTCCCTGCGAGCGCCCGAACGCCGCCTCGGCGCTGGGACGGTCGGAGTACCAGGCAATCTTGCCCAGCCGTCGCGTGTCGCAGAACCAGACCAGCCTGGGTGCTGCGTCGAACTCGAATTGCAGGCGCACATGGTCGGGTCGCGGGGGCGGGACCAGCCAAAAGCCTCCAGTCATCCTCGGCTGGATGACGATCACACCACTGGATCGGTCCAGATCCACGACCACCCACTTCCCCTGCCGCTCGACGGCCACCACGGTGGCGCCTCGGGCGTGGGCGGCCAGGGACCGGGCGGTGCAGCCCTGCAGCAGGCTCGGGTCGAGCACCCGGACCCGCTGGATCGGGCGGCCCACCAGCGCGGGTCGGAGGCCCCGGACCATCGTCTCAACCTCGGGTAGCTCCGGCATGCCCTGCTCCCGCTGCGCTGGCCCACCAGTCCGGCACCGCGTCGGGACCGGCTGGAGTCCATTGGAGCGACTCCGGCGTCTGATCGCAACGTTCGCAAAGTCAGTCATCGCCGTGACCGGATCGGGACGCTGGCGGGATCTCCGACGGCGGCTCCTTGACAGTTCGTGATCGCCGGGGCACTCTGGGTTGAGTGTTCGCGAGCGTTTTCTGGCGAATGGTGACCGGATATGCTCGTTGAGACCCGTCGCCGCCAGTTGCTCGAGCTGATCAATCGTCGCGGCTTCGCGACCCTGGAGGATCTCGTCGCCACCCTGAGCGTCTCGGAGAGCACGGTGCGTCGCGACCTGGAGGCGCTCGACCAAGCCGGGGCGATCAAGCGCACCCACGGGGGCGCCGTCTGCACCGCCGAGGTCCGGGCCATGCCCGCCCTCGATGATCGGGCCACCGCGGCGACCCGCGAGAAGCAGGCGATCGGGCGCGTGGCCGCGGGCCTGGTGGACGACGGTGAAACCGTCTTGCTCGACGGCGGCACGACGACGCTGGAGGTCGCCCGCTGGCTCATCGGCCGGCCGATCCAGGTGGTGACGAACAGCCTCCCGATTGCCCAGCTGCTCGCGCCCGATAAGGAGACGGACCTGATCCTCATCGGTGGCTACGTCTACCCCCGGACGGGCGTCGCGATGGGACCGATCGCCCTGGCGAGCCTGGAGGGCATCCGGGTCGGCATGACGATCATGGGTGCCGGCGGGATCGTCCCGGAGGGGGTGTTCAACTCCAACTCGGTCCTCGTCGAGACCGAGCGGCAGATGATGCGATGTGCTCAGCGCGTGGTGGTCGTGGCCGACTCGACGAAGTTTGGCCGGCTCTCGCTGACGAAGCTCTGCGACCTGTCCGAGATCGATGACCTGGTGACCGACTCCGCCCTGTCGCCGACCGCCCGAGCGCTCCTCGAGGCGGCCGGGGTCAAGATCCACGCCGCCGCGACGGCCGAGACCGAGGCCAACGGCCTGTCGTGAGGCCGAACCGGATCCCAATCTCGAACTCTCCCCTGCCCCCGATCGTCCCTGCCCCGCGAGGTCCGTGCATGAGTGCGACGCTGGACCGTCCGAATATCGAGCAGCTCGTCCGCCAGGCCCTCGCGGCCCGGCTGGGCGGGGCGCCGAAGCCCGCGACCGGCGGCAACGGGTATCAGCCGAACCTGGTCGTGAACATCTCGGCCCGGCACTGCCACCTCACGCAGGAGCACGTCGACGTGCTCTTCGGCGCGGGGTACCAGCTCACCGAGCTGCGGCGGCTGTACCAGTCGACGGACTTCGCCTCGAACGAGACGATTGCCGTCGTCGGCCCCCGCCAGCGGATGATCCCGAACATCCGAATCCTCGGCCCCTGCCGCCAGTTCAGCCAGATCGAGCTGGCGTTCACCGACTCGATCAGCCTGGGCCTCGACCTGCCGGTCCGGCTCTCGGGCGACATCGAGGGGACCCCGGGGGCGCTGTTGATCGGGCCCAAGGGGACCCTGGAGCTGAAGCAGGGGATCATCCGGGCCGAGCGGCACGTGCACATGGGGCCGCGCGACGCCGAGTTCTACGGCGTGAAGCACCTCGATCGCATGGACCTGAGCGTCGACGGGCCCTGCGCCACGACCCTCCGGAACCTGCTGGTCCGCGTCAACAAGGACTGGAAGCTCGAGGTGCACATCGACACCGACGAGGCCAACGCGTGCGACCTGCCGCATGCCACCCGGGTGACCCTGCAGAGATCGTCCTGACGCCGGACGGCCCGACCGTCCCGGTCGCCGGCCGCTCCGGTGCCCGCGACCCCCTTTCGAATCTCGACCTCCCGCACCTGACCCCTCGGAGTCTGACAGATGGCTGCCGCGAATCTTGAGGCGATTGGAATGATCGAGACGAAGGGCTTCGTGGCCCTCGTCGAGGCGAGCGACGCGATGCTCAAGGCCGCCAACGTCGAGCTGGTCGGCTGGGACAAGGTCGGCAGCGGCCTGTGCACGGCATTCGTCGCGGGCGACGTCGCCGCGGTCAAGGCCGCCATCGACGCCGGTGCCGCCGCCGCCAGCCGCATCGGAGAGGTCGTCAGCGTCCAGGTCATCCCCCGCCCCCACGAGGACCTCGGCGGCGTGCTGACGTTCACCAACAAGAAGTCCGCGACCCCCGCTGCCAAGTAATCTACGGAGCCAGGAATTCCATGCCTCCCACCAACACGCAGCGCGGTCAGCGGGCCTCGGGCAACGGGTTCATCGGTGAGGCCCTCGGCCTGATCGAGACCAAGGGCCTGGTCGGCATGATCGAGGCGACCGACGCCATGCTGAAGGCGGCCAACGTCGAGCTGGTCGGCCGGGTCCAGGCCGGCGGCGGCTTCGTCACCACGCTGGTCCGCGGCGACGTCGGCAGCGTCCGCGCCGCCATCGAGGCGGGCGCCGAGGCCGGTAGCCGGGTCGGCGAGCTGGTCAGCGCCCACGTCATCCCGCGGCCCGATCCGGCCGTGCTGGCGACGTTCATCGGCTGAGTTCCCGCAGCGGTCGCGAGCCGGGGCACGCCCTCGCGGTGCCCCGCTCTCGCCCGGCTCGGGCCCGCCGGTCTCCGGCATCTCCCCTGACCTTGAACCGAACCGACCAAGGACCGAACACGATGAACGGTGCCCTCGGGCTGGTCGAGACCATGGGTCTCGTGGCCCTGATTAATGCCGTCGACGCGATGCTCAAGGCGGCCAACGTCGAGCTGGCCAGCGGCGTCGTCAAGCTCGACGGCGGCGTGGTGAGCGTCATGGTCCGCGGCGATGTCAGCAGCGTCCGCGCCGCCATCGAGGCGGGTGCCGAGGCCGCCACCCGCCTGGGTGAGCTCCGCGCCGCCCACGTCATCCCCCGCCCGAGCACGGCGGTCGTCGCTGCCTTCACCGGCAGCGCGGTCTGAGCCGACGTCCCCTCGAACCCCGAATCGTCCCTCGCCTGGCGGTCCTCCAGCCCATGAAGATCCTCGTCGCCAACCTCGGCAGCACCAGCTTCAAGTACCGGCTCTACGACCTCGGCGCCCCGGGCGAGCCGCTGCTGGCGCGTGGCGGCGTCGAGCGGATCGGCTCCGAGTCGTCGCCGATCAAGTTCCTGAGCGATCGGGGTGCGGTCGAGGAGTCGCGCCGGATTCCCGACCATGGGGCCGCTGTGCAGGTCTGCCTGGAGCAGCTCACCTCGCCCGAGCTGGGCGTGATCGGGTCGGCCGACGAGGTCGCCGCCATCGGGTTCAAGGCGGTGCACGCCCGCGGGCTCCAGGGCGTCTTCCGGGTCGATAACTCGGTCCTCGCCGCCATGGACGCCTACGCGAAGGTGGCACCGGCCCACAACCCGCCCTACGTCAAGGCGATGCGGAACCTCGCCGAGCGGTTCCCCGCGATCCCGCTCGTCGCCGCCTTCGAGACCGACTTCCACCGCACGATCCCCGATCGCAACGCCCGCTACGCCATCCCCGAGGACTGGGCGACCCATCACGGCATCCGTCGCTGGGGCTTCCACGGCGCCAGCCACCGCTTCATCGCCGGCCGGATCGCCGAGCTGACCGGCAAGCCGGACATCAAGGCGATCTCCTGCCACCTGGGCGGCAGCTCCTCGCTGTGCGCCATCAAGGCCGGCCAGTCGGTGGCGTGCAGCCTGGGCATGAGCCCGCAGACGGGCCTGCCCCACAACAACCGCGTCGGCGACTTCGACGTCTTCGCCCTGCCGGCACTTCTGGACGAGACCGGTCTGTCGCTCGATCAGATCCTCGACACCCTGGCCAATCGCTCGGGCCTGCTGGGGATCTGCGGCCACAATGACCTCCGCGACATCGAGTCGGCCGCGGACGCCGGCGATGCCCGCTCGCAGATGGCGCTGGACGTCTTCATCGGCGCGATCCGTCATTACCTGGGCGCCTACCTGCTCGACCTCGGCGGGGCGGACGCCATCGTCTTCACCGGCGGCATCGGCGAGAACTCGGCCCGCATCCGCGCCGGGGTGCTCGCCGACCTCGGCTGGTTCGGCATCGAGCTCGACCCGGCCGCCAACGCCACGGCCAAGGGCGAGGCGATCGTCAGCACCCCGAAGTCGCGGGTCGCCGTCTGGACCGTGCCGACGAACGAGGAGATCGTCGTCGCCCGCCAGGCCCGCAACCTTCTGCAGGGCGCCTCGTCCTGACGAGCCCCGGCCCCGCAGCGCGTCCACGCCCCGTGTCCCTGGTCCCGTCCCGGAGTCGCCGATGTTCGTCGCCCGCGTCACCGGCAGCCTGGTCGCCACCCAGAAGGTGGCCTCGATGACCGGGCACAAGCTCCTGCTCGTCGAGCCGTACCGGGTCGACGACAAGGGGCGGGATCGGCTGGTGCCGACCGGCCGGAGCTTCGTGGTCGTCGACTGCCTGGGCGCCGGACTCGGCGAGATGGTGCTCGTCTGCCAGGGCTCGAGCGCCCGGCTGACTCCCGAGACCGAGAAGCTGCCCATCGATGCGGTCGTGATCGCCCTGGTCGACACGGTCGATGTCGGCGGCCAGATCGTCTTCTCGAGCCGAGACGACGCGGCCGGCCGCTGAACGCTGGCCCCACGCCGCTGAGTCGGAACTCGTCCGAATCGGATTTGCCCGGAACCCCTCTTCCCTGCCGGTGATCGCCATGCAATTGAGCGAAGACCTGATCCGCAACGTCGTCCAGCAGGTGCTGTCGCAGATGGGCAGCGCCCCGGGCTCCGCCTCGAACGGCGTGGCGACCGGCGGCGGCCGCGACGGCGTCTTCCCGACGATCGACGGCGCGGTGGCCGCCGCCGAGGCGGCGTTCCAGACCTTCCGCCGCCGGCCGCTGGCCGACCGCGACCGCGCGGTCCAGATCGTCAAGGAGATCTGCTCCTCGCAGGCCGACGAGCTGGGTCGGCTGGAGCTGGAAGAGACGAAGATCGGCCGGCTCGATCACAAGATCGCCAAGCTCAAGGTCACGATCCCGAAGATGCCGGGCGTCGAGTACCTTCGCACCGACAGCTCGAGCGGCGACGGCGGCCTGGTGCTGACCGACTACGCCCCGTTCGGCGTCATCGGCGCCATCACTCCCGTCACGCACAGCCTGCCGACCCTGGCCGGCAACGCGATCAGCATGCTCGCCGCCGGCAATACGGTCGTCTACAACGCGCACCCGTCGGGGGCGAAGATCGCCGCCGAAGGCGTGCGGCGGTTCAACCGGGCCTTCGCGGCGGCCCTGGGCATCGAGAACCTGCTGACGATCGTCGAGACGCCGACGCTCGAGACCGCCCAGCAGCTCTTCGATCACCGGGGCGTGAAGCTGCTCGTCGTGACGGGTGGCCCGGCGGTGGCCCGGGCGGCGCTGGCGAGTAAGAAGCGGGCGATCGTCGCCGGCCCCGGCAACCCGCCGGTCGTCGTCGATGCCACGGCCTGCATCGACAACGCCGCCCGCTCGATCGTCGATGGCGCGGCCTTCGATAACAACCTGCTCTGCATCGGCGAGAAGCAGGTCTTCGCCGTCCACGAGATCTTCGACAAGCTGATGGACGCCATGGCCCGCTCGGGCGGGTTCCGGCTCCAGCCGGCCCAGATCGAGCTGCTGACGGCCGCCGCCTTCACGATGGGTAGCGACGGCAAGCTGCACGTCAACAAGGACCTCGTGGGCCAGGATCCCGCCGTGCTCGCCCGTTTCGCCGGCATCGAGGTGCCGAAGGGCACCCAGCTGCTCTACGGCGAGACCGACGCCGAGCACCCGTTCGTCGAGCACGAGCAGATGATGCCGTTCGTCCCCTTCGTCCGGGTCCAGGACGTCAAGACGGCGATCGACCTGGCTCGCTCTTCGGAGCACGGCTACGAGCACACCGCCATCCTGCACTCGCGCGACACGTCGGTGATGCAGAAGATGGGCCGGATCATGAACTGCACCATCTTCGCCATCAACGGCCCGAGCACCGGGGCGCTCGGCGGCGAGGCCCCGACCTCGTTCTCGCTGGCCGGTCCGACGGGTGAAGGGGTCACCACCCCGCTGACGTTCACCCGCCAGCGCCGCTCGGCGGTCATCGGCAGCATGCGGTTCGTCTGAGCGATTGACCGCTCCCCTGCCCTCCTCGTACGCCTGATCCGGAGTCCCGTCCATGCAGCTCGGCCTCGTGCTGGGATCCGCCACCTCGACGGTGAAGCACTCCAGCTTCCAGTCGGAGCGCCTGCTGGTCGTCCAGCTCGTGACGGCCGATGGGCGCGAGGAGGGGGAGCCGGTGCTCGCCTTCGACCGGATGGGGGCGAGGCGTGGGGACCGGGTGATTTTGACCAGCGACGGCAAACTTCTCCAGGAGATGATCGGCCGCAATACCCCGGGGCGCTGGAGCGTCCTGGGGGTTCCGGACGCCTGACCATGACGCCGCACGGTCCCACGATCGCCGAAGTCGAAGCCGTCGTCCGGTCGGTGCTGACCGCCCTGCGGCCGGTGCTCGCCTCCGGTCACGGCCCGACGGGGGTGCCGACGGTCAGCCCGGTGTTCGCCGGTCGGCTGGTGGGCGAGCGCGACGCGGCCGCGATGGTGGCGGCCGGGGCGCCGGTGCGGATCACGCCGGGGACGGTCGTCACGCCGCTGGCCCGGGACATCCTGAAGCGGGCGGGCATCGAGCTGCGGTTCGCCTCGCAGGCCGAGCTGACCGCCAGCGGCCTGACCGGTGAGTGGGGCTTTGCTTTCGAGCCGGCCGGGGGCCAGGTCGATCCGCTTCGTCGGTCGCTGCTGGCCGATTCCGCCATCTGGAGCGACCTGGGCGCCGACCCGCTCCAGGCTGCGGCCTGGGTGGTCGCCGGCGCCGGCCGTGGGGCGGTGGTCCTGACCGAGTCCGCCGCCCGGATCGCGTGGAGCGCCAATCAGACCGCTGGTGTGCGGGCTGCGACGGCGGTCGACCCGGCGGGGGTCGTGCGGGCGATCGAGCAACTCGGGCTGAATCTCCTGGTGGTCGAGCCGGCCGGTCGGTCGATCTTTGAGCTGAGGCATCTGTGCGCGGTCTTCCGCCGCGGGGGCGCGCCGCGGCCCCCCGCCTGGCTGGCCGACGGCGTTGGGAGCGTGAGCCATGCGGATCGCCGAGATCATCGGTCGGGTTACGGCCTCCAGGGTCCATCCCAGCCTCCGGAACGCCCGGTTCCTGATCGCGTTACCGATGCCGCGGGCCGCCCTCGAGGGGAATTCGCCCGTGCGTGGTGAGGAGGTCGTTGTCTACGACGAGCTGGGCGCCGGACCCGGCTCCCTGATCGGGCTGAGCGAGGGGGCCGAGGCCGCCAACCCCTTCCAGCCGAAGAAGGTCCCCATCGACGCCTACTGCGCCTGCCTGCTGGACCGCATCGAGGTCGGTGGCCGCTGACCGGGCCGCCCGGATCCGACCTCACCCCAAATCAACCAGTTCGAACGCAGTTTCGACCCGAACCCGCGAACCGCCCGGAGAGACCCAGACCATGTCCGGTTACAACGTCATGAACGAGTGGAAGCTTCGCGAGGAGATGTGCGAGATTGGTCGGCGGGTCTACGCCAAGGGCTTCGCGGCCGCCAACGACGGCAACATCAGCTACCGCCTCTCCGAGGACCGTGTCCTCTGCACCCCGACCCGGGTCTCGAAGGGGTACATGAAGCCGGACGATCTCTGCATCGTCGACCTCGAAGGCGGTCAGGTCTCGGGCAAGAAGAAGCGCTCGAGCGAGATCCTCATGCACCTGACCATCATGAAGGTCCGGCCCGACGTCCGCGCCGTCGTCCACTGCCACCCGCCCCACGCCACCGCCTTCGCCGTCGCCCACGAGCCGGTGCCCAAGTGCACCATGCCCGAGTTCGAGGTCTTCCTGGGCGAGGTCGCCCTGGCTCCCTACGAGACGCCCGGGACCCAGAAGTTTGCCGATACGGTCACGCCGTACGTCAAGGACACCGACGTGATCCTGCTGGCGAACCACGGCACGGTGACCGCCGGCACCGACCTGATGGACGCGTACTTCAAGACCGAGATCATCGACGCCTACTGCCGGATCCTGCTGCTGACCCGCCAGCTCGGTCAGATCAACTACTACTCCGACGCCAAGGCGGCCGAGCTGATCAAGATCAAGCCGAACCTGGGCATCCGCGACGTCCGCCTCGAGAAGGGCCTCGAGAACTGCGACCTGTGCGGCAACAGCCTGTTCCGCGAGGGTTACAGCGACTTCCGCCCCGAGCCGCACGCCTTCATCCCCGCCAAGCTCCAGGCCGCCGCCCAGCCCGCCGCCAACGGCCATGCCTGTGCCTGTGACAAGCCCGCCGCCCCGGCCAGCAGCAGCGAGACGCCCGAGTTCGAGGCGCTGGTCAAGCGGATCACCGACCAGGTGATGCAGGCCCTGGGCGGCGGTGCGTCGGGCGCCGACGTCCAGGCCGCGGTGGCCAGGATCGCCGCCGGGCGCTGACACCCCGGGGCTTCCGACGCAGCGGCAACGACAGCGGACGGCTCAATCTCCAGGCGGCAAGATCGCGAAGGACGGGACGGTCCCATGAACGTGAGCATCATCGGCGGTGGCGGGCTGGTCGGGTCGTGCACCGGTTACGCGCTGCAGTGCGGCGGCAAGGTCGCCGGCATCGACATGATCGACGTCAATGCGGACCTCTGCCGCGGGCAGGCCCTCGACCTGCTGCACGGGGCCTCGCTGATCGCTGATCAGCGGATCCGGGCCACCGGCTACGAGGCGATCCCACAGAGCGACGTCATCTGCATCACCGCCGGCCTGCGCCGGAAGCCCGACGAGAGCCGGCTCGACCTGATCAACCGCAACGTCGAGCTGTTCCTGAACATCCTCGCCCAGGTGAAGGCCGCCGGCCCCCGGCCCGACGCCATCGTCGTTGTCGTCTCCAACCCGGTGGACGTACTGACCTACCTGGCGACCACGCACCTGGGCTTGCCGGCCAATCAGGTCATTGGCCTGGGCACCGTACTCGACACGGCGCGGTTCCGGAGCCTGATCTCCGAGTCGCTGCGGCTGCCGGCGACCCAGGTCACGGCCCTGATCCTTGGCGAGCACGGCGACAGCATGGTCCCGGTCTGGTCGGCGGCCCAGGCCGCCGGGCTGCCGCTGGACAAGTACCCCGGCTGGAACGCGGGCACCGCCGATGCCCTGTTTGCTCGGACCCGCGGCAGCGGTGCCGAGGTGATCAAGCTCAAGGGTGGCGCGGGGTTCGCCGTGGGGCTGTCGATCGCCGAGGTGATCCACTCGATCGCCCTCGATGCCCGTCGCATCCTCCCGGTCTCGTCGCTGGTCTCGGGCACGTACGGCCTGCGCGACGTCTGCATCTCGGTCCCGACGGTCGTCGGCCGGCGTGGGGTCGAGGCCCAGCTCGAGATCGACCTCTGGCCCAAGGAGGTCTCGGCCCTTCAGCACTCCGGACAGGTGCTCCGGGGCACCATCGAGGAGGTCCTGAAGCGCAACCCGGCAGCCGCCAGGGGGGCGGCCATCACCACGGCCACGAAGCCCGCCGCCGTGAGCGGTTCGGACAACGGCCGGACGGTGCGCGTGACGATGGGCACCGGCGGCCATGGGGCCTCCAGCGGCTCGTCGCGGGTCACGATCTCGGGCCAGACCGGCGGAGGCCGTCGTGCTTAAGTCGCTGGACCGCAAGCTGGCCGCCATCCACGCCGACCCGCACGGCTGCCGCGAGTTCATCCTGGCCGATGCCAAGGACGCCGACATGGCGTTCGGCATCGGGGCCCCAGGCCGCTCGCCCGAGGCGCACACCGGTGAGCTGCGCCAGCGCACGCTGGCCGACTATCGCCAGCAGATCCGCGAGATCACGCGCCAGGGGCTGGTGGACATCATGCTGATGTCCAGCAGCACCAGCTACCAGCTCACGATCCAGGAGCGGCTGTTCGCCGACTCGCACGTCACCCCGGCGGCACGGGCCAACGACACCACCGACGTACACATCGCCCGCGGCTCGGCCTATGCCCAGAGCGCGGCGCGGCCGTTTCGATCGGCGGACCTGGACCAGATCCAGTGCGGCCACGTGGACTGCTCGCCCCTGGAGCGGACGCTCGGCGCCGACCTCGGGCTCTACAGCGTCACGTTCAACAACGACCTGGCGCTGGATCGTGACACCCTGGAGCGGTACCACGAGTTCCGGATCGAGGCCGAGCGCAAGCGGTTCCGCCACTTCCTGGAAGTGTTCGACCCCAACGTGCCCGGCGCGGTGGACCCGGAGATCCTCCCCCACTATCTCAACGACATGATCGCCCGGATGCTGGCGGGGGTGGCCGGCCCCGGTCGGCCCGTGTTCCTCAAGATCGTCTACCACGGACCGAAGGCACTCGAGGAACTTGTCGCCTACGACCCGCACCTGGTCGTCGGCATCCTGGGCGGCTCGGCGGGGACGACGCGCGATGCGTTCCAGCTCCTGCACGACGCCCAGAAGTACGGCGCGAAGGTGGCCCTGTACGGCCGCAAGATCAACAACTCCGAGAACCAGCTCGCGTTCGTCCAGTTCCTCCGGCTGATCGTCGAGCGGGCCATCGCACCCGAGGAGGCGGTCCGCGCCTATCATGCCGTCCTCCAGCGGCTCGGGATCCGTCCCCATCGACCGCTGGATCAGGACCTCCAGGTCACCGCCCAGGCGATGAGCTACGGCGGGAGTGGCGGTCGGGTCACCGTACCGGCGCTGCCCGACGCCCCCGTGCCCTCGCTCGCTCCCGCGCAGCGAGTGCCCGAGGCGCACAACGGGCATGCCTGTGCCTGCGGCGGGGCCAAGGCCGTTCCGGCGGCGGTCCGGGAGCCGGCGCCGGTCGCACGGTCCGTGGAGCCGGCAGCCCCTTCGACGTCCGCCCACCCCACCTTCGCCGATGGCCGGCCGGACTTCGGGAGGATGGACGTCGCGCAGCGGCTCGCCTACCATCGCAACCGGCTCGGACTCGGCCGCTAGGGGCGAGCCGGCCTCGACGGGTGGAACTGGCACTGCCGCGGTGCGACCGGCACACCAGGCGCAGCCGCCCGGGTGGCGCTCCGCGGGCGGCGGTTGCTCTTGCCCATGGAGGGGGCCATGCCTCAGAATTGGCTCCAGCCTCGCACGGGGTGATGTCCCGGTCGCCGGCCCCGGACTCGCGGGAGGAGCCCACTTCCCGCCCCCCCGATGACCCGCCCACCGGACTTCGGCTCCGGCCGCCACCCCGAAGTGCCCGGCAAGGGTTCGGGGTGGGAGAGAGCGGCAAGCCCATGCTGACCGTCAAGAAGGCCGCCATCTCCGAGTTCCCGGCGCCCTCATCCGGTGCGACGGTCGAGGATCCTATTGCGCGTCCGGCGGTCGAGTCGTACGAGTGGGAGATCCACATCGATGCGCCGTTCGCGTTCGATGTGTTTCAGATCATCCGCACCGTGTTCTGGTACCCGGGCACACCACCCCTGCCCTCGGCGGCCGGTCCGACGAAGTCCCGGCGGCGCTACTACCTCGAGGTGGTCGGCTACAACGTCGGCCTGCTGCTGCTGATCTTGCTGATGATCCCGTTCCTGATGCTGGCCTTCTCGTATGTGGCCACGCTGCCGTTCGTGCTGCTGCGGGCGTCGGAGTCGGCCCTGGGCTCGGGCCCGATGGCGCTGGTATCGGCGGCCGGGCTCTTCGTCACGATCGCGCTGCCGGTCGTCCTCTTCCTGCTGATGTGCCGCCCGAATGCCTACAAGGACTACTACAAGAAGAGCAAGGTCGACACGTTCAACATCGCGATCGCCGTCTCGCTGTTCTTCGCCGGCGGTATGCTCGAGTCGCTGATCGCCTCGCCGGCGCTGCGAATCCGGACCGGGTTCACCGGTCCGGTTGACTCGACGCTCCAGTGGACGCTGTACTTTGCCGATCGTGCCATGAACGTGCTCTTCGCCAACATCCCGAACAAGATCTTCGGGCCGCTGTCGGACATCGGAGTCCGCCCGGGGAGCTCGGAGATCGCGATGGGGGCGCTGCGAACCCTGTTGCTGTTCGGCTTCGTTGCCGCGGTCCGGCTGCTGGCGCTCAAGCTGTGCTTCGACAAGACGGAGCTGTTCTACGGCACCATGGGCGAGCTGGCGTCGTACCTGGAATACTGCGGCAAGGCCGAGGCACGCACGATCCGCAAGGTGGTGGAGTTGCCCGACGACGAGGTCGTCGTGGTCCGCAGCCGACACCGGGACCCAGGTGCCTCCGCCTTGGATCGGCCAGCATCCCCGCCCTCGGTGGTGAGCGATCCCTGAGGGCGCAGGGTTCGTCCACCTCCTGGCCCGGTCGGGACCAGGAGGCAGACCAAGACGCCTCGGCCGGACAGGTGAGTTCGCGAGGTCCTGATCGCTCAGAGGGCCTCGACGTTGATCTCGGTCTCGGCCAGCTCGGTGAGGAGCTTGTCGGTCTCGCCTTCCTCATCGAGGGTCTGTTGCAGCAGCTTTTCGGCGGCGCGGTTCTTGAGCATGCGCGCGTACGTCCGAACCGTGCCGTAGCCGGCGATCTCGTAGTGCTCGACGCGCTGGGCGGCCGAGATCAGGCCGGCGTCGTGCACGGCATCGTCGGCCTTCTGCTTGAGCATCTCCTCGCCTTCCTTGAGGAGGCCCTCCATGCCCTTGCAGGTCTTCCCCTTGGGAGACTCTCCGCCCAGTTGCTCGAAGATCTGTTCGAGCCGGGCGACATGCTGCTCGGTCTGTTGCAGGTGGGTTTCGAAGGCTTGTTTCAGCCTGGGTGACGCCGCGCCCTTGGCGAACTTGGGGAGGGCTTTGGTGAGCTGGGTCTCGGCGCTGTAAAGATCCCGGAGCTCCTCGACGAAGAGCTGCTGGAGGGAGTCGAGTTTCATGGCGGTCAGATCTCCTCGGAGGCGAGTGCGCCTGCGGACTCGCGGATCCCACAATCCGCGACCTGCGCTGCCCCGCTCCGAGCAAATCACATTCCCGGTTCTCGACCGCCCCGAGGGGAGACCCGCATCAGGGGGGAGCGGTCGATCCGGAGGCCGGCCGAGTTCAGGCCTCAAGGCGCTCGAAGGCCTGGACCACCAGCCGACCCACGTCGCTGAGCCGGTAGATGATCTTGCGGCCGTCGCGGCGCGACTCGACGAGCCGGCCGTGCCGCAGCAGCGAGAGCTGGTGGCTGACCGAGGGCTGCGACGGGTTGTTCAGCGCCTCCCGGATCTCGCCGGCGAACTTCTCGCCGTCGGCCAGCAACAGCAGGATCATCATCCGCGTCGGCGAGGTTGCCAGCTGAAGCGTGGAGACGACCTTCTGAACGTCGTGGGTCGTGCCCACAGATTTCTCGCCACGGCCACGCGTGGTGCGGGCGGCGGGGCGGCCGGGGCGACTCGGGACTGTGGCCATGTTGCCTGACTCCTCAGGGTTGATCCCTGGCTGGTGGGTCGATGACAGCGGAAGTGTCGATTGACCGGGGAAGGTCCCGGCCAGAGCAGCGCCGGCGGAAGGGAAAGCTGGACCGCGATCCATGTCAGTGCAAAACGCATACCGAAGGTGAGACACCTTCGAACGCCCGCGCGGGCGGTCATGTCAGGATTACCCCGGGTGATTAATCGAAGTTCGTGGATTGTAAATCGTCAATGGTTCTTGTTTCCAATTTTCGGGACCAGGGGGGTATAGCGCTAATCTGAGGTCCGCAGGCCACGTCGCTTGACCGGATTGTCGCAATCCTGGACACATCGTTGCGCAGTCCGCGGGAATCCGGGTGCCCAAACCCGGCCGGGCCGCGGTAGGCTAGGCAGCCGAGGGCGGATGGTGCCGGGGATTCCCGGCCGGGCCCCCGAATCGGGCGGCCCACCGGCGGCTGCCGACAACGGAACGAGGATGGACCATGAGCCGAGACGCGGACTCTCTCGTGTTGGGGATCGACCTGGGCGGCACCAAGGTGCTGGCGGCCGTGGTCGACGCCGGCCACCAGATTCGCGGCCGCGCCAAGGTGCCCACCCCGGCTCAGGAGGGGGCCGACGCCATCCTCCAGGCGATCCTGAGCGCCGCGCGGCAGGCCCTGGACGCGGCCGGAGTCGGCCCACAGGAACTGCTGGGCGTCTGCATCGGATCGCCGGGCCCGCTGGACCCGGCGCGGGGGATCATCCTGTTCAGCGCCAACATGCGCGTCCGCGACTTCCCGATCGCCGACCAGCTCGCGGCGGCCCTGGGCCGTTCGGTGCTCCTCCGCAACGATGTCCGGGTCGGTGGGGTCGGCGAATTTCAGCTGGGTGCCGGCCGTGGCACCCGGAACATGCTGGCAGCGTTCGTCGGAACCGGCATCGGTGGCTGCGTGATCGTGGACGGCAAGGTGGTCGAGGGCTCGACCGGCAACGCGGGCGAGATCGGCCACATCGTCATGAAGGCGAAGGGGCCCAAGTGCGGCTGTGGCCGTCGCGGTTGCATGGAGGCATTCGCCAGTCGATCGGCGATCGCGCGTCGACTCTCCAAGGCCGCCGCTGCCGGGGATGCCGGCCCGGTGGTCGAGAAACTCGTGGCGCGCAATGATCGTATCAAGAGCAAGGACCTGGCCGCGGCCTTCCAGGCGGACGACCCGGTCGTTGTCCGCGAGGTGACCCGAGCCGCCCACTACCTGGGGCACGGGCTGGGGAGCCTCGCGAACGTCCTGGGTCCGGAGTTGATCGTCATCGGTGGCGGCGTGACCGAGGCCCTGGGGGAACGATACCTGAACCTCGTGCGCGGTTCGGTACGGGCCCAGATCGTGACGGACCCGGAGCACACGATCCGGATCGAACTGTCCGCGCTGGGCGACGACGCCGGCGTGCTGGGCGCCTCGCTGCTCGCTCGCGAGGCGTTTGCAGGCGCCTGATGCGGGGAGTCCCCGTGGCAGCGGCGGTCGCGATCCTCCGGCTCGTCGCCTCAACGAGTCCGGAGCCACTCCAGGAGGTCGGCCTGGTCCTGCGGCTTCAGGACCTCGCCGAAGGCGGGCATGCGTCGCAGGCCGCCCAGCACCACCGCATCGTAGGCCGGCCGTCGGGTGAGGATCGACCGACCGGCCAGGCAGGTCCCGAGCTCGCCGCCCAGGGCGCTGGCGCCGTGGCAGCTGGCGCAGTGCGTTGCATAGAGAGAGGCACCCCGCCCGGCATCGCCGCCGGTGGGCTCCAACGGGCCCGCAGACTCGGAGGCGAGCAGGTCCATCGGGCTCAGCCGTTCGGGGACCATCGCGGCCCGGTCGGATGGATAGGTGTCCGCGAGGTGGCGGATCAGGCGATCCCGCTCCTCGGGCGGGACCGGAGCCCCCCAGCCCATCATCTTGTCCACCTCGGCCGTCCACTGAGCCGCGGTCAGGCGCTGGGATGCGATCAACTCCGACCCGTGGCACATCAGGCAGTTTTCCTCGACCACGCGGCGCGAACGGGCCAGTTCCTCGGCCTGGTCATCGTCCATGATCGGGTCATCCGGCTGGGTCCACGCGGTGGCTGCCGACTCGGATCGTGGCCAGGGGCTGGTCATGAGCCCGGTCAGTGCCAGCAGGGTGCAGAGGCCGAGGGCCTGCCGCGGTCGATGGATCGCCATGCTCAGCGCACCTCGAAGGCCAGGGTCTCGACGCCGTTCCACAGGTAGCCGCTCTTGTTCCAGGGCGAGACCTCGGGCTGGACGCGTCCCGCGTCGTCTGTGGCCCGGACCGCCAGTCGATGCGCGCCGGGCTGGAGCGTGAGAGGGAGCCGCCACGTCCGCCACGAGCCCTCAACATCGGGCCCTTCCAGCGCCGCCGCCGTCCAGGGGCCACCGTCGACCGAGACCTCGACGACCCGAACCCGGCCAGCCCCGGTCCAGGCGACGCCGAGAGCCTCGAACGGCCCTGCCCCGATCACGGCATCCCGGGTGGGCCGGGCGATGAGCGATTTGACGTTCATCTCCTGCACCGGGATCAAGTCCTCGGGCTTCGGAGTGACGCCCGGGGGTAGCGGCTCGCGCGGCATCCGATAGCCGGTCTGCTGGTAGAAGCCGGGCGCCTCGACGTCCGAGATGTGAATGGTCCGGATCCATTTGATCCAGTGGTTTCCGGTCCAGCCTGGCACGATCAGGCGCACCGGACCGCCGTGGCGGACCGGGAGCGGTTCGCCGTTCATGCGGGTGGCCAGCATCGTATCGGGATGCAGCGCCCGCTCCAGCGGCAGGCTGCGAAGGTAGGCGGGCGTCTTCGGGTTCGGGGGCGCATCGGCGCCCTCAAAATGGACGTGGGCCGCCCCTGGCTTCAGCCCGGCGGCCGTCAACACGTCGCGGAGCCGGACCCCCGCCCACTCGGCGTTGCCCACCGCCCCGCGCTCCCAGCCAACGCCCGGGATGATCGGCCGGAAGAACGCCCGGCCGTTGCCAGCGCACTGCAGCACCGCCGGCCGCTCCACGGTTCCATATCGGCCCAGAGCGTCGATCCGGTACTCCTCGGGGCGCTCGACCAGGCCGTCGATCCGCAGTGTCCAGGGCCGGAGTCCGACGGCCGGCTCGCCGAAGTGGCTGCGGACGAAGAACTGTCCCGTCGGCGTTCGCCAGGTGGCGAACGCCTCGACCGGAGTCTCGGCGTCGAGCGGGCGGCGATTCCGGATGATCAGACCGTCGGTGGACTCGGGCACCGAATGCGCGGGCGTGCCGGCCGAGCGACCGACCCGGCCCCAGGCGAACGGCACCGATGTGGTGAGTGCCGCCACCCCAAGCATCCAGTGCCGGCGGCTCGAGCGGCGTGCCTGCGGATCCGATGGCATGCTCTGCCTCTCCATGTGTGATCGCCGTGGGAGGTTGGGGGCCCGGATTGTCTGGTCGACGGGACCGCCAGATCAACCATCATGGCCAGAGCAACCGCCGCAACCGGCAAGCGCGGTTCGGCGGGTCCAGAACGTCGACCGCTGACAGTTGGACGGACACGGATGTCACTCCTAGGATACTGCGGAGACCCGGTCCTTTGCCAATTCGCTGAGAGTACGCGCCCAGGAGGCCTCGATCCGAAGGAGCGGACCTTCCCCGTCGTGTCGCCGTTCGTGTGGGATTCCACCGACCCAAGCGGGACCCGTCCGATGAAGCGAGCCCGTCGGCAGCGTCAGCGTGTGCAGGACAAGTTCGCCCGCCTCCAGCGCCATCTCGAGATCTGTCTCGACCTGACTCGCCCCCGGCGGGTCCGTACCCGCTCGGCACGCTATGCCGCAGCCCTGGCCGAGCAGCTTGGCCTCATCGAACGCCAGCGCACCTGCACCTGGTGCCGCCGGCACCGACCCCTGGAGCGGCATCACTGGGACTATCTCCAGCCGCTGCTGGTGACGTACCTCTGTACCGATTGCCACGTCGTGGCCGATCGCATGCCCCCGGAGGCTGCCAGCGCCTGAGGGGGACCCGAATCCAACGATCGCAGACCTCGGCCGTTCAACCCGCCTCTGCGACCATCAGGCCCTCGCCCGAGCCCGCTTCCGAGGGGCGGGCCAGGGTCGGTCCAATCGGCAGTTCCACGGTGAAAACCGTCCCGCTACCATCCTCGACCGGCTCCCACGAGAGCTGTCCGCCGGCCAGATCCAGGAATCGCGCCACCCTCGGCAGCCCGAGTCCCAGGCCGCGGCCTGCCTGGCGCCCGCAGAAGAACGGGTCGAGCAGATGCTCCGCCTGTTCCACGCTCAGGCCACGGCCATCATCCTCGACCTGCAGGGTCAGGCGATCCGGGTCGAAGCGGACCCCCACCCGGATCGTGCCGCCAGTCGCTGAGGCCTCCAGCGCATTGAACACGAGGGTGTCGGTCAGATGCCGCAACGCATCGGGATCGACCGCACGGGCGCCGGCGCTGCCGGAGTCCTGGAGCTCGAGCTGCAACCCTCGGGTCTCGGCCTCGCCTCGCAGGTCGCGGAGACTGGCCCGGACAATCTCCAGCGGCTGCGCCAGGCGTGGGCGGGGTGCCGGCGGCCTTGCGACGTACATCAGGTCACGGAGGATCCGGTGTGCCCGCTGCGCCTGAGCGATGATGGCTCGCAAGGCACGGTTGGCCTCGGGGTCCGTGGTGCGGCCGAGCAGGATCTGGGCCCGGCCCAGGATCACCGCCAGGGGATTGTTCAACTCGTGTCCGGCACCCCCGGCGAACTCGGCCAGGCTCTCGAGTCGGGACCGCAGCGGCACCGGGGCCCGGGAGTGCTCGCTCGGCAAGCCATCCTCGGAAACGGCCAGTTGCCCAAGCAGGCGGTCGAGGTGTGCAAGATCCTCGGTGATATTCAACCAGGCCTCACGCGCCGAGGCCACCAGTGTCGGGCACTCCGCCTCGACCGGGCTCGGGCCACGTCCGGCGATCTCGGCGAGCAACGCCCGACCGGAGGCCGCATCCTGGTCCTGCTGTCGCTGCTCGAGCAGCAGCCGGGCATGGTGCCTGGCCAGCTCGTCGGCGAACGGATCGGCACCGGCGAGGAAGCCGGCGTGGCAGATCTCCTCGACCTCGGCCTCGACCCGGGCCACCAGGGACGCGAGCGCGGCACTCGGTGCCACGGGATCGCTCCAGAGGCTCCAGCGCGTGGCCTCGGCCAGCTGGTATGCCTGACGGATGGGTCCCAGACGCTGAGGAGCCAGCGCCGCCCCGGCTGGCGGCTGGAGTCTCGGCTCGGCCAGCCAGCAGGCATCCACCAGATCGGCAGGTCCGCCCCAGTGCTGAGCCAGCCGTCGGCTCACGAGCGTGATGTCCTGGCCCAGCCAGGAGCGCAGGGTCGTGCGCCGCTGGACGGGCTTGAGCACAAACAGGTCGGCCAGCTCCTCGGGCCGGCTGGCGGCCACCGCCCACAGCCCCAGGCCCTGAGCCAACCCCACGCGCTCGAACTGCTCGGGATCTGGCAGACGCTGCTGCTCGGCCACCCGACGCGCCACAATCGCCACGGTGACGGCGTGCCGCCAGAGCCGCTCCCGCACCACCGCAACCGCAGGGGCACTGTCCCATGCCCGGGGCGCGGTCGCCACCCAGCCCAGGTGATCGATGATGGTGAGGGGCCGGTCGCCAGCCTGGAGGCGCCGGAACGCCCATGCCGGGTCCCAGCGACCCACCTCGGTCGCGGCGGCGGGCCGCGTCAGCCTGGCGGACGACAGGGCCGGGGCGAGCACGCCCCGCACGGTCTCCGGGCGAAGCGGGAGTCCCGGCTGTTGCGCCAGTTCGCCGGCGAGAACCTCAGGCGATGGCAGGGGGCCGGGGCGGACGGGCACCGGGGCAGGCTCCTTCCGTGGAGACAACCAGCGTCGAGCCTCGGGATCGCCGCCCGCGATCGTGGCCGGGTGACCGGAGGCGCATCAGCCCCCGATCTCGGCCTCGATATCGAGCTGCTTGCAGATCCGGCGGATCAGCTCGTCGATGTCCAGCGGCTTGTGAAGGAAATCATCGGCACCGGCCGCCTTCAGCTCGGCCACCTTCTCTTCTTCGACCATCCCCGAGATGCAGATGATCTTGATGTCCGAGATCGTCGGATCGCTCTTGATCAGCTCGCAGACGGCCTTCCCGTTAATATCGGGGAGCATCACGTCCAGGATGATCAAATCGGGGTGGTACTCCTTCGCCTGCATGCCGGCGCCGAAGCCGTTGTTCACCACCCGGTTCTCGAACCGCCCGTCGGCCGTCAGCACGTCGGTGATCAGGTCGACCACCGCCTGATCGTCGTCGACAACCAGGATCCGCCGCCGCCCGCTCTCCAAGGCGTCGGTCGGGATGTTGTTGTCCTTCATGAAGCGGTAGAGCGCCTCACGCGGGATGCGCCGGAAGCGCGAGCCCGGGACGCGAAACCCCTTCAACTGGCCCGAGTCGAAGCAGCGGATGATCGTCTGCTGACTGACCTTGCAGATCTTCGCCGCTTCGCCAGTCGTGAACACCGTTTTCATGGTCGGCTTCGTCCCATCTCTCGAGCCCCGGAGGCTCGGTCGCGTGTCGAGCGGACGGAACACAGGCCGCCCCGGCCGCTCGCCAGGCCTTCCTCCCTGAATGGACCGCCCGTGCCCGATCGCTGCTCCCGCAACCCCCTCGACTCGCCCCCGCACCCGTTCCCAGGCTCGCGGCGCCAGCAAAGTCTACGGAAGCTAGCGAAATTACCAATCTTGCCAACGCGGCCAATTATAGTGGACCTGCCCATTCTGTCAACCCAGTTGCGGGGCTTGCGGCGGTCTGGGGGGTCAGGTGGATGGCGCCGGTTTCGGCTGGTTTGTCGAACGTGCGGATTCTTCCGGTTCGACGGGGCGGCCGGTCCCCTGCGCCTCTGGAGCGGTCACGGGACGTGCCGAGTTCGAGCGCTTCAGGCAGACCAGGAGAGTTGAGAGATCCGTCGGACTGATTCCGCTGATCCGCCCGGCCTGCCCGATCGACCTCGGGCGCACCCGGGCCAGCTTCTCGCGGGCCTCGACACGCAGCTGCGTCAGAGCGGCGTAGTCCAAGTCGGCCGGGATCGGCTTCGCTTCCTGGCGGCGGAACCGCTCGACATGGTCGGCCTGGCGGGCGATGTAGCCCCCATACTTCGCTTCGAGAGTCGCCTGCTGGATGGCTCCGTCGTCGGTGGCTCGCCCGGCCAGCGCCGGGTGCCGGACCTGCAATTCGGCCCAGGTCATCTCCGGGCGACTCAGCAGCCGTTCCAGCGTTTCGCCAGCGAGGCGGACCGTGCGCAGATACGTGCGCAGTTCGTCGACGGCCCGCTTCCTGGTCTGGAACCGCTCCCAGCGGAGGTCGTCGATCAGACCGAGGGATCGCCCCAGCTCGGTGAGCCGGAGATCGGCGTTGTCGTGGCGGAGCAGGAGGCGATACTCGGCGCGGCTGGTGAACATCCGATACGGTTCGTCCACCCCGCGGGTCACAAGGTCGTCGATCAGGACCCCGATGTACGCCTGGCTGCGGTCGAGCACGAATGGGGCCTCGGCCCGGGCCCGGAGCGCCGCGTTCACGCCGGCGACGAGTCCCTGGGCGGCGGCCTCCTCGTAGCCGGTCGTGCCGTTGATCTGTCCGGCGAAGAACAGGCCCGGCAGCCGCCTGGTCTCCAGGGTGGAATCGAGCTGGGTCGGCGGCGCGTAGTCGTACTCCACCGCGTAGCCGAAGCGGAGGATCTCGGCATGTTCGAGGCCGGGGATCAGCGGCAGCATGGC
>CAZUZD010000056.1:0-7761 GCA_964624465.1 uncultured Isosphaeraceae bacterium
GAACTGGCCGCTCCCCTTGGGGCCAATTCGGCGGAGCGGGACGGTAAGCCGGTCGGGGCTATGCACCCGCTCGTGGTACCGCGCCATCTTCTGGCAGAGGAAGCCGCGGGTGAACGGGTGCTCGGGATCGCCCTGGACCGCGACGGCCCGGCCAGCCTCGACGGTCACCCGCATGAGGCAGGTGTCGGGGCAGTCGAGCGGGCAGACGCAGCGGACGGTCCGTCGATCGGTGGTGGCCAATAGCGGAGTCTCCGGCGGGCGGCGGCGTGCGGGCGGGCGATCCGGAACGGCCAGGGCAATCTTAACCGTCCGGTCGTGCGGGCGGGAACGGTCGGGGGCATCGCCGTCAGAACTTGCGCGGCTTGACATCGGGTCGGACCCATGCGACGGTGGTCCCAGCCTCACGCCCGCCACCGCCCGCCCCGCCCCGAGTCTGCCCCCGATCCCCCCTGCCTCGACGCTCCGCCCGGCGCCCCTGGCCGCGGCCCGCCTCGACCCCGCGAGGAGTCCTGCCGATGAAGTCGCCTCTCCCAGGCACCCGACTGGCCGCCGTTGCCGTTCTGATCGGCCTCGTCCCGGCCGCGGCTCATGCCGACGCCCCCCAGATCAGCGGCCTGGCCCCCGCCGGCGTCCAGCGTGGGGTGGCAACCGAGGTCCTGATCTCCGGGGGCAACCTCGCCGGCAATCCTCGCATCGTGGCGCCCATCCCGATCCAGGTCGATCCGCCCGAGAAGCCCGAGGCCGACGCCGCCAAGTGGAGGGTCAAGCTCACCGTCCCGGCCGACCTGCCGGTCGGCGTCTACCCGATCCGGGTCGTGACCGACGACGGGATCTCGCCGCCGTTCCTGATGCACGTCGCCCAGCTCCCGACCACCGCCGAGGCCGAGCCCAACAGCAGCCTGGCCCAGGCCCAGGCCATCAACCCGCCGACGGTGGTCGAGGGTCAGCTCGCCGGCAACGATGCCGACTTCTTCAAGTTCAAGGGCCGCAAGGGTCAGCGGATCGTCGTCGACGCCCTCTGCTCCCGGCTCGGTTCGGGCATCGATCCGCAGTTGCGGCTCCTGAAGCTCGACCAGACGCCGATCGCCTCGGCCGAGGACACGCCCGGCCTGATGACCGACGCGCGACTCACCCTCGAGCTGCCCGAGGACGGCGAGTACCTCATCGAGCTCTCCGACTCGACCTATGCCACCGCGGGTCGGC
This sequence comes from uncultured Isosphaeraceae bacterium, assembly GCA_964624465.1. GTDB lineage: Bacteria > Planctomycetota > Planctomycetia > Isosphaerales > Isosphaeraceae > CAZUZD01. Next base: position 1,204 of record CAZUZD010000056.1, read on the forward strand.
CGGTCTACCGGCTCACCGTCGGCGACCTGCCGGCGCCCCTGGAGGTGTATCCCCTGGGCGGCCGTCGCGGCGAGACCATCGGACTCGAGCTGCGCGGCGGCACCCTGCCCGGCGGCGCGACCCTCGCGGCCGCGGCGCGGGTCGAGGCCGTCGCCCCGGACATCTCGACCCGGCCCCGGGTCACGAACCACGCCCTCGGACTCGCTGGACCGAGTGACCCGACCTACGACGCCGAGCTGCTCGGCCCGCTCGACGTCAGCGACCTGCCCGAGCTCCGCGAGCCCAGCGACCCCGCCGCCGGGCCCGTCCGGGCCGCGGCGCCCGTGGTCCTGAATGGCCGGATCGACCCGGCCGGCGACGAGGACCGGTTCACCCTGGCCGTGGCACCGGGCCAGAAGCTCCGGGTGGCCGTGCATGCCGCCGACCTCGGCTCGGCCCTCGACGGCACCCTCCAGGTCCTGAACCCGACGAACGGCCAGGCGATCGCCAACGCCGACGACGTGCCGGTCCCGGCGATCCGCGCCCGCGGCCAGAATCGCAACGCCCCCGGCCTGGTCTCGACCGACCCGAGCACCGAGTTCACCGTGCCGGCCGGCCTGACCGACGTCACGCTCGCCCTCAAGGACCTCGCCGGCCGCGGCGGCGCTGGCTTCGCCTATCGCATCGTCGTGGAGCCGGCCGACCCGACGTACACCGTCGAGATGGCCGAGGCCCAGGTCAGCGTCCCGAATGGCGGCACCGTCGCGGTGCCGGTCACCATCGGCCGCCAGGGCTACAGCGGGCCGATCCGCCTGGAAGTCGCCAACCTCCCGGCCGGCCTGACCGCGCGGCCAGGCGCCGTCGGCGAGGGGCACGCGCTCGGGGTCCTGAGCCTGTCGGCGAGCCCCGACGCGGCGTTCGACCCGCAGACCCTGGAGGTCGTGGCCCGCGCCGACGGCCCCGGCGGTCCGATCGTCGAGCGGGCGACCAAGCAGGTCGTCTTCGTGCAGCAGGGCCCCCTGCCGATCCAGTTTCAGACCCAGACCGGCCTGGCCGCCGCCCCCGCGCTGGCCCGACCCGCGCGACTGGAGACCCCGGAGGCGGCCGTCGAGGCGGTCCACGGGTACCCTGCGACCTTCCCGATCAAGCTCCAGCGATCCGAGGGGGCTGAGGGGGCCCTGAGCCTCTCCCCCCTGGCACTGCCCCCTGGGCTGGCCGTCCCCGAGGTGAAGCTCGACGACAAGGGCACCGAGGCAACCGTGACCGTCAACGTCGCGCCGGAGACCGCTCTGGGCAAGGTGACGATCGGCCTGAGCGGCAAGGGGAAGCTCGGCGGCAAGGACCTCGTCCTGGCCGCCCCGGTGGCGACCCTCGAGGTCGTCCGCCCGGCGACCGTGGAACTGGCCTCGCCGAAGTTCGAGATCAAGCCCGGCGAGACCTTCGAGCTCAAGGGGAAGATCGTGCGACGGGCCCCGTTCAAGCAGCCGGTCAAGGTCCAGCTCAACGGCCTGCCCGCCGGGCTGAAGGCCGATCCGATCGACCTGGCCGCCGAGGCCTCCGAGTTCACCGTGAAGGTCGTCGCCGAGGCCGGAGCCGCCGCGGCCGAGGCCGGAGCCCAGCTGGCGCTGGCGTTCAAGCTCGGCGACAAGGACTACGCCTTCCCGCCGACCCCCGTGGCCGTGAAGGTCGTGAAGTGACCGGGCGCCGTCGCCCGGACGCCGCCCCTTCGACCCGCCGCCCGAACCGACTGCCCCACGAGCCCGACCGAGGACCGTTCCCCATGAGCCGCCGCACCCGCTCGACCCTGCTGGCCGGCCTGATGTTTCTGGCCCCGCTGCCCGTGCTGGCCGACGATCCGAAGCCGGCCGATGCGCCGGCGGGCACCGTCAGCTTCATGAAGGACGTGGCGCCGATCTTCGTGCAGAACTGCATCGCCTGCCACAACGGCCGCAAGAGCGAGGGCAAGTACAACATGCTCACCTTCGCCGCCCTGACCAAGGGGGGCGTCAACGGTGAGGGGATCACCGTCGTGCCGGGCAAGCCCGAGGAGAGTTACCTCGTCGACCTGATCCAGCCCGACGCCGAGCCGAGGATGCCGTTCAAGCTCGATCCGCTCACCGAGACCCAGCGCCAGACCGTGGCGAAGTGGGTGGCCGAGGGCGGCACCTACGACGGCCCCGATCCGAACGCCGAATGGCCGACGGTGCTGCACAAGATGACCGTCGTGAAGGTCCCCGAGGCGTATCCGGTCGCCGTGCCGGTCACCGCGATCGGCTTCACGCCCGACGGTACTGAAGTGCTGAGCTCGGGCTATCACGAGCTGAACGCCTGGAAGGCCGCCGACGGCGCCCTGAGCCGCCGTACCCGCGGGCTCCAGGAGCGGGTTTACGACGTCGCGGTCAGCCCCAACGGCAAGTGGCTGGCCACGGCCAGCGGCGATCCCGGCCAGTTCGGTACGGCCAAGCTCTGGACGCTCGAAGGTGGCGAGCCGAAGCCGGCCCGTGACCTGATCGAGTGCAGCGACAGCGTCTATGCCGTCGCCTTCAGCCCCGACAGCACGCTGGTCGCCGAGGCGGGGGCCGACAGAGCGATCCGCATCTTCAAGGTCGAGTCGGGCGAGCAGGTCGCGCTCATCGAGGACCACGCCGACTGGATCTACGACCTGGCCTTCAGCCCCGACGGCAAGCGGCTCGCCTCGGCCAGCCGCGACAAGACGAGCAAGGTCTTCGACGTCGAGAAGAAGGAGTCGCTCGTCACCTTCCCCGGCCACGCCGACACGGTGTACAGCGTCGCTTTCAGCCCCGACGGCAAGCTCGTCCTCTCGGCCGGCGCCGACGGCCAGATCCGGTTCTGGAACCCCGACGAGGACGGCAAGCAGGTCCGCAACGTGGGGGGCTTTGGTGGCGGCTGCTTCAAGATCACCTTCGCCCCCGACGGCAAGACGCTCATCGGCGCGGGGGCCGACAAGGTGGTGCGGGTGATCAACCCGGAGAATGGTCAGGTCGGCAAGAGCCTCTCGGGCCACACCGACTGGATCTACACCCTGGCCGTCTCGCCCGACGGCAAGACGATCGCCTCGGGCAGCTGGGACGGCGAGGTGCGGCTCTGGAACGCCGAGGACGGCAAGCCGCTGCGGACCATCTTCGCCGCCCCCGGCCTGACCCCGCCCGCCCCGCCCGCCGCCAAGTGACGGTTCCCGGGCCGCCCGCCCGCATCCGAGCGCGGTTCGCGGCGGATCCGGATCGCCAGGACGCCGGTCCAACCCCGGCATCCTGTGGCGATCGATCCACACCCGGTCCCGGGGTGCGGAATCCTGTCGCCGCGTCGCCGTTGGTCGCGTAGAGTGGATGGACGCGTGCGACCGTGGTCGGGTTCTCCGCCCCGATCGCTGCGACACGGTTCCCGTCACGCCGGGTTCCCCCCGGACCGACGAGCCCCGCACCGATCGAGGATCGCCCTCATGACGCTGCCATCGCGCCGCCCGCACCGTCCGGCCCGCCCGGGTCTGGACCTGCTCGAAGGCCGCCTGCTCCTGTCGGTCCCCGGCACCTATGGCACCGCGACAAACGGCGAGCCGCTGGTCCTCCGCTCGTTCCCGGGCCACACGGGCGAGGCCTCCAATGGGGAGGCGGTCGAGCTCCGCGATCCCCCGACGCCGGGCTCCGACACCGGCAGCTCCGGGGGCGAGGGCTCCGAGTCCGATCCCGGCGTCCCGGTCGACGGCGGCACCAGCACGGGCGAGCCGGAGGTCGTCGAGGACGACCTGCCGTTCGACTGGTCGGGTGGCATCGAGACCACCGCCGGGCCGACCACGACCGCCCTGCCCCCGGGGCTGCTCGGTCGGCTGCTGGCGGGCGGCGGGGTCCAGTCGTTGCCGACGGCCGGGGGCGCGGGCACCGTCGGGGGCCTGGCCGCCTTGCCCCGTGGGTTCGTGGTGACGCGGTCGACCGCCGGGCAGTCCAGCCTGGTCCGCATCGGTCGTGGCGGCAGTCCCCAGACCCTGTTCCGGGCCCCGGCCGGCCAGACGCTCACCGCCGTCGTTCCCCTGCGCAGCGGCTTCCTGGTGGTCGCCACCCGGCCGGATGCGGGCGGCCCGGGTGCGTTGCAGATTCTCGACCGCTCCGGCCGGACGGTCGGCACGATCCAGGATGCGGGCCTGATCAACGCCGCGACGGCGCTCGTCGTCCAGGAGCAGGGTCGCCAGGCATCGGTATTCGTGGCCAACGCAGGCAACGGGACCATCAGCCGCCTGAATCTGGAGGCCCGTGATGGCCGCGTCCAGCTCCAGGGCGGCCGGGTGATCGCGACCGGATACGCGGCGGGGTCCCTGGCCCTCGCGTATGACGCCCGTCGCAACACGCTCTTCGTGGGTTCGGGCACCACGGCCACCGTGTACGCCGTCGACCAGGCGGCGGGCCGCCGGGTGGCCGCCGGGCCGGGGCGGGCGCTCGTCAACGGGGCCGGGACGCTGGGCACGATCGCGGGGCTAGCCGTGCAGCCGGCCGGCCACCTGCTGGTCAGCGGGAACAGCCCGAGCGGCCAGTCGAGTCGCCTGGCCGAGTACACCGCGCAGGGGCAGCTTGTGACGGCGGTCACCGTGGCCCGCACCCCGAACGCCGCCAGCAGCCTCGCCCTCCGGTCGGTCGGCGCCCAGCTCTCGCTGGCGACCACCAACGCGACAACCGGCACGGTGCAGCTGCGGGCCCTGCCGGGCACCCTCCGCCTCCGGGCTGTGCGCCTCGCAACGCGTTGAACCTCCGTCCGGAGCCCGCTCCCCGGTCAGGCGGGTCGCCCCCCTGACCGGGGAAGGCACCCCGGTGAGCGGATCAGACCGGGCGGGCCACGTCGGGGGTGGGGCTGCCGTGCAGCTCCTCGCGGATCCGGGCCCGCTCGCGGTCGAGCTGATCGGGGGTCGCACCCAGGTGCTGCATCAGGGCCTGAGTCATGGCCAGGGCCACCTCGGTCTCGTCCGAGACGATCACATCGGCCCCGGCGCCCCGGAGGCCGGCGTAGCCGGTGATGTAGTTCGACCGGGCGAAGACGAGGACGTCCGGGTTCAGCCGCTTGGCCGCCCGGATCGCCTCGGCTGCGTTGGGCATCGCCTCGCTGCTGAGGATCAGGGCCACGGCCCCCGCCAGGCCGGCCTCGGCGAGGGTGTTCTCGGCGGTCGCATCTCCGTAGACGGCGAGCCCGCCGTGATCCTTGATCGCGCGCACGGTATCGAGGTTCAGCTCGACGATGACCGGATCGAAGTGGTTCTCGCGCAGCAGGCGGGCCAGGGTCCGCCCGACCGGCCCGTGACCCGCGATCACCGCCCGATGGCGCTCGTCGGCCGGATTCGACGAGAGCTCGGCTACCGCACCGCTGGCCACGGGCGCGGCGACGGGGCCGCGAGGGTCCAGGCTCGGGCGCAGCCAGCGCTCGAGCGGGCCCGCCAGCCGATACAGCAGTGGGTTGATGCTGATCGAGATCAGGGCCGCCGCGATCAGCGTGTTGGTGGCCCGATCGTCGAGCAGGCCCAGGCTCTCGCCCGTGGCCGCCAGGATGAACGAGAACTCGCCGATCTGCCCCAGTGCCAGCCCGACCGAGACCGCCACCCGGACGGGGTAGCCCAGCAGCCACACCAGGGTGAAGACCACGACGGGCTTGACCAGCACGATGTAGGCCACCGTGGCGGCCACCAGGCCCGGGGCTTCGAGCAGGTGCTGGGGCCGGAACAGGATGCCCACCGAGGCGAAGAACAGGACGGCGAAGGCATCCCGCATCGGCAGCGCGTCGGTCGCGGCCCGAAGGCTGAACTCGGATCGGCCCACGACCATTCCGGCCAGGAATGCGCCCAGGGCCATCGACACCCCGAAGAGCCGCGCCGAGCCGACCGCGATCCCGAGCGCCACGCCGAGCACGGTCAGCGTGAACAGCTCGCGCGAGCGAGTGGCCGCCACCCGATCGAGGAGCCAGGGGATCACCCGTTCGCCGACCAGGATCGTGAGCCCGACCATGGCCGCGATCTTTACGATCGCGATCCCCACGCCCCCCAGGATCGCCGCGACCCCGCCCTGCCCCGGCCCGAAGAAGACCGGCAGCATGACCAGCACGAAGACGGTGTACAGGTCCTCGACCACTAGCCAGCCCATGGCGATGTGCCCGGATCGCGTGTGCAGGTCGCCGCTGTCAGAGAGCACGCGCACGAGCACGACCGTGCTGGCCACCGAGATCGAGAGCCCGAAGATCAGGCCCGCCGTCCAGCCCCAGCCGGCCAGCACGCCGATGAGCGTGCCGACCGAGGTGGCGACCAGGCTCTGTCCGAAGGCGCCCGGCAGCGCCACCTTGCGGACCTCGAGCAACTCCTTGAAGTGGAACTGGAGGCCCACCCCGAACATGAGCAAAATCACCCCGACCTCGGCGAACTGGTCGGCGACGTCGCGGTTCGCCACGAACCCGGGAGTGTAGGGGCCGGTCACCACGCCGCTGATCAGGTAGCCGACGATGGGGGACAGTCCGAGCCGCAGCGCAATGTAGCCGCAGATGAGGGCGGCGATCAGGCTACCGGTCAGGGTGAGGAGCAGGTCGGCGTCATGC
>CAZUZD010000056.1:7771-24810 GCA_964624465.1 uncultured Isosphaeraceae bacterium
GGGGGGGGGTACCGGGCCCCGGGTCGGGGGGTGGGCAGGGGGGGGGGCTGCCGGGGGGGGGGCTATCCGGGGGGGGGGGGGGGTTGGTTGGGGGGGGCCCGAGTGCGGGGGGCGGTCCGACCGGTCGCGGTCAGACCAGGCGATTGGTCCGGATCACGTCCCGGTACCAGTGGGCGCTCAGCTTCGGCGTCCGACGCTGCGTGGCGTAGTCGACGTGGACCAGGCCGAACCGCCGGGCGTATCCCTCGGCCCACTCGAAGTTGTCGAGCAGCGACCAGGCGAAGAAGCCGCGGACGTCGTAGCCGGCGCGGATCACGCGGTGCAGGCTGCTCAGATACGAGCGGAGGAACTCGCGACGATCGAGGTCATCGATCCGCCCATCAGGCTGGACGGTGTCTGCGAATGCGGCGCCATTCTCCGTGATGTAGATCGGTGGCACCTGATATTCGTCGCGAGCCAGCCGCACCGCCCACTCCATCACCTGGGGTGTCAGATGCAACCAGGGCATATCTCCCTTCGGATACTGAGCCGGAAAGACGACGACCTCGGGCGCTCCCCTGGCGTCGGCCCGCACGAAGTCGCCCCAGTACAGATTCAGGCCGAGGTAGTCCGTCGGCTGCCCGATCAGGGACAGGTCCCCCCGTTCAATCCGGGGCGCCGCTGCGCCGGCCTCGCGGAGAAAGTCCTCGTCGTAACGGCCCTGGAACACTGGCGCCATCAACTGCCGGTTGGTCCGGCGGTAGTGGACCCGGGCCGCGGCGATGTGGGTCTCGGTCTCGGAGACCGGGATCGGCGGGGCCGGCAGGTGATTGTGTACCAGGCCCACCCGCGCCGACGGTCCGCCATGCTCGCGGACGGCCGCCACGGCTTGGCCGTGAGCCAGCAGCGCGTGATGGTATGCCTGGTTCACGACCGCCGGAGTCTCGCGACGGCCCGGCGCGAAGGCCCCGGTGCCGTAGCCGTGGCCGATGAAGCAGGGGATCTCGTTGACCGTGAACCAGTGCTGGACCCGGTCGGCCAGCCGTCGGACCACTGCCTCGCAGTAGGGGCGGAAGGCCTCGGCGGTGGCCCGCACCGGCCAGCCGCCGCGGTCCTCGAGCCGTTGGGGTAGGTCCCAGTGGAACAGCGTGATCCAGGGCGTGATCCCACGCGCCAGCAGGGCGTCGACCAGCCGGTCATAAAAATCGAGCCCGGGCACGTTCACCGGCCCATCGCCGTCCGGGACGATCCGGGGCCAGGCGATCGACAGCCGGTAATGCGAGAGCCCGAGCGATCGCAGCAGGTCAGCGTCCGACGCGTACCGGTGGTAATGGTCGCAGGCGGTCTCCGGTGTGTCCCCGTCCTGGACCCGCCCCGGCGTGGCGGCGAAGGTGTCCCAGACCGAGGGTGACTTGCCATCGAGGCTGGCGGCGCCCTCGATCTGCGCCGAGGCCGTGGCGGCTCCCCAGACGAATCCCTCGGGGAACGACTCACCTCCGGTCGGTCGTGGCATCGGACGGCTCTCCAGGGCGCTCCTGAGCGGCGGCCCCCCTGCCGCCGAGGGTGCCAATCTACCGGCTGGACAGCGATCGAGCACGCCGACTCTGGCCCGGTCCGCGGCCGGGAGGCTTGATCGAGGCCTGCCGTGCCGGCATGCTCGGCATCCAGGGTCGCGGCTCGCGAGATCGAACGCGCTGCGACTGGGCACGCACGCCATCTCCCCACTCGGACTCCGAACATGACCCGGCGACTCCGCTCCCGACTCGCCTGGACGCTCCTCGCCTGCCTCGGGCTCGTGCCCGCGCCGGCCAGGGGGGGAACTCCTCGGACGGACATCGACCGCAGCGGCTTCGACCCGGCCTGCGGCGTGATCCTGGAGGAATCCGGGGGGCGGGTCCGCCTCGAATGGCCGACCGAGGGCGCGGAGCGAGCCGGCATGACGCTCGACTTCGATCCGATGCGGCCGTTGATCGGGTCGCTGACGCTGGGCGAGGCCGGGTCGGAGCCCGCCGTGGTGCTGGCCGGCGTGGATCCCGTGACGTTCGTGACCGTCGGGACGCGGGAGGGGATGCCCGATCGGCCGCCGACGATGAGTGTCTTCAACACGTTTTTCGATAGCCCGGCGAAGCGGCCGCACACGACCCACGCGGGCAAATTGGGCCGCGACCGCATTCGGGTCTCCAGCCGCGGCCACTCCGCCAGCGTGTCCATCGGCCCGCTCGAGCTGGGACCATTCCGGGGCACCGTGGATCTGACGGTGTACCCTGGCTCCCGGCTGATCCAGGTCGAGGCGGTGGTGGCGACCGATCGGCCCCAGACGGCCTTCCTCTACGACGCCGGGCTGGTCGCGCCGGAGGCCACCGGGGACCTACCCTGGCAGGATCTCGCCTGGATCGATACGACGGGTGCCTGGCGTCGCGTTGCGGCCCGCCGCGGCGCCGAAGACACGGCGCAGGCGGTGCGATCTCGGTTCCTCGTCGCCCGGACCAGCGGCGGATCGCTGGCGAGTTTCCCGCCCCCGCACCAGTACTTTTTCCCGCGCGATCTGACCGACAACCAGCAGACTGTGTGGTCGGGCGCCGGCCATGGAGGGCTGGAAACCCGGACCGGGTTCGGGATTCGCCAGACCGAGACCGGCGGTGGAAACTACGTCCCCTGGTTCAACGCCCCGCCTGGCACGACGCAGCGGCTGGGCGTCTTCTACCTGCCGGTGCGTGGTGATCCCGAGGCGGCCGGCCGCGAGACCTTGCGGTTCACCCGCGGCGATCGCTACGACGACCTGCCCGGCCACGTCACCTTCAGCAGCCACTGGCACGTGGCACTCGCAATGGCCGCCCTCGCGGAGCACGCGAAGGGCGGGCCGAGGACCGAGCCCGAGCTGGTCCGGATCTTCCGCGACCTGAACGTGCGGATCGTCCACCTCGCCGAGTTCCATGGCGACGGTCACCCCCAGGACGCCGGGCCGCTCCGGCGCCAGGAGCTGGCTGCCATGTTCGCCGAGTGCCGGCGGCTCTCGGATGACCGTCTGCTGCTGCTGCCGGGCGAGGAGGCCAACGTCCACTTCGGCCACGGTCAGCCCGGCGTGCCCCCGGGCCACTGGCTGTACCTGTTCCCTCGCCCGGTGGCCTGGATCATGAAGCGTGCGGAGGGGGAGCCGTTCGTGGCGGACGATCCGCAGTTCGGCAGGCTGTATCGGGTGGGAAATGCCGCCGAGTTGCAGCAGCTTCTGGAGACCGAGCAAGGGCTCGCCTGGACGGCGCATCCGCGGATCAAGGCCTCGAACTGGGCGCCGGATGCCTATCGGCTCACGGATTACTTCCGCGCCCCGACCTGGCTGGGTGCCGCGTGGAAGGCGATGCCCGCCGACCTCTCGCGCGAGCGGCTGGGCGAGCGCTGCCTCGACCTGCTCGACGACATGGCCAACTGGGGCGATCGCAAGCAGCTCGTGGGCGAGGTGGACGTCTTCAAGATCGACTCGACCCACGAGCTGTTCGGGCACATGAACGTCAATTACCTGCGGCTGGACTCCGTGCCTCGCTTCGAGGACGGCTGGCAGCCGATCCTCGACGCCCTGCGGGGCGGCCGGTTCTTCACGACCACCGGCGAGGTGCGCCTCCGCGATTTCACCGTCGCCGGCCAGCCCAGCGGCGCCACGGTGCGGCTGGACGCCACTCGACCGACCCTCGTGCTCGACCTGGACTGGACCTTCCCGCTGCGGTTCGCCGAGGTCATCTCTGGCGATGGCGAGCGGGTCTACCGCGAGCGGATTGACCTGTCGGACACGCGGGCGTTCGGCAACCGTCGGCTGGAGCTGACGTCCGAGCTCGCCGGCCGCCGCTGGGTGCGCGTCGAGGCCTGGGACATCGCCGCCAATGGCGCCTTCAGCCAGCCGATCTGGCTGGAGCCGGCGCCGGGCCGCTGATGGTTCCCCGGCGTTATCGCGGCGACGGCCTGAGCTGATCGATATCGAGGAATCGACCGATCAGGCCGGCATCGCCGGTGGCCAGGCCGGTGACCTGCCCCCCGCTGGCGGCGAATCCGACCGCATGGAACCCCGTCGCGTCCAGCGGCACCCAGCTCCGGCCGCCATCGCGGGAGACATCACCACCGCCCGGTCCAACGGCCACCAGCGTCGTCCCGCCCGTGATGGGCACCAGGGCGACGCCCGAGCGATAGCCCGAGAGGCCCGCGCCCTCGGCTCGTTTCCAGGAGCGGCCGCCATCGTCGGTGAGGATCACCGGCCCCGGGCGCGCCGGCTCGCGGTAGTCCCCACCGAGTGCGACCCCATGCTCGGCGTCCCGGAAGACGACCGAGAACAGCCCTGACGAGGCGGACCCGGTGGTGACCGGCGTCTCGTGGGCGGTCCAGGTGCGGCCGCGGTCGTCGGAGCGGTAGACGCGGGCCTGCTGCCCGCCGCCGGTGACGAACCACGCGTGCCGGTCCCCCTGCACCGTCAGGCAGGTGCCGCTCGCCGCGAACGCCGCCTCGCCCTCGGCGGCCGGGGGCACGGAATCGGCGGGTGTCCAGGTGCGGCCGCCGTCCTCGGTGCGCAGCAGGGTGAAGTGACCCTCCAGCGGATCGCCCAGGGCCAGGCCGTGCTCGGCGTCAAAGAAGGCGATGGCATCCAGGAAGCCGGCGGGATCGCGGTTGGTGTACACCGTCTCCCAGGTCGCTCCAGCATCGCGGGTGCGAAAGATCCGGGAGGCCGGACCCGGTCCGGCGGCCAGGGCGAAGGCCGTGCGGGCGTCGATCGCCTCGATATCGCGAAGGTCGAGTTCCGCGGCCTCGGGCACGTTGCGGGCTTGCCAGCTCCGGCCGCCGTCGGTGGTGCGGTACACCGCGCCGCCGGTACCGGAGGCCCAGGCCGTCTCGGCGTCGACCACGTCGAGCCCACGGCACCGGGCCTCGCCCGGAGCGCGAACGATGGCCCACGGCCCCCCGGCCGGCACCGCGCCGAGGTTGAGTCCGATCAGGGCCGCCGCAGAGATCAGGAGCCGACGGATCATGGTGGCGACCTCGATGGTGCGGGAGCGGGAACCGGTGGCCGGGAGCCGCCGCTACGGGCGGACCCGCTTCAGGATGTCGACGCCCTGGCCACCACCCGCGGGAGAGTCGAAGGAGGTGGGTCGGTCCCCGTTCGTCACCCCGAAGCAGAAGGTATACGTCTGGTCGCCCAGGCGGTACAGGGCGCGGGTCACCCGGCCGCGAAGGCGGCCTTCGGTGTACACAACGTCCATCCGGCTGGGGTCGGTGGTCGGGTCGATGACGATGAAACCCGCCAGGTCGCCGCTCGGTTCGGTCATGCGGAACCGACCGCCGTCGAGGGTCAGCACCGAGCCGGTGAAGGCCGTCGGCGGAATCGCCCGGCCGTTGAGTTTCCGGGTCTCGACCCGCCAGGAGCCGTCCAGTCGGCCCAGCTCGGCCGCGATGGCCCGACCCCTGGCATCCTCGGCCTCACGAACCCTTCGAAAGATGCGCAGCGTGTGACCCGAGCCGGCCTCGGTGCGGAACTCCGGCGGTCGTGGGGCGTCGGGCTGGCCGACGCACGAGACGAGCAGGTCGCCCTCCAGGCGATAGATGCCCCGGATCGTGGTGTCTGGTCCGGTGGTCGGGTGGATGCGGTCCTCCGTCCGGGCAGGAGTCGCCGCCGGGTCGAGCCGGAACGGGATTGCGGCGGCGATCACCTGCTCGCCGAAGCGGACGGTGTGGGTCGCGCCCGTGAAGGTGATGCGAATCTGAGCCAGCCGCTCCGCCGGGGCCGCAACGCCGTCGGTCTCGGCGTAAAGCAGTTGCCAGGTGCCGGCCAGCTTTGCCAGTTCGGCCGTCACCGCCGGCGCGTCCTGGGAGTTGGTGAGTTCCTGGCCCGTGGCCACCCCGCAGAGGAGCGCCAGCACCAGCCCCGCCGCCTGCGCTCTGAACCGGCTCGACTGGGTCATGAAACCGGCCTCCTCCAGGGATGCTGACCGAGACGGAACGTGGTTGCAGGGACCGGTGCGGCTCCGGCGGAGCCAAGGGCTCAGGCGGTCGGCTGCACGCCCACCGAGTCGAGCACGTCGATGACCCGACGGGTGGTGGCCTCATCGGCCGAGCGGACGGGGGCCGGCAGCATCCGGTCGAGCAGGCCGCGGTGCTTCATGGCCACCTCCAGGCAGCTGTGCATCGAGCCGAAGGCCATGGCCCGGCCGATCCTGGTGAACTGCGACTGGAGGAGGAAGGCGCGTCCCGCGTCACCCGAGCGGGCGGCGTCCCAGAGCGCCACCGACAGCTCGGGCACCGCGTTGGAGAGCGCCGAGACGAAGCCGTCGGCCCCGAGCTCGGTCGAGAAGCCGATCAGATCAGAGCCGTAGAGGTAGCTGAAGTCCTGCCGTCGGCGCTCCTCGGGAGTCCAGTCGAGCGACCGGGCGAGCACCGACGAGACGTCCTTGGTCCCCACGATCCGGGGATGGTCGGCCAGCCGCCGCAGGCCCTCGAAGCTGAGCTGGTTGCAGACCCAGGGGGCATTGTAGATGACGAGCGGCCGGGCGAGCCGATCGGCCAGGGCGTGGTAGAAGTCGGAGACCTCCGCCGGGCTCATCGGCTGGTACCAGGGCGCCAGCGCCGCGTAGTAATCGTAAGGCAGGTCATCGTACCGGGCCGCTCGCTCCAGGGTCCGGCGGGTGCCCATCTCCGAGATATTGAGGACCAGCGGCACCTTGCCGGCGGCCTCCCGGGCCACGATCTCGGCGGCCCGGCGCTGGACGGTCTCGGTGACGAGGTCGAACCGGGCGGTTGTCCCCAGCACCCAGAGGCCGTGGACGCCGGCCTCGAGCTGATGGCGGACGATCCGCACCAGCGCCGCTTCATCGAGCGACTCGTCCGGCTGGTTGGGGGGGGGCTGGGGGGGCACGTTGCCGGGGTGTGGGGGACGGCGCTGGGGGGGGGGGCTCGGGGAGGGGACCGGGGTTTCGGGCGTGGTGGGAGGGGGCATCGGCCGCTGGCCCGATTGTAGCGCGAACCGTCCCACAAGTTGAGACGCGACCAACCTTCGTAACCGATTCCAGGGCCAGGGGATGGCGGCCTTGATCGTTGCAATCGTCGCGACCGTTGCCGTCGGGTTCCGGATTTGGCTGATGTCCGGCCCCTGCGGCGGCCGATCCCACCATCGTCGAGATCCAGGCATCGGACGGCCTGGCGGATCGGGGACCGGTCGGCACCGGGCCTGGCCGTCGCCGGCCTGGGCAGCTAAAGGCCACCTCCCGCCACGGCGGGTCGCGGCCTTCATCGAGGAGGAGATCCGATGGCAGTTGCACGACTCCGCGTGTTCCCCCGCCCCGACGAGGATGCCGCCGACCGGGCGACCCGCCCCGCGGTGCCGATCCGGCTCTCGGAACTCTACCCGCTGCTGGCGCAGGCGTACCGCGACAAGTTCGTGTGGCTGCGTGACTTCGAGGACGACCAGATCCTGGTCAGCCAGGACCTCTTCGAGGTGGTCCGCGCCTTCACCGACTGCCGCCCCTCGGCCTGAGGCGGCGACCGATCGCCGGACCGGGGCCCGAGGGGAGAAACTCGGGCCGATGGCCGCTCGGGGCTTGTTCCGACCCGACCGCCGCGCTACCCTGAGTGCATCCAGGGTCAGCGTCTGATTCCCGCGCGCGGATCGGTCCATGCATGCCTACCAGCCCAGCTCCGAGAACGCATTCACGATCGAGCGGCATGGCGATGCGCTCCTGATTCGGGTCGCCCCGTCGCTCGAATCGCTCGACCCCGGCCACGTCGAGGGGGCCGTCGAGCTGGTCCTGAAGCCGATTCAGGATCTGAAGGTGCCGCTGGTCGTGTTCGACCTCTCCGGCCTGAGCTTCGTCGGATCGGCCTTCCTGGCGGTGATGATCCGCTGCTGGAAGCAGGTCTCGACCCGGGGCGGCACCATGGTCCTGACGGGGATCTCGAAGCCCGTTCGTGACCTGCTCCGGATGACCTCGCTGGACCGGGTCTGGCCGATTTACCAGACGCGCTCCGAGGCGCTCGAGGCCCTCGCCAGCGATTGATTCCCCCCCGGCACGCGACCGGTCGGGCCCCTGGCACGGGCGCACGTCCCGTTGACAGGATCTATACGGGACTCGAAGATGAAAGCCAGCCCGGGCTCGCTCCCGGGTGGGCCTGTTCGCGTTGCGTCGGAGCCGCCATGGGTATCTACGATCGCGAATACTACCGCGACGCTCGAGGCTTCAGCGGCTGGTTCAGCGGCGAGGCGCCGGCCACGCGCACGATCATCCTGCTGAACGTCCTGATCTACGTCCTCCAGGTCTTCGTCCCGACCCTCAACCTGGGCGAGATCCTGGCGGCGCACAGCGATCAGATCATCGGAAAGTTCCACGTCTGGCAGCTGCTGACGGCCCCCTTCCTCCACGACGAGGGGGACCTGCTCCACATCGTCTTCAACATGCTCATGCTCTACTGGGTGGGGCGTGAGATGGAGGCGGTGTACGGCAGCCGCGAGTTCGTCCTGATCTACCTCCTGGCCGGGATCTTCAGCACCGCTGTCTGGGCCCTGGTCGATTATTTCGGCCCCATGCCCTCGCGCTCGGGCATGTGGGGCGCCTCGGGCGCCGTCATGGCGATCGTGGTGCTCTTCACGCTGTTCAACCCGAACCGTGAAGTGCTCTTCATGTTCGTGCTGCCGGTGAAGATGTGGGTCCTGCTCGTGCTTTTCCTGGGCGTGGATGCCCTCTCGCTGCTGCGGCAGCTCTCCGGCGGCGTGGCCACCGGCGGCAATGCCGCCCCGACGGCCTACGCTGCGCACCTGGCCGGGGCCGCCTACGGCTTCGCGTACAAGCGCTGGGGCCTGCGCTGGGGCCGACTGTTCCGGCCCGGCACCGGCCGGTTCCCGAGCCTGCGCCGGCCGTCGCTCCGCATCGTGCACCCGGAGGCGACCGAACGCCTCCGACCCGGACCGGTGCGCCCGATCGCGCCCTACTCGGGGACCCGGCCGTCGGCGAGCCATCTTCCGACCGAGGAGCATCTCGACGCCAGGCTCGATGAGGTGCTGGCGAAGATCGCCCGCGACGGCCGCGAGAGCCTGACCGAGGAAGATCAGCGAGTCCTCCAGGAAGCAAGCCGTCGGGCCCGCAACCGCCGCAGTGAACGGCTCTCCTGAGTCGCCGACCTTCCCGAGGTTCCGCAGCGTTCCGACTCACCCCGTGGTCCGGAGCGGAGGAGATTCTCGATGCCGAGCCCCCCGTCCGATGGGGCCATGATCGTCCGCGACGCCCGCACCGAGGATGTCGAGACTCTCGTGGAGTTCAACATCCGGCTCGCGGAGGAGACCGAGTCGAAGGCGCTCGACCGCGAGATTCTGGCCCGCGGTGTGTGCGCCGCACTGGCCGACCCGGCCCGGCTCCGCTACTGGGTTGCCGAGGTCGACGGAGGTGTGGTGGGCCAGGCCGCCGCCACCCGGGAGTGGAGCGACTGGCGCAACGGCTGGTTCTGGTGGTTCCAGAGCGTTTACGTGCTAGCGGACGCCCGCGGTCAGGGCGTGTTCCGGGCCCTGTACCAGCACATCCGCGAAACCGCTCGCTCGGAGGCCGACGTCATCGGCCTGAGGCTTTACGTCGAGCACGAGAACCGGTCCGCCCAGGCGACCTATCGCAACCTGGGCATGGCGCCCGGCGGGTACCAGGTCTTCGAGGAGCTCTGGCCGGAACGCTTCAACCGTCAGCCGCCTGGCTGAGCCGGGCCCAATCCCGGAGCCGCTCGGCCGCGGCACCCGAGTCGAGCGCCCGGGCCCCGGCAGCCACGCCCTCGGGGAGCGAGGCAACGAGCCCGGCCGTCCACAGGGCGGCCGCCGTGTTCGCCAGCACGATGTCGCGAACCGGACCGCGCTCGCCGTCGAGTAGGCGGCGGAATCGCCCGGCACCCTCGGCCGGGCCGCTGATCCGGATCGCCTCGACGGCGACCGGCCCCAGGCCGAAATCGGACGGCGTCCAGGTCTGCTCGGTGATCTGGCCCTGTACGATGAGGCGCACCCGAGTTGGACCGGCGAGCGTCACCTCGTCCAGGCCGTCGGAGCCCGTGACGACCGTGGCCCGCTCGACCCCGAGCGCGGCGAGGGCCGAGGCGACCAGCTCGGCGGCCCGATCGCCGGCCACGCCCACGAGTTGCCGCTCCGGTCGCGCCGGGTTGGCCAGCGGGCCCACCAGGTTGAACAGGGTGCGGAACGGCAGCCGCTTGCGGGCGGCGGCGACGTGCTTCAGCGCCGGGTGGAACCGCGGGGCGAACAGGAACACGATGCCCAGATCGGCCAGGCAGCGGCGGAGGGTGACGATCGGGGCGTCAAGATTCACGCCGAGCTCGGCCAGCACCTCGGCGCTGCCGCAGTTTCCCGACGCCGAGCGGTTGCCATGCTTGGCCACCCGGGCGCCACAGGTCGCGGCCAGGAGCGCGGTCGCGGTCGAGACGTTGACCGTGCCGGCACCGTCGCCCCCGGTGCCGCAGGTGTCGAGGAGCGGCCGGCAGGCGTCAGGGACCGGAAACAGCTCCATCCGCTCGCGAGTGGCGGCGGCCGCGCCGGTGAGCTCGGCGGCGGTCTCGCCCCGGACCCGAAGGGCCGTCAGCAGCGCCGTGATCTCCGGCTCGGCCGTGTCGCCGGCCATGATCTCGCCGAAGACCGCGGTCATCGTCGCGGCGTCGAGCGTGCGGCCGGCGGCGAGGTCGGCGAGGGACCGGAGCAACGGGCGTTCGGCCACGGCAAGGCCCCTGTAGGCGGGTTGCCCGGCGGCCGGGGCGCCCGGGCGCCCCCGTCGGGGGGCCGGGGGACGCCCCGGGGAATCCGGGCGGTCGACGGTCAGTCCTCGAGGATCTCGGCGGCCTTCTTCTCGGCGATGGCGTTGACCTGGGCCTCGAACCGCTTGGTGAGGTCCTGGATCTCTTCCTTGGCCTTGGTGTGGTCGT
Source organism: uncultured Isosphaeraceae bacterium (assembly GCA_964624465.1). Taxonomy (GTDB): domain Bacteria; phylum Planctomycetota; class Planctomycetia; order Isosphaerales; family Isosphaeraceae; genus CAZUZD01. Next base: position 18,677 of record CAZUZD010000056.1, read on the forward strand.
CCTCGGTGAGCACCTTGTCGTTGAGCTCGACGTCGGCCTGCTTGTTGGCGTCGCGGCGAATGTTCCGGATCGCGATCCGGGCCTCCTCGGCGAGCTCCTTGACGCGGGCCTCGAGCTTCCGGCGCTGCTCGACCGAGAGGTTCGGCACGTTCATCCGGATGACCTTGTTGTCCGAATTCGGCGTGAGGCCCAGGTTGGCGGCCTGGATCGCCTTCATGATGTCGCCGATGGCCGTCTGGTCGAACGGCTGGATCAGGATCTGCTGCGGCTCGGGCGTGCTGAGCCGCGCCATCTGCTTCAGGGGGGTGGACGAGCCGTAGTAGTCGACGCGAATCGAGTCCACGAGGCCCGTGTTCGCCCGGCCGGTGCGGACGCCCTTGAGCTGGTCGTTCAGCAGCGAAACGCTCTTCTCCATGCGCTCTTCGGCCTCGAGCGCGATCTCCTCGATACTCATCGACGGGTCTCCCTCGGATCCGCGGGGTGGGCTCGTGCGGATGTCTCGACTCGGTCCGGGTCGGAACGGGGTCAGGCGATGCCGGCGGGGCGCGGGCGGGGCGAGTTGGCGACCCAGGTCCCGATGGTCTCGCCGCAGACGGCCCGCGCGATGTTCCCTTCCTTCTTGAAGTTGAACACCAGAATCGGCAGATGATTGTCCAGGCACATGCCGATGGCGGTCATGTCCATGACCTTCAGGTCGTCGCGGATGACCTGCTCGTAGGCCAGGTGGTCATAGAGGACGGCGTGCGGGTTCTTCTCGGGGTCGGCCGAGTAGACGCCGTCGACGCGGGTGGCCTTCATGAGCACCTCGACGCCCAGCTCCTTGCCACGGAGCGCGGCCGCGGTGTCGGTGGTCACGAACGGGCTGCCAGTGCCGGTGGCCAGGATAATCACCCGGCCGCGATCGAGGTGCGAGAGGGCGCGGCGACGGATGAACGGCTCGGCGACCTCGTCCATCGTGATGGTCGTCATCAGGCGGGTGGGCACGCCCTCGTGCTCGAGTGCGTCCTGCAGCGCCAGGCCGTTGATGACGGTGGCCGTCATGCCCATGTAGTGGGCGGTGGCCTCCTTGATCACGTCCTGACCCTTGGACAGCGAGGCCCCCCGGAGGATGTTGCCGCCGCCGACGACGATGGCCAGCTGGACGCCGCTCTGCGCCACCCGGGTCACCTGGCGGGCGATCCGGCTGATCTCCTCGATGCTCAGGCCGCCCTCTCCCGGCCGGCAGAAGCTCTCGCCCGAGAGCTTGAGCAGGATGCGCTTGAAGACCGGGGGGCCGGGCAGGCGGGCGGAATCCATCGGCGAGTCCTGGACTGGAGATCGGGGGTGGCGGTTCGCGAGAGGCTTGGGCGGAGGAGGACCGCCGGCGGCGGGCTGCCGCCGGCGGTCGTGGGGTTCAGGCGGCCGGGTTCGACCGGGTCACTCGCCGGCGACCGGGGCCGCGGCGACCTCGAACCGGGCGAAGTTGCGGACGCTCAGGGCCTTGCCGGCGGCGGCGACGACGTCGCGCACCTTCTTGGCCGGGTCCTTGACGAACTCCTGCTCGAGCAGGACAAGGTCCGAGTACCACTTGTTGAGCATGCCCTCGGCGATCTTCTCGCGGATGTTCGCCGGCTTGCTGCCCTGCTGGTTCTCGACCTGGTTGGCGAAGACCTGGCGGTTCTCCTCGACGAGATCGGCCGGCACGTCCTCGCGGCGGGTGCCCACCGGGCGGGCGGCGACGACCTGGAGCGCCAGGTCCTTGACGAGCTGGCGGACCTCGTCGCTGCCGACCACGCCGTCGTCCTCGGCCTCGACCAGCACGATGGCGCCGGTGCGGGCGTCGTGGTGGACGTAGGAGTCGACCCGGCCGGCGCCGGTGGCGACGAGGCGAGCGGCCCCGGCCAGCGCGACGTTCTCGCCCGTGCGGGCGTTCAGCTCGGTGAGCATCTCCTTGACGGTCTTCGACGGGTCACCGACGAACTTCTGGTCGGCGACGGGCGTGTCGGTGCCGTGCTCGAGGACCTGGCGGGCGAGCAGCTTGGCGGCGGCCTGGAAGTCGTCGTTGCGGGCGACGAAGTCGGTCTCGCACGTCAGCAGCACCGCGGCGCCCGACTTTCCGTCGGGGCTCAGCAGCACCTCGACGCGGCCGGCGTTGGTGGCGCGGCCCGAGCGGCTGGCAGCCTTCAGGACGCCCTTCTCCTTGGCGAGCAGCTCGGCCTTCTTGAGGTCGCCGTCGACCTCCTTGAGCAGGGCCTTGCACTCCATCAGGCCCAGGCCGGTGCGCTTGCGGAACTCGTTGACGACTTGGGCCGTGATCTCGGCCATCGGTGGGTCTCCTCTTCAGCAACCACGAGGTTCGATCGATCGATTCGGTTTCGGGCGGGCCGCCCGGGTCGAGGCGTCGGGCCGTCGGGGCCGCCATCGGCGGGCGCTGGCGGACGCGACACTCGACCGACGCCGCGTCGTGTGTCTCGGTCTCCGGGGGCGACCCGGTCCGGTCGGCGCCACGCGGAGGATGGTCTGGGCCTGCCGCGGGCCGGGACCGCCAACCGGAACGCCGGATGCCCCCGGCGAGGGGAGCACCCGGCGTCATCGGATTGGACAGCGTCCGATCAGGCCGGGTTCGACTCGTCGGCCGACGGGGGCACGTCGGTGACGCCCTCGCCGCCCGGGATCGCGGCCTCGACGGCCGCCGGGGCGACGGCCGGGACCTCGCCGGCCTCGACGTTCGGCTCGGCGACCTCGGCGGGACGAGCGGCCGGGGCCGCGCCCACGCGAGCCGCCATGCCACGGCCACCGGCGCCGCCAGGGCCACCCGGACCGCGGCCGCCAGGACCGCGGCGGTCGTCACGGCGACCACGACGGTCACCCGGACCGGGCTCCTCCTCACGACGCGGGGGCTCGGGCGGGGCGGCCGCCTTGCCCTCGACGATGGCGTCGATCAGTCGCTTCACGATCAGCTCGATCGACCGCATGCTGTCGTCGTTGCCGGGGATCGGCAGGTCGACCAGGTCCGGGTCGCAGTCGGTGTCGAGCAGCGAAACGACCTTGATGCCCAGCTTGCGGGCCTCGCTGACGGCGATCTTCTCGCGGTGCGGGTCGATCACGAACAGGGCCTCGGGCAGCCGGGTCATCGACCGGATGCCTTCGAGGTTCCGCGCGATCTTCTTCCGCTCGCGGGTGAGCGTCGAGACCATCTTCTTTGAGTAGCTCAGCGCCTGCTCGCCATCGAGGATGCCCTCGAGCTCAGCGAGCCGGTCCAGCCGGCTGCGGATGGTGCGGAAGTTCGTCAGGGTGCCGCCGAGCCAGCGCTCGGTGACGTAGGGCATGCCGCCCCGCTGACACTCCTCGACGAGGATCTCGGCCGCCTGGCGCTTGGTGCCGACGAACAGGATCAGGCCGTGGTTCGTGGCGACCCGATGGAAGTACTTCGTCGCGCGGAGCAGGCCGCGGACGGTTTCCTTCAGGTCGATGATGTGGATCAGGTTCCGCTTGCCGTAGATGTACGGCTTCATCTTCGGGTTCCAGCGGCTGGCCCGGTGGCCGAAGTGCACGCCGGCATCGATCAGATCCTTCACCGCGAGCGCCAAGGTCGACTCCTCGTCTCTGACGTCACCCGTTGCGGAACGATTCCCGGTCGAACCTCCCGCCTGCGATTGCAGCCGGGCGACCGTGCAAGAGGAACGGACGTAAATCCAGGGTACCGAGCCCGATACACTAACGGACCCGGCCCCGATCGTCAAACGTCTGAGGCGAATTCGCCCGGACGGCCCGATCCCACCCGGCCCCCGAACGCGAGACGCCCGATCCTGATCGGACCGGGCGGCGTCGAGTTCCTGGTGGAGACCATCCGGGCGATGGCCGATCAGCCGGTCTGGACCGGACCGGCCACCAGCGCCGATCCTCGGGCGTGGGCCCGGGGCAGCCAGTCGGGCAGGCGGGCGAACTGGCGGTCGATCATCCGGTCGAAGACCCAGCCGAAGGCGATCGAGGCGAGCAGCCCGAGGGGCAGGACGAGCATCAGCCTGGGCCAGAAGTCGGTCACGCCCGCGGCATTGAGCGCCGAGGCGACCAGGATGCAGATCGGCAGGTGGGTCAGGTAGATGCTGTATGAGATCCGACCGCAGGCCCGGAGCGGGGCCGTCGCCGCGAGGCTCGCCAGCGTGGCGTCGTGCTTCCGCAACGCCACCAGCAGCAGGGCAAACAGGCCGGCGGCGGCGGTCTCGCGGGCGTCGTTCCAGAAGCCGCCGACCATCAGGACCGCGAGCGTCAGGTCCAGCGCCAGGCGAGCCGACCGCGACTTCACCCGGTACAGCCGCCAGTAGACGATCATCCCGGCTGCGAACAGGTGCCACCGGAAGAGGAACAGCCCGTCCCAGTTGGGCAGCGAGCCGACGTCGAACAGCATCAGGCCGACGGCCAGCAACAGGCCGGTGACCAGCGCCAGGCCCAGGTGGAGCCGACCGACACAGACGAGCATCGTCAGGCCGCCGATCAGGTAAAACTGCTCCTGGTAGCAGAGCGTCCAGGCGACCCGGGTGAACAGGAGCGGCTCGCCCTCCATCACGAACGGGCGCCAGATCTCGGTCAGGCTCAGGTTTCCAAGCCATTGGGCCGCGGTCAGCTGGCTGACCGAGGCCAGCTCCAGCGAGTAGCTGTTGCGGTGCCAGCTCTCGAGGCCGAGCCGGTCGAGGCCGGAGACGATCAGCGCGAATACGGCGACCGCCGCCCAGTATGGAGGGAAAATTCTCCAGGTGCGGCGACCGAGGAAGTACCAGGCCGACTGCCCGTTGCGGCGGCACGACTCCAGGCTGGCCACCATGCAGAAGCCGCTGATCACGAAGAACATCGGCGAGGCGATGTGCAGCTTGAAGAACATCACGATGGCCGTCCGGAGCGGCGCCAGCGGACCAACCCCGTAATCGTGACCGGTCCAGAGCGCCACGCTGAGGTGTTCCAGGACCACGAACAGGCAGAAGATGCCGCGGAAGAGGTCGAGCGACTGGTAACGCGGCGTGCCCGTCTGGGTCGGGAACGGCACCGGCGGGCCACCCTGGGTGGGCCGGGGCGTCGTGACCAGTCGTGGGCAGGCGAATGCGCTCATTCAACAACTTCCACGGGCAGGCCGGATGCACCGAGAACGGCGCATGACCTGCAAGGCGATCAACTCGGTGACATCGAGCCGACTCAGGAGAGCAAGGCTCTGCTGGGGCTAGACTTGAGCCGAACGGATCAGGACGGGCGCTGGGCCCAGTTGCTCGATCCAGAGGTCGGCTCTGCCTCTCGACGGACCCGTGATCGGGCCTACCTTCCATGTGTAGGCGTCAGGGAAGGCGAAGCTGCTCCCGGTTTTTTCTTTCCGCCCCTCGGGTGCCGGTACTGCCAGATCGTAAGTCCTTTCTGGATAAAGTTCTACGAAAAACGATGGCGGTTCGTGTCGTCCGCGCCTGCTGACCGAGGCCTCCCTGCCTCGGAGACCCGGGCGCAAGCGTCGCGGTTCCCGGAGTCGAGGGCGGGTCGGGCCACCCCGTGGCGGACGCCCCGGCAAGCGCCGATCGGCTCGGTTGACCGGGCTGGGACGGGACTCGATAATGCTTCTGGAGGCGTGTGGACCCCGTCCACCGCGGTCGGCCGGCTGAACCACGCAGCGGGGGAGGCACGGAGCACTTGGATTTCCTGGGCCGAGCGCGTAAGGCGATCAAGGGCTGGTCGAACCAGGAGCCGCCCCGGCCCCAGTTCTTCAGCGTGGCTTGCCCCGAAGGGCACGCTCTGCGCGGCGTGCGCAATGATGGCTACCAGGCCCTGCGCTGCCCGACCTGCGGCGGTGGTATCTTCGTCCTGCCACGAAGCCCCCTGCCCGACCCGCCGGCTCCAGGCCGGCTGAAGGTCCGGCCGACCACCGTCCCGGCAGCCACCCCGCAGGTCCCCGATGACGACGAGCCGCTCGTCCTGCAGGATCCCACGCCGGTCGAGGAGGCCGAGGAGGTCATCTGGCTGGACGATCCGGCCGGAGCTCCGGGACGAGGGACGGTGCCCGCAGAGGCTGAAATCCCGGAGGAGTACCGGAACCCCGCCCCGAGTCCCGCTCCTGCACGATCACCGGCGGCGGGGGGACCAGCGCGCCGAGCCGCGCGGCCGGCGAGTCCGCCCCCCCC